>JAEUHA010000695.1 GCA_016793535.1 Opitutaceae bacterium | reverse complement strand
TGAGGCCGGTGTCCCCGAGGTCGCGGAGACGGCTGAACCGCAGCGCGCCGAGCCGCGAAGCCGTGGCCAGGTCGAGCCGCCGGGTTTCGGCCTCGCGCTCGCCGCCGGCCGCGAAGTCGAGCACGGCGAGTCCGGGGGCGTTGTTGCGCAGGAGCAGGAAGCGCGAAGGCGGCGCGTCGGCCGCACCGCCGGCCAGCGGCGCAAAGCCGTTGAGCTGCGAGGAAAGGCTGCCCGCGAAGGTGACCGAGAGCCGCGCCTTGAGGTCGTAGCCCAGCAGCTCGCCCTGTTCGCCGCCGGAGATCAGCAGGAGATCGCCGCGGCGCTGCAGCCGGTAAAACGCGGTGTTGGCGCGCGCCGTGAGGATCTCGGGGAAGCCCTGCGCGGGGAACCAGATCACCGAGCTGCGGCCGCCGAAGCGCTCGACCTGCGCGGGCGGCGGGGGCGGCGGTTCGTCCTTGGCGCCGGCTTTCGCCGCGGACGGCGGGGGCGTGAGGCGTGACTCGTTGCTGGTGGAGGAAAAGACGATGGCCGCGTACAGGTCGCCGTTGGGCTGGGGCAGGAGGTCGGTCACCTCGGCATCCCGATTCTCCTGCAGGATCACCGGCGCGCCGCCCTCGCGCGCAAAGGTGTACACGTTGCCCTTGGGGGCGGAGCCCGCCACGATCCGTCCGTCGGGCAGGGCGGCGATCCGGCGCACGTTCCGGTCGCGGATCTCACCGAAGAGCGTGATCCCGCGGTCCGCCAGCTTCGCGCGGTCGGTGACCTTGTCCAGGGTGAGACCGCGGGCGGCGAAGGCGTTCACGTCGATCCGGTAGATGCGGCCCGGATTGCCGGTGGCGACGAGCACGGTGTTCGGGTCGACGACCAGCAGATCGAACACGGAGTCGACCGGCAGGCCGACGCGCGCGACGGGCTGGCCCTCCCGCAGCAGATAGAGTCCGCCTTTGGGCGAGGTGCCCGCGAGCACGGCGCCGTCCGGGAGGCGCTTGAGGGCGAAGACCTGCGGGTCGTCGAGCTTGGCCAGTTCCCGGCTGGTGAACGACGTGGCGGCGGCATCGACGGTCAGCTCGAAGATGCGGCCGTCGGGACCGGAGCCGACGAGCCAGGTGCCGGACTCGCGGTCGGGCTCGAGCGTCCACATCAGCTCGGCTGGCGCCTGGCCGGTGAGTTCGCGCACGACGGGACCGGACACGAGGCGCCCGTCGGAACGGGTGGCGAGTCCCTTCAGGTTACGGCTCGGGACATCGCGGAAGAAATCGATGTCGATCTTCTTGGAGAGGGGATCGGCGATCGCACTGGCCAGGCAGCCCAGCGAAAGCGCGAGCGGGAGCAGGAAACGTCGTGACACGTCTGCAACACGGAAGCGATTGGGGCGGAAAAGCAAGGCGGCTCGCGCGAAGGCGAGAAGGACGCGAATTCGGCGCTGAACGCGGAGGCCTGGGCGACCAAGACGAGCCGCCGGCACGGCGTGACGTCAGTCGACGACGACCAGGGGCCGGCGCACGGTTGCGTTCAGCAGCTTGCCCGCGAGCAGCTGGGTTTCCCACAACGGCAACAGGGCGTCGCGGCGCCGGAACCGCGCTTCGTCGGACGCGCGGGCGATCCGCTCGATCGAACCGGGGGTGTCCGGCGTGGCGACGGTCTGGTCGGTGAAGAGCGAGGCCTTCTCGACCACGGCGATCGTGACGCCGTCCGTCGGGCGGTCATCGCGCATCGCGGCGAGGTAGGCTTCGAAACTCCGCAGCTCGGAAGCGGCGATGGTGCGCGGCCGTCCGGTCAGCTGGTCCATTGCCCGTCCGGGCGCCAGGATCACTTCGAGCTGCTTGCCGGTCCACGCCGGGTCGATCGCCAGGTTGATGGTCTCGCGATGCGCGGCGCCCTGCCAGTCGCGCCAGGCGATCGTGGCCTGCACGGTGTCACCGGCGGATGCCGTGCTGCGGGAAAGCTGGAACAGGTCGAGGGTGACGGCGGGATTCGTTTCGAGCGGCTCGATGGAGAACGACACGTGCTCGGGGAACGTCTTCGCGTACGGGTTCTGCAGGTTCGCAGCGAGGCCCTGGATGAACTCGTTAAGGCCCTGCGCGAAGCCCTGGGGGCCGGAGTAGATCGTCTCGTAGGCGAGGGCGCCCATGGCGGGGAACCGGACGTCGCTCTTCAGGCGGAAGCCATTGGCGAGACCGCCGTCGTTCGAACCGATGATCGCCTGGCTGACGCCGGCGGCGACGATCCTGGGGGTGAGCTGTTGCTGGCGCGCGACATTGAACTTCAGCGTGCGGGGCGTGCCGCGGATCGGGTTGACCGAGACTTCGACCCGGATCATCTCCGGACCCGCGCCGAGCGTGCCGGTGACGGCGGAGAGCCGGTCCTGGGTGATCGTCCCGACGACCGCGCCGGTGTTGGCGATCTTCACCGAACTCATCTGCGAGGGAAGGATGGTGATGATGTCGGCGGTGCACATCGGCAGCGCGACTTCGCCGAGCGAGAGCATGGGATGGCCGAAGGCCGTGACGCGCGGGCCGTCGACCCGCGAGACCGTTCCCGTGCCCGCAAGGGTGATGTCGCCCGTGGCGAGGGCGACGGCGACGGCGCCGCCCGGACGGAGCGTGGGCTTCGCGCCCGCTTGGGCGGCAGTCGCGAGTTTGGCGCCCGTCTCGGTTGCGCCGCTCTGGGTGCTGCCGCCGAGCGCGGTCGCGTTCAGGCCAAGCGCTGCAAACTGGGGGGCGAACAACTCCGCGACCGCCGGGCTCAGGCCGCCCAAGGTGAAGACCGGCTGGAGGGCCCGGAAGGGTGCGTCGAGAGAATCGCGGACCGGCGCGGAGACCAGGCCGGTCGAGGGTTGCGCCGCCTTCTGCTTCACTTCCTCGAGGTCGGCGGCCGGGGTGAAGCCGGCGTGCCGGACCGTCTCAAAGCGCTGAATCTGGTAGCTGAGCGCGCCGACGAACTTGCCGTCGATGTAAAGGGGGCTGCCGCTCATGCCGGCCACGGCGCCCATCTTCTGCACCCGCGGGTCGGTGAGCTCGCATACGATGAGCGATTTGCCCGGGCCGAGGGCGTTGCGCAGGATGCCGGTCACTTCCACGCTGAACGACTCGGGCTCGGTCCCGCGGAACACCGTCCACACTTCGCCCTTCAGGCCGGGCTTCAATTCATCGAGCGGGAGGATCGGCGCATCCGCCGGCTGGGCAAGCGCTGCCCGGGCCAGGGCGAGGAAAAAGGCAAGGACTGGAATCGGTCGAAGCATCGCAGGGATGACGTGGGGTATCATCGGGAGGAATGCGAATTTTGCGAGTCCTTACCGCAGGTTTTACCGAGTCTGGACGGCAGGTGCGGGACCCGCGTCACGCCGCGACCGCGCGATCCGTCTCCCGTGAAGTCGCAGCGTGAAGTCGCTCGCAGAATCGGCACGAGACCCACTTGACCGGTGCCGGTGGCGCGCTGACCCTCGGCGGACCCCATCGTCATGACTATGCTGCACCGTCTCGTTTTCTTCCTGGCCTTGCCCGTGGTGTTGGCGAACGCGGTTGCGGCTGCGGGCGCGGATCTCTCCCGGCCGCACATCGTGCTGGTGATGGCCGACGACATGGGTTGGGCGCAGACCAGCTACTACGGTCACCCGGTCCTCAAGACGCCGCACCTCGATGCGATGGCGGCCGCCGGCCTGCGATTCGACCGGTTCTATGCCGGGGCACCCAATTGTTCGCCGACGCGCGCGACTGTGATGACGGGCCGCTCCAACGACCGCACCGGCGTGCAAAATCACGGCTACGCGTTGCGGCGGCAGGAGAAGACGATCGCGCGGGCCTTGCGCGACGCCGGCTACGCGACGGGACACTTCGGCAAGTGGCACCTCAATGGGTACAGCGGACCGGGGGCGCCGATCCTGGCGGGCGACGAGTATGGACCGGGCGCGGCGGGCTTCGACGAATGGCTTTCGATGACGAATTTCTTCGATCGCGATCCGCTCATGAGCCGGAAGGGTCGGTTCGAGGAGTTCAAGGGCGACTCCTCCGAGATCATCGTCGATGAGGCCCTGAAGTTCATCGCGAAAAGCCGGGGGACGGGTAAACCCACGTTCTCCGTCATCTGGTACGGTTCGCCGCACGCCCCGATGATCGCGTCCGAGGCCGATCGCGCCCCCTTCGCCGCCCTCGATCTGAACTCGCAGCATCACTACGGCGAGCTGGTCGCGATGGATCGCAGCATCGGGGCGCTGCGGAAAGGTCTCCGCGATCTCGGCCTCGCGGAGAACACGCTGGTCTGGTTCTGCAGCGACAACGGCGGTTTGCCGGAGGTGA
>JAEUHA010000364.1 GCA_016793535.1 Opitutaceae bacterium | reverse complement strand
CTCCCCCGATCGTACCCTCGCCCGACCCCTCGGATTGCCCTGATTGGACCCTTGTCGGGCGTGCCCAGCCAACCCTACCGAACACCCCCTGATGCAAACCAACACCTCCGGGACGCGCTGCGCGTCTCCGCTGCGCTCGCTTGTTATTGTCGTGACGGCCCTCTGGGCCGCGCTGCTCAGTCACTCCGCGCTGGCGGCGGACACCGGGACCATCACCGGCAACGTCAGCAATCTCGCCACCGGCAACATGCTCGAAGGCGCCCGCGTGGAGATTCCTTCCCTCGGGCTTCGTGCACTCACCGACGGCATCGGCCAGTTCGCGATCAACGGCGTGCCGACCGGCAACCACGAGGTGGTCGTATCGTACATCGGCCTCGACACGGCCAAGGCCACGCTGACCGTCGCCGCCGGCGGCCGCGCGGTGCGGAATTTCGAGCTCACCTCGGGCATCTACAAGCTCGAGACCTTCAAGGTCACCGGCGAACGCGAAGGCAACGCCGCAATGATCACGGAAAAGAAGAACGCCGACAACGTGAAGGACGTCATCGCCATGGACTCCTTCGGCTACCTGCCCAACATGAGCGCCGGTGAAGTCGTGATGCGCCTGCCCGGCGTCGCCGGCAGCCCGACCGACGAAGGCCTCGCCTACCGCTTCAACATGCGCGGCATGGATCCGACGCTCAACAACGTCACGGTCGACGGCGCATCGATGACCACGCTCGGCACGAACCGCAGCTTCGAGCTGCAGAGTATCACGGGCACGATGTTCGACGCCCTCGAACTCATCAAGGGCCACACGCCCGACAAGGGCGCCGACTCGCTCGGCGGCACGGTCAATTTCAAGACTCGCTCGACCTTCATGATGCGGGAAGACCGGCGTACGACGTACAACTTCAGCACGCGCATGGCGCCGTCGTTCTTCGAGCAGACGCCGCTGCGCTCCCAGCACCGTGCGCACCCGGTGCTCAACATCGCCCATCAGCAGGTGTTCAGCGTGTTCGGCGACAGCCGCAACCTCGGCGTCTCGGCCAACCTCTTCTACTCCGAGAACGCCGTCGGTGGCTGGGCGAACATCATGGACTACACCAACATCGCGACCGGTCCGGCGCCCATCTGGGACTACCAGACCTGGGACAACATCAACAACCGGAAGCAGATGAGCCTCAACCTCAAGGCGGACTACAAGTTGTCCGAGTACGCCAAGTTCTCCGTCGGTGTCACGGGCAACGACAACTTCGAGCGGATGCGCCGCCGCGTCACGGTCCGAGCCTTTACCGGCAGCGCGACCACGGTGCCGAACGCCACCAACACCGGCATCGTCGCCGGTGCCTTCGACGAAAACATCACCGTGGTCCGTCCGATCACCACCGTCCCCGGCTGGGGCACCCCGGCCTCCTCCGCCGCCAACGCGGCGAACATCGACGTCACGATGGACGGCCCGCTCAACTACTACGTGCGCATGCGTCGCCTCGACACCAGCGCCGAGTACAACCGCGGCAACCTCCTCATCGAATATGGCGGCAGCATCGCCACGACGCACCTCAACAACGGCAATGGCAAGGGCGGCACCCTCAACATGCGCCTGATGGATCCGGCCCGCCAGACGCCCGGCACGCCGTGGGTCTTCGGCGGCGCCGGCTGGATCCTCGACCTGTCGAAGAACCGGGAGCATCCCGAGTTTCGCCAGAACGGCGGCCCGGACTTCACCGACCCGAAGAACTACCGGCCGCGCAACACCGATGGCCTCGTGCAGCAGCGCAACGAAAACGACCAGCAGCTGAACCAGGCACGCATCGACGTCCGCTACAAGCTCCCCTTCCTTTCTGCGCCGACCAACGTGAAGACGGGCTTCCACTGGCGGGAACTGCACATGCGGGAATGGGGCAAGGACCGTCACCGCTGGAGCTACGTCAACGATGGCCCGGCGCTCCCCCACGACCCGAACTACGTCAGCTACGACCGCATCAAGACCGGCCGCGCCATACCGGTCTGGCAGTCGCACATGTTCACCACCGACGGCCGTCCGAACAATCCGGCGCTCTGGGTCGAGGACATGTATTACAACGAGTCACAGAAATTCCTCGCGGACCGCGGCGTGGATGAAGAGGTCACCGCCACGTACCTGATGGCGCAGGGTCGCGTCGGACGCGACGGGTTCCTTGCCCGCGCCGGCTACCTCGGCGGCGTCCGCTGGGAGACCACCGAGACGCTCGCCCGCGGCTTCGTACGCAGCCGGGTGCTCAGCACCGCGGCCCAGCAGCTGGCCGACCCGATCGGTTCCGCGCGCCGCGATTACGAAAACAACTACCGCCTCAATCCGGGCAAGTACAACAAGGCGTTCCCGAGCGTGCATGCGTTCTATGACATCACGTCGAACTTCAAGGTGCGCACCAGCTACTCGACCAGCTACGGCCGCCCGCCGATCGCCAACCTGCTGCCCGGCGAGACGCCCAACGAGAACACCCAGACCGTCACGGCGAACAACCCCGGCCTCGGACCCTACACCGCGACGAACTGGGACGCCACGATCGAGTACTACTTCGAACCCGTCGGCAGCCTCACGATCGGCTGGTTCCACAAGGACATCAAGGACTTCATCATCACGGCCGACGTTGGCACGATCGCCGACGGCCTCGACAACGGCTACAACGGCCAGTACTCGGGCTGGACGGAGCGCACCAACATCAACGGTGGCACGGCCGTGGCGCAGGGTTGGGAGTTCGCCTACCAGCAGCAGTTCACCTTCCTGCCCGGTCTGCTCAAGGGCCTGAGCGCGTCGTACAACTACACCTGGATCGACACGCACGGCACCCGCGAGGGCACCCGTTACCTGACGCGTCGCGAAGTGCAGAACTTCATCCCGCACGCCGCCAACGCGTCGCTCTCGTGGCGCTACGGAAAGTACAGCACCCGCCTGCTGTACAACTTCACGGGCGAGCACATCACGACCTTCAACGCCACCAACCCGGCGCTGAACCAGTACCGCTTCTCGATGAAGACCCTGAACGTCGGCTTCGGCTACCAGCACAAGCCGTGGCTGAACTTCACGTTCGACGCCTCGAACATCCTGAACGAGCCCCAGCAGTTCTACATCGGCACGAAGGATCGCGTCCGTCGTACGATCTACAACTTCGTCACGGTCACGGTCGGCGTGAACGGCCGGTTCTAATAACAGGCGCCCCAAGCTGTTGAACTTGACCGCGGATCACGCGGATGACGCGGATATAATGCATTGTATCCGCGTCATCAGCGATATCAGCGGTCAATAGGCTTGGGCCGAAGTCAGTGATTTGTACCGGAGCAAAATCCTCTGGGTATAAGCCAGGCGGATCAATCCGTCTCGTGCAGAGACGCCGAGGCGCGGAGTTTCAATCCACGGGGATTGGGCTCCGCGCCTTTCCGTTTCTGCGCGGGAGCTGAATCAGGGCTTCGGCAGGCTCAGGATCTGCCCGTCCTTCAGCAGCCGTTCCTGCAGCTTCGCGTACGGCACGTCCTGCACCGCGAGCTTCGCGTCGATCGCCAGCGCGGCCGCGGTCGCGGCCGACTGTCCCAGGATCATGAATACGGGCTCCATCCGGATCGAGCCGAAGGCGATGTGCGAACTGGAGACGCACACCGGAACGAGCAGGTTCTGCACCTGGCCGCGCTTCGGCACCAGCGCGCCGTAGGCGATCTCGTACGGGCCGCCGGTCGACACGCCGATGTCGCCCTCGTTCTGCACGTAGCCCTCGGGCGTGATGTAGCGCTGCACGTTGTGGGAATCGATCGTGTAGCTGCCCATGCCGACCGAGTCCGGCGTCGGCTTCTTCTTCCGCAGTTCATTCTCGGTCATCACGTACATTCCGATCATCCGCCGCGCCTCGCGCACATAGATCTGGTGCGGCCAGCCCCCGTTGTCCTTGAATTCGTCCTTCGGCAGGCCCCACTGGCTCATTTTCGCGCGGACGTCCGCCGGCACGCGCGGGTCCGTCGTGATGAAATAGAGCCAGCCCTTCTGATAAGTCTCGTGCTCCTTGATGATCTGCCGCCGGCGCTCGTAGCTGGCCTCCGGGTAATCATAGTTCATGCCGATGTTGTCCGTGCTGAACGGGCCGTGGTTGTTCGTGTCCGTCTTCCGATTCGGAATCGGGTCGAACTTCCCGAACGTCTCGGTCCAGCCCGCCGCGTAGATCCGCGCCAGCAACTCGTACTGCTTCGGGTCGTAACCCTCCGGCTTCGCGAACGGAATCCGGTTCTCCGGATGATCGGTCAGGCACATCCGGAAACAGTACGCCTGGACCTTCTTGTCGCCCTCCCCTTTCACGCCGGGGTGCGCGGCGCTGACCCGGGGCAGCACGCCGCTCTTGGGATCGCCGGGCACGACGTACGGGCTGATCTTCTCCTTGAGCACGCCGAAGTGATGGCGGTGGTGCAGCACGCCGGTCTGCACGCCGTTGTGCTCCTCGCCGTAGACGCGGTTCGCCTCGCGGCCGACGTGGTAGTCGACACCGGCCGCGGCCATCAGGTCGCCCTCGTAGGTGGCGTCGATGAACATCTTTCCGGTGTAGGTCCTGCCGCTCAGCATCGTGATCGACGTGATCCGCCCGCCGGACTTCTTCACGCCGTTCGCGCGGTCGAGCCATTCGTCGCGCACGACGGGAATGTTCAGCTCCTGCACCCATTGATCGAACACGCGCTCGGCCACGCCCGGCTCGAAGATCCACATCGTGCGCTGCTCGCCGTCGATCGCGGGCGTGCCCTGACCCTTGTTGCCGTACTCCTCCTTCTTCTGCCAGCGCCAGGTCGAGGCCTGGTCGTAGGCCTTCCAGATGCGGTGATAGAACTCGCGCGACAGCCCGCCGATCACGGCCTTGTTGCCGGTGTCGGTCCAGCCGAGCCCCCCGCTCGTCAACCCGCCGAGGTGCTTGTCCGGGCCGACGAGAACGACGGACTTGCCCATCCGTTTCGCCTGCACCGCGGCCACGACTCCGCCGCTTGTGCCGCCGTAGACCACCACGTCGTAGTCCTGCGCGCGGCACAGGGTGGCGGCACCGAGCACCGCACTGAGCACACCGATAGCAATTTTGGGGAAGCGCATGACAGGGTTGATGCGACGGTCAGGATTCTGTGTCGAGCGCGACCGGCCGGATCGGTGGGAGCGGCTCTATCCCTCGACGGGTCGGGGCGTGAAGCCCCTCCCACCGCGAAACTGACCCACGACCGGACGTCACGACGACGTGACGCCGCCCGTGCCAGCTTGACCACCCGCGGCGTGGTTCGCTTGCTCGCCGCATGCCTCCGCCCCTCTTCCCGCTCGCCGGCGCGCCGCAGGTTTCCCGACGGACATTCGTCACCGGCGCCGTCTCGTTCGCCGTCGCGGCCGCGTTGTCCACCTCCCGGCTCGCCGGCGCGATCGCGGCGGCGCCGCGGCTTTCCGCCTATCCGTTTTCCCTCGGCGTGGCCTCCGGCGATCCCACGCCCGACGGGGTCGTGCTGTGGACCCGCCTTGCCCCCCGGCCGCTCGAAACCGGCGGCGGCATGCCGCCCGCGCCCGTCGAGGTGTCGTGGGTGCTGGCGGAGGACGAGGGCCTCGCGCGCGTCGTCCGTTCCGGCAAGGTGGTCGCCAACGCCGCGTGGTCGCATTCCGTGCACGTCGAAGTCGAGGGCCTGCGGCCGGACCGCTGGTACTGGTACCAGTTCAAGGCCGCGGGCGAGACGAGCCCCAAGGGCCGGACCCGCACGCTGCCCGCGGCGAACGCGCTGCCCGACCGGCTGCGGTTCGCGTTCGCCTCGTGCCAGCATTACGAGTCGGGCTACTACACCGCCTACGACCACATGGTCCGGGAAAACCCCGACCTGATCGTGCACCTCGGCGATTACATCTACGAGGGAGGCACGCGCGAGGGCGGCATCCGGCGGCACAACAGCCCGGAGATCTTCACCCTCGACGACTACCGCGCGCGCTATGCGCTCTACCGCCTCGACCCGGCGCTGCAGGCGGCGCATGCGGCCGCGCCGTGGATCGTGACGTGGGATGACCACGAGGTGGCGAACAACTACGCGGGCGACATTCCGGACAAGCCGGCCACCCGCGACGAGTTTCTCCGCCGCCGCGCCGCCGCCTACCAGGCGTACTTCGAGATCATGCCGCTGCGCCGGACGCAGCTGCCGCAGGGGCCGGACATGCTGCTGTATCGACGGCTCAACTACGGACGGCTCGCGTCCTTCAACGTCCTCGACACGCGCCAGTACCGCACCGACCAGCCGCAGGGTGACGGACGCAAGCCACCCTCCGACGTGCTCATGGATCCGAAGGGCACGCTGCTCGGCGCGAAGCAGCGCGAGTGGCTCTCGACCGGCCTGGAACGCTCCGCGGCGACCTGGAACATTCTCGCGCAGCAGGTGATGGTGGCGCGCGTCGACGTGAAGGCCGGCGCCGGCATCGAGCACAGCATGGATCAGTGGCCCGGCTACGAGTTCGAGCGCCGCCGCGTGCTGAAGCATTTTCACGAGCGAAAGATCCGGAACCCGGTCGTGCTCACCGGCGACATTCACACCCACTGGGCGAATGAACTCATCGCGGACTTCGACCGGCTGGAGTCGCAAAGCGTGGGCGTGGAGTTCGTCGGCACGTCGATCAGCTCCGGCGGCGATGGCTCCCCGGTGCCCGGCGGCCGCGAAGCCACGGTCGGCGAGAATCCGTTCGTCAAGTTCCTGAACGGGCAACGCGGCTACGTCAGCTGCGAGGTCACGCCAAAGCAATGGCGCACGCATTACCGGACCCTGCCCTACGTCACTCGCCGCGGCGCGCCGCTGCAGACGCCCGCGTCATTCGTGGTCGAAGACGGCCGGCCGAAGCTGGAGAAGGTGTAGTGCGGAGCTTCTCCGCTGTAGGCGGGGTGCCCTCACCCCGCATCTCTGCATTCCACAACCCGTCGCCCGCGGGGTGAGGGCACCCCGCCAAAAGCGGAAATGCACCCCGCCGTTTCCGCCGTGTAGTCTGAATCCGGATGCCCTAGCGTGCGACTCATGGCCGACTCCGCCGGACTTTTCGCTCAGCTTGCCGCCCTGGAAAACGAAGGCGCGGCCTTCGTGCTCGTGGTGCTCGTCGAGGCGGTCGGCAGCACGCCGCAGGACGCGGGCGCCCGGATGATCGTGACCGCGGCGGGCCGGCTGGCCGGGACCGTCGGCGGCGGCCGGGTGGAGGCGCAGGCGATCGCGGTCGCGCAGGAGCTGCTCACCGCCGCCGACCGGGGCCGGGCGGAGCCGCGGCTGGTGCACTGGAGCCTGAAGGCCGACGTCGGCATGACCTGCGGTGGCACGGTAAAGCTGTACTTCGAACCCCATGCGTCCCGGACCGCCGCCTGGCCGATTGTGATCTTCGGCGCCGGTCACATCGCCCAGGCGCTGGTGCCGGTCCTCCTGCCCCTGTCCTGTTCCCTCACGGTCTGCGACTCGCGCGCGGAATGGCTGGGCAGCCTGCCGCAGGCGGCGAACCTGCGGACGCTGTCCCGGGAGCAACCCGCCGACCTGGTCCCGGAATTGCCGGCGCATGCCTTTGTGCTTTGCATGACCAAGGGACACACGACCGACCGGCCGATCCTGCAGCGCGCCCTGCTCGAGCGGAGCTTTCCCTTCCTCGGCGTGATCGGCAGCGACGCCAAGGCGGCGGTCCTCCGGCGCGAATTGATCGCCGCCGGCGTGCCGGCCGCACGCGCGGCCGAGTTTCATTGTCCGGTCGGGCTCCCGTTCGGCTCCAATCACCCGCATGAGATCGCATTGAGCATTGCCGCGCAATTGCTGCAGGAACGGGACCGCTGGGCGGCAGCCGCCACCCGCGAGCCGGCCTAATTCCGATCGGACTTTTCTTTGGTTCCTTCCGCGGAAAAGCACCCAAGCCCATTGACCGCGGATTTCGCTGCTCACGCGGATGCTTCCTTTATGCGCGGAAAAGGCGTACTCCACGGTTAACGGCAGAGCCTAGGGATGGTTGGCCTAATCACGCCC
>JAEUHA010000322.1 GCA_016793535.1 Opitutaceae bacterium | reverse complement strand
CCCAAAACCGCACCCCGGGCGGCTCCGCCCCGGGCGGGGGCGCACCCCTGTGCCGCTTTGCTAGCTCGGCCCACTCGGCCCCCCCCGCTCCCGGATAGGGTCTCTTGCTCGACTTGAGCAACAACGTCGCTCACCGTTTCTCCGTGACCCGCCCCTTCCTCGCCCTCCTGGTTTGTTCGCTCCTTTCGTCTGCCGCTTGGGCGGCTTCCGCGCCGGCGTCGAGCCCCGCTACGGACGCTACCGCGGTGCCGGCCGCCAAGGCGGAAACGCCGCCGCCCAAGAAGGCGCCCGGCAAGAAGGGCAAGAGTCAGGGCACGCAGGCGGCGGTCACCGCCGACGCCAACGCCAAGAAAGCGGAGCCGGCGCCCACGCCGCCGCACGCCGACATGCCGTTTCCCGGACCGGCCACCTCCGCCCGGTCGCGGCAGGTCGCCCCGCCGGACGATGGCGAACGTGTCGTCTTCCTCGGCAACGGTCTCGCCGAGCGTGATGTCTATTACAGCCGCCTCGAGACGGAGCTGCAGCTCCGCTTTCCCGACCGCAAGCTGATCGTGCGCAACATGGGCCGGCCCGGCGATACGCCCGCGTTCCGGCCCCATCCGGCGCGCGTGTCGCAGTGGGCGTTTCCCGGCGCCGAAGTGTTCCGGCCTGAATTCGCCTCGCACAACGGCAAGGGCTTTTTCCCGACGCCCGACCAGTGGCTGACGCATCTCAAGGCCGACACGATTGTCGCGTTCTTCGGCTACAACGAATCCTTCGACGGACCCGCGCGCGTCGCCAATTTCGAGGCCGAACTCGATGCCTGGGTCCGGCACTCCCTCGGGCTCGCCTACAACGGCCGCTCGGCGCCACGGATCATCCTCGTCTCGCCGATTGCCTTTGAAAACCTCTCGGCGACGCGCGACCTGCCCAACGGCGAAAAGGAGAACGCGAACCTCAAGTTGTACGCCGACGCGATCGAGCGCGTCGCGGGCCGGCATGCGCTCACGTTCATCGATTTCTTCCGTCCGACACTCGAGCGCTACGGCAAGTCGCCGCAGTCCTTCACGCTGAACGGCTTTGCGCCCACCGACGCCGGTTACCAGCAGCTCGGCGAGATCCTGGCCAACGGCATGTATGGCGCCACGGGCCGCAAGTCCGAGGCCGACGTCGCGCTCGTGAACGCAGCCGTGAAGGAGAAGGACTGGATGTGGAACAACGACTACAACCTCGTGAACGGCGTCCACACCCACGGCCAGCGCTACAATCCCTACGGCCCGCAGAATTACCCCGACGAAATCAAGAAGACGCGCGAGATGATGGCGCTGCGCGACACGCTCATCCACGACGTCGCCTCCGGCCGGAAGCGCGATCTCGCCGTGGACGACAGCACGACGCACGTGTTGCCGCCGGTGCCCACGAATTTCAAGCCCGGCGGCGCGATGGGCACGGGCGCCTACCAGCCGGGCGATCAGGCCGCGCGCGACCTGAAGGTGATGGACGGCTTCAAGGTGGAGCTGTTCGCGTCGGAGCGTGAGTTCCCCGACCTGCGCAATCCCGTGCAGATGTCGTTCGACAACCGCGGCCGGCTCTGGGTCGCGACGATGCCGACGTACCCGCACTGGAAGCCGGGTGACCCGAAGCCGAACGACAAGTTGATCATCCTCGAGGACACGGACGGCGACGGCCGCGCGGACAAGCAGACGGTGTTTGCCGACGGTCTGCACCTGCCGATCGGTTTCGAGATCGCGCCCGAGGGCGTGTACGTGTCGCAGGAGCCGAATCTCTGCCTGCTGATCGACGACAACAAGGACGACCGCGCGGACCGGATGGAGATCCTGATGCACGGCTTCGACACGCACGACACCCACCACGCGATCTCCGCCTACTGTGCGGATGCGTCGGGCGCGTTCTATCTCGCCGAAGGCCGGTTCCTCCATTCGCAGGTCGAAACGCCCTATGGCCCGCGGCGCGTCAACGACGGCGGCGTGTGGCGGTTCGACCCGAAGAGCTTCCGGCTCGAGCGCTACAGCCAGGCGGATTACAATAATCCCTGGGGCATCTCGTTCGATTACTGGGAGCAGAACTACATCTCCGACGCCTCCGACGGCCTCAACTGGTGGGGCCTGCCGCTGTCGGCCAAGATGCCGTACGGGATCGAAATTCCCAAGACTCGCACCTTTGTGCCGAAGCGTTCGCGGCCGACCTCCGGCGCCGAGTTCGTGTCCTCGCGGCACTTCCCGGACGAGATGCAGGGTCAGTTCATGATCTGCAACAGCATCGGCTTCCTCGGCATCGGCCTCGCCTCGGTGAACGAGGACGGTGCCGGCTTCCTGGGCAAGCTCGCGGGCGATCTCATTTCCGGCAACGACCCGAACTACCGTCCGGTGGATCTCGAGTTCGCCCCCGACGGTTCGCTGTATTTCATCGACTGGCACAACGCGCTCATCGGGCACATGCAGCACAACGCGCGTGATCCGAACCGCGACCACGACCACGGCCGGGTTTATCGCATCACGCACCAGACGCGTCCGCTGGTGAAGCCCGCCAAGGTCGCCGGCGCCTCGATACCCGAGCTGCTGGAGAACCTCAAGCTGCCGGAATACCGCACCCGCTACCGTACGCGCCGCGAGTTGCGCGGTCGTCCCGCGGCCGAGGTCCTTCCGGCGGTGCGGGCGTGGGTGGCGAAGCTCGACCGCAACGATCCGGCCTACGAGCACCACCTCGCCGAGGCGGTCTGGGCGACGTGGGCGCAGAACCAGCCGGACGTCGGCCTGATCAAACAGCTCCTCGCGGCGAAACAGCACCAGGCCCGCGCCGCCGCGGCCAGCGTGGTGCGGTTCGCCCACGACAAGATTCCGAACGCGGCGGCGCTGCTGCTGCAGGCCGCCCGCGACGAGCACCCGCGGGTGCGGCTCGAGGCGATCGTCGCAGCCTCGTGGCTCGACAACGTCGACGGCGCCCGCGTCGTGCTCGAGGCGATGAAGCTCCCGCTCGATGCCTGGATGGGACCGGTCACGAAGTTGATTCTGCAGCATACGCTGAAGGACGACGTCGAGCAGCTGCGCTCCGGCGACTTCGCCGACAATCCCAACGCGCAGCAGTTCTTCGCCGGCACCTTCGAGTTCCCCGCGCCGCCGAAGTCCGAGGCGCAAAAGAGCTATGGCCCGACGCGGCCGCTCACCGGCGAGGACAGCCGCGTTTACCGGATCGGTCAGGAAGTGTACCTCCGTGACGGCCACTGCGCGACCTGCCACCAGGCCAACGGTGAAGGCCTGCCGAACATCTACCCGCCGCTGGCGAAGAGCGAGTGGCTCGACGATGACGAACGCCTGATCAAGATTGTGCTCAAGGGCATCTGGGGGCCGATGGACGTCGCCGGCCAGCACTTCGATCCGAGCAAGGGCGTGCCGCCGATGATGGGCTTCGGCGGGATGCTCAACGACAACGAGCTCGCCGCCGTGATGAGCTATGTGCGCCAGTCCTTCGGCAACGACGGCGAACTCATCTCATCCGAGGCGGTGCGGCGCGTGCGCGAGGCCACCAAGGACCGCGCGAATTTCTACCTGGTGGAGGAAATCCTGAAGGAGCACCCGATGGTGAAGAAGGCCGCACCCGCACCCGCGCCCGATCCCGCTCCGGCCGCGGCACCCGCGGCCGTGCCGTAAGGAGTGGGGCGGCCCGGTGCTAGGCAGATCCCCTGACCGATGAACGTGTATCGCGCGGCCGCGTTTCTCGTCCTCAATGTGGCCGCGGTGTTCGCCGCCGCGGAGCCATTGCCGGCGTTTCCTGGTGCCGAGGGCTTCGGCCGGCTCGCGCGTGGCGGTCGCGGCGGTGACGTCTACCACGTCACCACGCTCGCCGACTCCGGACCCGGCTCACTTCGCCACGGGATCGCCACCGCCACCGGCCCCCGCACGATCGTGTTCGAAGTGGCGGGACTCATCCGGCTCCGGAGCGCGCTGCCAATCGACAAGTCGTTTCTCACCCTCGCGGGCCAGTCCGCGCCGGGCGACGGCATCACGATCTGCGACTACTCGACGCAACTGCGCAAGGTGACCGACGTCGTGGTGCGCTACGTGCGCTTCCGGCTCGGCGACGAGTATAAGCCGCCCAACGCGAAAGGGGCCGACGACACGCTGATGACCGACGACATCGATCGCGTCATCTTCGATCATTGCTCCCTGAGCTGGGCGATCGACGGGACCCACGACCTCCGGCGCGGAGGCAACTTCACGCTGCAGTGGAGCATCATCAGCGAGGCGCTCAATCGCAGCCTGCACAACAAGGGTGCGCACGCGATGGGCGCGTCCTATCGCGATCTCTCCGGTCCGATCACGCTGCACCACAATCTGATTTCCACCTGCCGCGACCGGCATCCTTCGCTCGGCAGCGCGAAGGAACCGCCGCGCTACATCGTGGATTTTAGGAATAATCTGATCTACAATTGGAGCAGTCCGGGGACGGCGAACTTCGCCGACCACTTCATCAACTGCATCAACAACGTCTGGCGCCCGGGGCCGATGACAAAACTCGAGACGCTGCCGATCGCGATGAAGGGCAGCCTGCCGGATCTCGCGCGTGGTTACATGAGCGGGAATGTCTTCGAAGGCCGCGACGATCTCACCCGCGACAACTACGCCGCGCTCGACTTCAAGCGCTGGCTGAAGCCGCAGGGCAATTATGCCTATGCCGGTACGCTCGCCGACTGGCGTGTTCCGGCGCCGGCCGACCTCGGCGCTGCGCTCCCGACCACACAGACTGCCGCCGTGGCTGCCGAACTCGTTCTGGCCCGCGCGGGAGCTTCACTGCGTCGCGATGCGGTCGATGCGCGCGTGATCGACGACGTGCGTCAGCGGCGCGGTCGGGTGATTGATTCGCAGCGTGAAGTCGGAGGCTGGCCCGCAGTGCCGGCCGCGGTCGCGCCCGTCGACTCCGATCGCGATGGCATGCCGGACCACTGGGAAATCGCCCAGGGGCTCGATCCCAAGAATCCCGCCGACCGCAATGCCCTCGCGCCGGGCGGCTACACGCAGCTCGAGCGCTATCTCAACGGGCTCGTGCCCGACGACTCCGCCCGGTAGCGAGCGTTGGTTCCCCGCTCCGCGGACGTGGCTCGCCGACGTGGCGCGAGCATCCTGCCCGCGTCGATCAGAAACGGGCTGCCTTCCCGCCTGCGGCCTGTTGTCCGCGCCCGCTGTGCCTCGGCCGGAGCCGAACGCTTCGGCATCGCTCGGGTCAGGCCTGCGCCAGGCCCAGGTCCTCGTACACCGCCGCCGCGATCGCCCGGACGCGGGCGGCGTGGTCCGCCTGCCGCGGACGGCCATTGCAGACGAAGGCCGCCACGACGCGCTTGTCCACGTCGCAAAAGGCAAGGGAGGACAGCGACCCGCCGTGTCCGAAGGTCGAAGGCGAACAATGCGGCCCGCCGACGCCGCGCTGGCGGCTGATGCCAAGCCCCCACGCCGGGGCCGTCGTCCCGGCCTTGCCCTTGAAGTTCGGCGCGTCCGGACGGTGCACGCGGGTGAACTCGCTCACCGTGCTGGTTGCCAGCACACGCCGGCCATCAAGCGTGCCGCCCTGCCGCATCATCTCGTAGAAACGGGCCAGCTCGCGCATCGGCCCGTGGCCATTGCCGCCCGGCACGCAGACGGTCGCCCAGCCCTCCTGCCCGATGTCCGCATAGTGCTCCGCGGGGACAGGCCTGGCCCCGTCGGTGTTCATCATCGTGCCCATGCGGTCACCATAATTCCGATACACGGTGGCCGGCATGCCGACCCAGCTGTCCTTCATCCCGAGCGGTTCGAAGAGCTGGGTCCGGATGTAGCGGTCGAAGGGCATCCCGCTGACGCGCGCGACCACTTCGCCGAGGATCTGCATCCCCGACGTCGGGTGGTACTGCGCGTGGCGCCCCACCTCCCAGCCGTCCTCGATCCGGGCGGCGCAGATCGCGGCGATGACCTCCGCCCAGGGCCGCTGGAAACGCGTGGCGAGGTCGGCGTTGGGAAATCCGCTGGTGTGCGTGAGCACCTGCCGGATCGTGATGCGGTCCTTGCCGTGCTGGGCGAACTCCGGGACGTGCCGCGCGACCGGGTCGTCGAGCTGCAGCCGCCCGCGCTCCCAGCATTGCCCCACGCAAAGCGAGGTCAGCGGCTTCGTCGACGAGTACCAGGTCATGAGGGTGTCGGCCGTCATCGGCACCCCCGGCCGGGCCTCGCCCAGCCCGAAGTCGGCGACGGTGCGACCGTCGTGAAGGACGCAAATCTGGGCGCCGAGATGCAGCCCGCGCTCCATCCCGCTGCGAAGCACTGCCCGGGTTCGCGGCAGCACGTCCCTCGCTTGCGCCGGGAGCCGCCGTGGTGTCAGGAGCGCCAGCCCGCCTGCTGCCGCTGCGATGAACCGTCGTCGTGAAACCGGGGTGCTCATGCCCCATCACCCGTACGCCACGCCGCGGTGGAGTCGATCCCCGAGTCGTCCGCGCCGGCGGAAAGGCGTGACCTTCCGCGTGGCTTTGTGCCTACCTCCTGCATGCACTTCGTCCGTCGCCTTACCCCCGCGTTGCTTTCCCTCGGGCTGGTGCTCGGGCTCACTCCGGCGTTCGCCGCCGACGTGAAATCGCTCGGTGCCCGCGGCGACGGCCAGGCCGACGATACGGCCGCCATCCAGAAGGCCGTCGCTGCCGGCGGGACGGTCAGCTTTCCCACCGGCAGCTACAAGCTCACGCGGACGGTGACCATCGACCTCGACCAGACCGGCTACGTCGTGCTCTCCGGCGACGCCACGGCGCGCATCGTCATGGCCGGCGCGGGCCCGGCCTTCCAGTTCATCGGCACCCACGCCGGCTCCGCCGCACCCGCCCAGTTCAAACCCAACGTCTGGGAACGCCAGCGCTCGCCGGGCGTCACGGGGCTCGAGATCGTCGGCGCCCATCCCGAGGCCGATGGCATCGCCGCCCGGGGCACCATGCAGCTCACCTTGCGCGCCGTCGTCGTCCGGGAGGCCCGCCACGCCATCCGCCTCCACGACCGCAACCGCAATGTCCTGATCAGCGACGTGCACCTCTATCACAATCGCGGCATCGGCATCTTCTACGATGCCGTCGACCTCCACCAGAGCAACATCACGGGCTCGCACCTCAGCTACAACGCCGGCGGCGGTGTCGTGGTCCGCGGCGGCAACGTCCGCAATCTCCACATCGGCAACTGCGACATCGAGTCGAACATGGAACCCGGCGCCCCGGCCACGGCCAACGTGCTCATCGATTCCACCGATGGCAGCGTGGGCGAAGTTGCGATCACGGGATGCACGATCCAGCACAACCATCCGAGCCCCGACTCCGCCAACATCCGCGTCCTGGGCGCCGGCATCACCAGCCGGACGAACCGGGCGCCGACGAACGAGGGCCACGTCACGATCACCGGGAACGTCCTCAGCGACGTGCAGGTGAATGTGCACCTCCGTCACGTGCGGGGCGTCACCGTCACCGGCAACACCTTCTGGATGGGCTTTGCCCACGACCTGCTGGTGGAGGATTCCTCCCACGTGGTGGTCGGCCCGAACGCCTTCGACCGGAATCCACGTTATGAATACACCCGCACGTCCGCGCGCGGGGGGATCGCGTTCCGCGGCTCGCGCGACTGCACGCTGACCGGGCTGCACGTGAGCGGCGTGCGCCACCACGAGGCCGCGATATCGCTCGAGGATTGCACGCGCTTCAACGCCACGGGCGGCAGCGTGCTCGATTCCGACGGCGTGGGCCTGCGTCTTCGGAACACCACCCTGAGCCGTGTCAGCGGCTGGCTGATCCGTGATGACCGGGCCCCCAATCCCGCGCCGTCGCTCCAGGTCACCGGCGGGCGGGGCAACACCGTCGCGCAGAACACCCTCGACCGCGCCCCGGAGATCGCCCCGGCGGCCGCCCTGGCCCGCGACAACGACGTCATTGCGAAGTAGCGACGCCGGGTCGGGCGGACGTCAGAGCCGCAAATTCTTCACCTCGATCAGGCCGTTGAGCATGAGCACGACCGACTGTACCATCGGGCACGGCGGACACGAAAACCGGACGCGGTCGCGGATGTAGGCGATCTCGTCGACGGGCAGCTTCTTCATTTCGTCGTTGATCTGCTGGAGCAGCGCCTCATCGCGCATGTCCTGCGGGCCCGCGGCCAGCTGCCGGAGCGCCTCGCGCACGCGGGGAGTGAGGGAACGACGATTCATCGCAGATGCGATCTACGGAATGCGGCCCGCCGCTCCTGGCAACTGCCAAACGAAGTCGGGCCGCGTCGCCCCGCGCACCCGCCGGCGGCCTCACGCCAGGAGCGGCTTGATGACGCTGCCGCCGAACTGGCTGAGCTGACGAAACCGGCCGCCGTGGAAATAGGTGAGCTTGTTGTCGTCGAGGCCGAGCAGGTGCAGGAGCGTCACGTGCAGGTCGCGCACGTGGTGCACGACCTCCACCGCCTTGTCGCCGAGTTCGTCGGTTGCGCCGATGGTGTGGCCGGCCTTCACGCCACCGCCCGCCATCCAGACCGTCATCGCGAAGGGATTGTGGTCGCGGCCGTACGCGGTGCCACCACGCACGCCGTTGTCGGGCGAGCGGCCGAACTCGCCGCACCACACGACGAGTGTATCCTCGAGCAGCCCGCGCTGCTTCAGGTCGGCGATGAGTGCGGCGATGGGTTGGTCGACGTTGCGCACGAGGTTGCCGTGGGCGCGTTCGATGTAGTCGTGGCTGTCCCAGGTGCCGGCATAGACCTGCACGAAGCGCACGCCCTTTTCGACGAGGCGGCGGGCCAGGAGGCACTTGCGGCCGAAGGCATCGGTGGCGTCGGCGCCGAGGCCGTAGGCGGCCTTGGTCTTCGCGTCCTCCTGGTCCAGATCGAGAATGCCCGGGACCTGCAGTTGCATGCGGAACGCGAGCTCGTACGAGGCGGTGCGGGCCGCGAGCTCCTCGTGCGTGGGGTGCGCCGCCGCATGCGCGGCGTTCAGCGAGGCGAGGAGATCCAGGTTGGCGCGCTGGTGCTCGCGCGTGACGCCCGGAGGCGGCGTGAGGTCGAGGATGGGCGAACCCTTGGGCCGGAGCGCGGTGCCCTGGTAGCTCGCGGGGAGAAAGCCGTTGCCCCAGTTCGGCGAGCCGCCCTGCGGAAACGACACCTCGGGCAGCACGATGAAGCCGGGGAGATTCTGGTTGAGCGAGCCGAGCCCGTAGTTGACCCAGGACCCGAGCGCCGGGTCGCCGCCGAAGCGGTTGCCGGTGTTCATCTGGTACATCGCGGTCGGGTGGTTGACGCTGTCGACCTGGCAGCCGCGGTAGAAACAGATCTCGTCGACGACCTTGGCGAGGTGCTCCCAGTTGGTCGCGAGGTCGGCGCCGCTCTGGCCGGCCTTGCGAAACGTGAACGGGCTTTGCACGTAGTAGCGTTTGCCGCTCTCCATCGCGGACTTCATCTTGCCCTCGCGCGTGAACTCCTGGAGGTGCAGCTGCGCGAGCTTCGGCTTGGGATCGAACGTGTCGATGTGCGACGGGCCGCCCTCCATCATGAGGAAGATGCAGTTCTTCGCGCGCGCCTTGTGGTGCGGGGGCTTCGGAGCGAGCGGCCCCGGGGCGGGTTTGTCTTCCGCCGCGAGGAGCGAGGTGAGCGCGAGGCTGCCGATGCTGGCGCCGAGTCCGTAGATGAAATCGCGGCGCGTCGGGGCGTGGAGGGCGCGAAGCCCGGCACAGGGGAAACGGGAATTCATGGCGGGAGGGCTCTTCGTTTGTCCGCGGATTACACGGGGGTCGCGGCTACGCTTGGGTTCCTTCTGAACTCACCCGCGAAAGCAGCGACCTCCGCAGTCCAATGGGATGGGTCAGTAGATATACGCGAATTCATTGGTGTTGAGCAGCACGAGGCAAAGCTCGGCGAGGCCGCGCGTCTCCGGCGGGAGATCACTGACGTGCAGGTCGGGTACGAAGTCGGCGGCGATCTCGAGCGGTTCCTTAAAGATGAATGTGGTGCCGGTGTTTTCCTCGACGGCTTCGCGGAGGACCTCGCGGGCCACGGCGGGCTTGGCGATGGTCGTGGTGCGATGACGCGCGGTCATCGCGTCCCAGTGGGCGAGGCTGGCCTTCGCCTCGGCGGCGCTCGGCGCCCGGCCGAAGGCGAGGGCGTAGGCGCGGGCAATCGTCTGCTCGCGCGTGGAGGTTTCACGCGTGAGGCGCGCGGCCCAGGCCGTGGCGCGGGCCAGTGTGGCTTCGCTGTTGAAAAGCGAGAAGGCCTGCGGCGTGACGGTGGACGCGTCGCGCGCCTCGCAGGAGAGATCGGGACTCGGGGCGTTGAAGACCTCCATGAACGGATCGGGCTGGCCGCGGATCTTCAGCGCGTAGAGCGTCCGGCGGTGCCGCTGTGCGGGCAGCGGTGAGGGCTGCCAGGCCTCGGCAAAAGTGCCCATGACCTGACGCGGTTGGAACGCCGCCTCGCGATTGATTTCCGGACGCACGGGAATGCCGCCGAGCGCCGGGTTGAGTTCGCCCGTCACGCGCAGCATCGCGTCGCGGAACTCCTCGGCCGCGAGGCGCCGCGGCTTGAAGGCGGCGTAGCTTGTGCCCGCGGGATCCTTTTCGGCCAGGAGCCGGGGCTCCGGATGCGTGCTCGCGCGGCGATAGGCGGCGGAGGTCATGATGAGCCGGTGCAACGCCTTCACCGACCAGCCCTGCTCGACGAACGTGGCCGCGAGCCAGTCGAGCAGCTCGGGGTGCGTGGGCTTCTTGCCCGTGGCACCGACGTTGTTGGGATTGCCCGCGAGCGCGGTGCCGAAATGCCAGAGCCAGACACGGTTCACGGTGACGCGGGCAGTGAGCGGGTTGTCGGGGGACGCGATCCAGTCGGCGATGGCCCGGCGGCGACCCTCGATCTCGGCGGGTACGGTGGGCGGCGTGGACATCCGGCCAACGGCGGTCGGGGCGCTGAGGACCGCGGGTTTGACCGGCGCGCCGTTGGCGAACGGGTCACCGCCGGTGAGAATATGGGTTTGTTCGAGTTCGCCGATCGTCATCCGCGCCGCCGGCATGCGCGTCGGCGCCAGCACGGCCTTCACATCGGGCGTGCGGCCCGCGTAAACCGAGAGCGCCATCGGCTCGTAGCGGTCGAGTTCCCAGCGGATGCGCTCGAGGCCCTTGCGGGCGATGCGTTCCTTGCCGAGATCCTCTTCGCTCAGCCCGGCGTGGCGCGGCGGAATCTGATCCTCGGGCAGCTTGCGGCGCTGGAGCGCGGCGCGGATCTCGGTGTAGCCGGCCTCCCGTCCCCGCGGGTTGGTCTTGGCGACGATTTCCTCGGTGACCTGCTCGAAGACGGCCGGGTCGAGCTTCTTCTCCACATACCAGGCGCGGGCGGCGGCCATGGAAATGGCGTCGATGCGCTTCAGTTCAGCGCGGTAGTGCGACTCGCGCTGCAGCAGGTACTTCTTCTCCTCGAAGCCCGACGTGTTCTCCACCGGCAGGAAGTCGGCCTTGCGCTCGGAGAGCTGCGTCGTCGCGAACGCCGCCTGGAAGGCGTAATAGTCGCGCGTCGGCACGGGGTCGAACTTGTGGTCGTGGCAGCGCGCGCACTGGAGCATGTGGCCGAGGAACGCCTGGCCGACGCCGTCGGTCACGTCGTCGAGGAACCGCTGGCGCGCGATCTTCGGGACTTCCATGCCCGTGAGTTCCCACGCGCCCATGCGGAGGAAGCCCGTCGCGACGATGGCCTCGGGATCGTCGGGCGCGATCTCGTCGCCGGCGATCTGCTCGCGAATGAAACGGTCGAACGGCTTGTCGGCGTTGAAGGCGCGGACGACGTAATCGCGGTAGCGCCACGCGCTGCCGCGGGCGAAGTCGTTGGCGAAGCCGCTCGTGTCGGCGTAGCGCGCGACGTCGAGCCAGTGGCGGCCCCATTGCTCGCCGTAGTGCGGCGACGCCAGCAGCCGGTCGACGAGTGCGCGCACGGCGGCGTCGGGATTGCGGCGGTGTTCAACCTCGAACGCCGCGACCTCCTCCGGCGTGGGCGGCAGGCCGAGCAGATCGAAGGTCGCGCGGCGGATGAACGTGCGGGCGTCGGCGGCGGGGGCGGGCGGCAGGCCGGCGGGAAGGCGGGCGGCGAGGAAGGCGTCGACGGGGTGCGTGACCTCCCGCGCCGCCGGCGCGGTCGGCTTCCGCAGCGGTTGGTAGGCCCACAGGTTCTCCGGCTTGTAGCGGCGCTGCGTCCAGTCGTCGGAGAGGCCGCCGCTGGTCGGAACCACGATGCCGTCGTCGGCGGACCACTTGTCCTTTTGCGCGAGAAGCTCCTGGGTGCGTGCGGCGTCGGGCCAGGGCGCGCCGGCGGTGATCCAGTCGCGCACGTAGGCGGTCTGTTCCGCGGTGAGCTGGTCGTTCTCCTTCGGCGGCATCGGTTCCCAGTCGGCATGCGTCCGGGTGATCGCGAGGTAGAGCGGGCTCTGCTCCGGCCGGCCGGCGACAAAGGCCGGCTTGCCGCTGTCGCCGCCCGCGAGCGTCTCGGCGAGCGTGCGCAGATCGAGGCCGCCCTTGATCTTGGCCTCATCCTTGCCGGGGCAGGCGAGGCACTTCTCCTGCAGCAGCGGCCAGACCCGACGGACAAAAAGACTCTCGGCCTCCGTGGCGGCCGCACCGAGAGGGAGGGCGAGCAGCAGCACCGCGCAGGGGAGCGGGCGGGGCAGTTTCATGTGCGAATCGAAACACTTTTTCCACCCTGTGCAACTGAAGCGTAGACGGCCTCCATGATCCGGACGTCGCGCAGGCCCATTGCGCCGTCGGCCTTGAAGGGCGCGCCGGTCGTGATCGCCTGGGCGAAGGCGTCGAGCATCGCGCCGAGTTGGAGGGTGTCCTCGGTCGCGATCTCCTTTCGGTTGACCACGAGGCGCTTCGGGTTGGGTTTCCCGTTGCTGCTCTGTCCGAACACGCTGCCAGCGGGCAGGCCGGGCAGAATCTCGACGACACCCTTGGGGCCGTAGGTGGTGCACTGGTGGAAATTGCCGCTGTAGCTCGCGCGGCAGAGCGCCTGGAAGCCATCCGCGAATGTCAGTTCGAAGCTCATCGTCTCCTCCACTCCAGCGGGAAAGATCTCCTTGTGCCGGGTGGAGGCAAAGCCGCGTGCGGCGACGGGCACGCGGCCTGTCATCATGCAGGCAGCCTGGATCGGGTAGACTCCGGTGTCGAAAAGCGCGCCGCCGCCGGTCAGTTTCGGATCAAGGAGCCACTGCTTGATGGTCTTGCGCCGCTCGGGATCGGCGAGGGCGCCGGCGTAGCCCCAGGAAAACTCGTAGCTGCCGTTGGCGACGTTACCGACGGCGCCGCCCGCGAGCTGCCCGGCGGCCTGCACGTGGTGCGGCTCCCAGTGCAGGCGGTAGCTTACGCCCAGACGGACCCCTGCGGATTTCGCGGCGGCGATCATCTGCTCGCACTGGGCGCTGTTGGTCGCCATCGGTTTCTCGACCATGACGTGCTTGCCGGCCTTGGCCGCGGCGATCGTGTGCGTGGCGTGGAGGCTGTTGGGCGTGACGACGTGGACAATCGCGATGTCCTTGGTGTCGGCAATGCGAGCCATGGTGTCGTAGCTCCAGATGTTTTTCTCGGGGAAGCCGTATTGCTGAGCCCACGCGCGGCCCTTGGCGGCATCGCCGGTGATGGCGCCGGCGAAGAACACGTTCTTCGCCGACGGCAGTTCCGGCGCGATGGACTGCTTCGAGAAACCACCGAGGCCGCACAAAGCGACGCCGAGCTTGCCCTCACGGGCGGCCTGGGCGCGGACGCTGGCGCGAAGCCCGATGAGCGCCGGCGCGGCGAGGACGGTGTGGCGAAGGAAGGTGCGACGTGGGAGAGGCATTGGGAAAAGGGAGGGGGCGGAGAGACGGAGGGCGTGGAGGAACGAAGCCCTGGACCAAGAGTAACGGGCGGCGTGCAGGAAATTGGACGGGCTTTCCGCTCAAAACGCCCGTGGCCGTTCGGGCAGGAAACCGCTGCGGGGCACGGCGGAGGTCGCCAACTCGTCGTTCAGCGGATCGTCGAGGGCAAGAAGCTCGCGCAATGCCGGGGAGAGCGAGGCCTGCACCTCGGCGCGGAGGAGCTTCTTCTGGTATTGCTGCTGTGGCTTGTCGCGCCGGCAGTAAAACGCGTGGAGCGCGGTGCGCTGGCCCGCGGTGCGGTTGTCGAGGCCGCCGTGCCACGTGTGGGCGTTCATCACCACGATCGAGCCGGCGGGCGCGGTGACGGCGATCTCGGCCGGGTGTTTTGCTCGGAGGTCGGGCAGCTCGCTCGCGGGGAGGCGGCGCCAGCGATGCGAACCGGGGACCACGCGCACGGGGCCGTTGTCGGGCGTGTAGGCGTCGAGCATCCAGATGATGTTGCAGACCCACGCACCGCGCTCGTCGGCGACGCCACCCATGTCGGCGTGCAGCGGCTGCGGCGCGCAGCCGGGCAGCGCGGTGCGGCAATTGAGGCTGCTGAGCTTGAATTCGGGGCCGATGACGTGGCGAACGAGCGCAAGCAGCTCCGGCGCCGCGACGACACGCTGAAATACGGCGCCCTTGTCCATGAGGTTCGCCAGACGCAGGCAACCGGGCTCGAGGCGAAACTCGCTGCCGGCGGTGTCGCCCTCGATTTCGTAGAGACGGGCGACCGTGGCCCGCAGCTCCGCGAGCAGATCGGCGGGCGCCCACGCGGAGAGCAGCGTGTACCCGACCTCGTCGAGTTCCGAAGTATGGCGGGACGAGAGCATGGCGAGAGCGAAGACGAGGGTGAGAACAGGAAACGGAGTGACGGAGAGCGGGGTAAACTATCGCAGGTTGGTCACGAACGCGGCCTCCCGGGTGGTGATGCAGACGAGGCGTGACGGGGCGGCCGCGAAAGCGATGGCGGTGGCCTTGGACGGAAGCGTGATCACGCCGAGGTCGTGGCCGGCGGCGTCGAAGACGTGCACGCCGTCGAGCGCGGCGCACCAGAGGCGGCCGGCATGATCGAAGGCGAGGCCGTCGAGACCGCGGACCTTGAGCGTCGCGAAAATCTCGCGCGGGCCGAGCGAGCCATCGGCGGCGACGGCGAAGCGAAGGAGGTCGGCCCCGGCGCTGTCGGTGACGAAGAGGAACTTTCCGTCGGGCGAGAAGGCCAGGCCGTTGGGTTTCCCGAAGCCGCGCGCCGCAGCGGTGAGCGCACGCGTGCGCGGGTCGTAGCGGTAGAGGTTCTGCTCGGTGAGTTCCTTCACCTCGTCCTTGCGCTGTGCGAAGAGAAAATCGGGATCGGTGAACCACACGGTGCCGTCGGCGTGGACGACGCAGTCGTTGGGGCGGTTGAGGCGCTTGCCCTCGAAACGGTCGGCGAGGACCTCGATGCGCTCGCCGCGGGCATTCCAGCGCGCGAGTTGCCGGGTGGTCTGCTCCACCACGTAGAAACTGCCCCTTCCATCGGGGCGGAACGAGGTGGCCTCGGGCGAATCGTCGCGCCACACGGCGAGGCCGGCGCGCTCCGTCCAGGTGAACGCGAAACGATCGTGGTGGGCGGCAAAGTGAAGTTTCTCCCCGATCCACTGGGCCCCTTCGCTGCCGCCATAGCCCCCGCCGATCGTTGTCCAGCGGGCGCCGAAGGCAAAGGGCGACTCCGCGAGCGTGGTCTCGACGGGCGGTCGGCCGCGGTGTGTGAGGTGGAGGGTGAAAAACGCGGCGGCGGCATTGACCGCGACATCGAAGGCCCGCTGCTGGCCGAGAAACGCGTGCGGTGCCTGTGGAATCACCGTGAGGCCGGTGGCGACGCCGAGGCGCATGAGGTCGCGGCGCGTGGTGTCGGCGCGGGTGCTGGGGTCGTCGAGCTCGCCAGTGATGAACGCGAGCGGCGGGTCGGCGCGGTCGACGTGGTGGCGGGGCGAGGCGAGGGTGTAGAGCGCGGGCTGGGCGCGCTGCGTGGCGCCGAGAAACGGCGTGTAATGCGGATCGTCGGGGCGCTCGGAAAGCGTGCGGATGCGATCGGTCTCGAAATCGGATTGCGCGCCCATCGCGACGGCGGCCTGCACGGCCGACGAGTGCGCGGCGTGGCCGCCTGCGCCCTCGAGGGCCGCGACCCCGCCGCTCGTCGCGAGCAAGGCGGCGAGGTGGCCGCCGGCGGAGAGGCCGGTCACGCCGATGGCCCCCGGGTCGATGCCATAGGTCGCGGCGTTGGCCCGCAGCCAGCGGACGGCGGCCTTGGCGTCGTGCAGCGCGGCGGGAAACTTCGCCTCGCCGGAGAGCCGGTAGGAAATCGTGACGACGACGAAGCCGCGCGCCGCAAGCGCCTGCGCCAGCTGGGTCAGGTTGCCGCGCTCGCCCCTGAACCAGCCGCCGCCGTGCAGGCACACCACGGCGGGAAGCGGTGTGCCGCGGGCGGCCGGGCGGTGGAGATCGAGCTGGAGCTCGCGCGGGCCGTAGCGCGCGTAAGTCAGGCCGGCATGCGACTCGAGCGTGGCCAGCAACGCCGGACCCAAGGCGGTTTTCTGGGCCGGGGCCTTCTTCGTCGGCGCCGGTTGGCCGGAAAGTGCGGGCGTGAAAAGTGCCGCGATGACAAGGCAGGAGCGAAGCATGGAGATCAGAAGGTCCCTTTCACGCCGATCGTCCAAAGCGACCCGTAGTTGATTCGCTGGCGGAATTGCGCGGCCGCGGGCGTGCTCGGGCCGTAGATTTCGTTGTCGGACGGAGCGTCGCCGATGTTGTTCAGGTTCGCGAAGAGGGCGATGCGCTTGTAGAAATAATACTCGCCGATCACGTCGACGAGCATGCGCTTCGACCCCCAGTTGTAGGTGCCGGGTTCGATGCCGCGGGCGGCGGCGACAGGCGCAAGGCGGCGCGGGCTGTTGTAGTTCCACTTCACCTGGAGATTGTAGCGCGGACGCGAGAGACTCACGCCCCACGCGACGGTGCGCGGCACGTAGCCCTGGAAGCTGTTCGATTCGTCGCCCTTGGCGGTGAGCGCGGCGGCGTTGGCGTAGACCTGCACGCCGCGCGCCCAATGCGGCAGGAAGGTGAGCGCCTGTTTGTAGCTGAAATCGACGCCGGACATCCGGACGGGCGTGGCGAGGTTAAACTGGGTCTGGACATCGTAGTCGTCGTAGACGTTGGGATCGAGGCCGTAGAGGCCGAGGAAGTCGGCGGAGGGGCGGAAGCGGGTCGCCCCAAAGAAATTCTCGATATCGCGGCGGAACGCGGCGACGGAGAGCAGTCCCACCCGCTCGAAATAATACTCGAGGGAGAGTTTCATCGTGCGCGCGCTCCACGCCTTGATGGCGGCGTTGTTCACGGTGATGAAATTGTTCGGCCCCGGCAGCTGCTCGGTGTCGGGCAGCGTAAGGCTGCCGGCGTATTGCACGTAGTCGGGTCGGCCGACGGACCAGTAGTAGCCGGCGCGGGCGAGCAGATTCTCGCGGACGTTGTAGGTGGCGTTGAGGCTCGGGAATAGCCGCAGGTATTCCTTCTCCGCGCGCAGGCCGCGATCCACGTTGGTCAGCTGCGCGGCGGCGAGCGTGCCGGCGGGGTTGGTGAGTGCGGGCACGCGGCGGTTGGGATCGGCGGGTGTGGGACTCGCGACCGTGACAACACGCCCGGCGGCGTCGCGCTGGTAATTGCGCGTGAGGTCCACGAGCTGGCCCTCGCCCTTCACGTTGGTCTGCTCGGCGCGCAGGCCACCGACGAACTTGAGCCGGCCGGAGAAGAGCGCGAGGTCGCCGCGCAGATAGGCAGAGGAGATGATCTCCTCGGCGTGCTTGGAGGCGGCGACGTTGCTGGTGTAACGGTTGACTTCGTTAAGAGCGAAATACTGCGGGCGGTCCTTCCATTGATCCCAGAGGCGCCAGTTGCTCACCCAGTCGATCCTGGGAAAGCCGAACGGCGCGGTGCGCTGCGAGAAGCTGTCGTCGCGGTAGGGTGCGGCGGCATCGTCGGCGTTGTTGGCCGTGCCGTTGGCGCCGATGAAGGTGTAGGTCGGCGTGTCGGTTCGGGTATCGCGGATGACCTGGCGCACATCGAAGCCGGCCTTGAGCGTGAGCGGGAGGCCCGGGATGTCGCGGCGGAGGTTGGCGTAGGCGCTGCGCTGGAGATCGGCGGCGTTGAGCGCGGTGCCGTTCATCGTGTTGAGCGTGTAGCTGCCGATCGCGTAGGGATCGATCACGGCGCCGGTGGCGTTGTCGGTGACCGTGAGGGTGCCGGGGCGCAGGTAGTTTATGTCGGCGTAGCTGATGTTGACGTTTTGACGGCGGGCCTGGCTGTTGCTGAAGTGGCCATGGTTGATGTTCTTGTTGTGGCGCGTGGAGTGCGAGTGACCGGCGCCGGCCTCGATCCGCCAGACCGCCCCGGTGTGCACGTAGGTGAGCGTCGGCATGTAGACGCGCCCTCCGAAGACCCCGATGTTGTTCGTGAGCCGGATCTCGCCGGCGCCGCCGGAGCCGCGCACGGCCGTCGGGGAGAAATCGCCGGGCGCGACGCGATTCACGAAGAAATTCAGCGTCCGGTTGTTGGAGTGGAAGTCGATGAAGCCGCGCATGAACCCGAGCGAAAGCCGGTCGCGGGGTGTGACCTTGAAATCGAGCGTGATGCCGAACGAATTCCGCTTGGTGAGTTTCGGCTGATCGCCGATGGCGAAGTCGGTGAGATAGGGGCGGTCGGGCGTGGTGTCGGGCAGGGTGCCGCCGTTGGTGGCGAGTGCCGTGCCGCGGAAACCACGCTGGATGAAATCGGCACCGGTGTAGACGGACGAGCGGCTCGCGGAGATCGTGAAGCCGAAGCGTTCGTTGACCGGCACGATGGCGCTGAGGTCGAGACCGGGGCGGATCTTCTCCTGGGGTTCGCGCACGGGGCCGGGCGTATTGCGAAAGTGGCGTTCGTGGTCGCGGAGCGCGACGTAGCCGGTGAGCGTATAAACGGGCCGGCTGCGCTCGAAGGCGGAGCGCGGCACCATGTTGACCGTGCCGGCGAGCGCGGAGCCGGTGGTCTCGGGCGTGGGCGTGAACGCGACCTCGATGCGCGAGATGTTGTTCATCGAGAGCTGCTCGATGCCGACCTGCCGCGAGGTGCCGGCGGTGGCGTTGGCGACGGAGAAGCCGTTGAGCGAGACGGGCACGGCGCTGGGCGGCAC
>JAEUHA010000315.1 GCA_016793535.1 Opitutaceae bacterium | reverse complement strand
CCGATGCCACCGTCCCGCGTCCTTTCCTCCCTGGTGTTCGCCCTGGGTTTGGTCTGCGCGGGCCTGCTGATCTGGCTCTGGCGCCGCAGCCTGCCGGCCGATTCCGCGGGGACCGCGCCGGCGGGAGCAGGCGTCGTGGCGGCGCCCCGCGAAACCGTTCCGCCAGCGCCGCCGGCGCCCGCGGACCTGGCGCAGGCTCCCGATCCGCTGGCAGGCCTCGCCCGCGCCCTGCGGGCGGGCGACGTGCGCACCCGCGAGGCGGTGCTCACGTTCCGGGACGACGAGGCGCTGCAACGCTTTCTCGCGCGGGCGCTCCCCGCCGGGCTGACCGTGGTCGACCGGCTCGACCGCCTGCGCGCGGTCCGCGTGCGTTTCGATTCCCTCGACGAGCTCCGGCGCGAGCTGCGGGCGCGGGGTCCCGATGTTTCCGGCGCCGAGGCCAATCCGCTCATCGGTCTGCCCAGTCCGCCCGCGCGGGAGGACCGGGCCGCGGTCAACCACGTGCCGTTCGGTAACGAAACGCTCGCCGCCATCGGCGCGGCCGCCGACCGCAGCACCTGGGGCCGAGGGACCACGATCGCGATCCTCGACACCGGCGTGGCGGGCGATGCGACCTTCGGCACCGGACGGCTGCGGACGCTCGACCTTGGTCTCGGCACCGCCCCGGGAGCCGGCGCCGACGACGGCCACGGCACCGCCGTGGCGGCGCTGGCGGCGGGTGCGGCCGGCGACGCGGCGGGGGTCGCGCCGGCGGCCGGCGTGCTGGGTATCCGCGTAACGGATGCATCAGGCGTGAGCGATCTCTTCACCCTCTCGCGGGCGATCGTCGCCGCGGTCGACGCGGGCGCGCAGGTCATCAACATCAGCCTCGGCGGTTACGCCACCGGTCCGGTCCTCGACGCCGCCATCGACTACGCGACGCGGAACGGCGCGGTCCTCGTCGCGGCGGCCGGCAACGACCAGGCCGCGCAACTCGCCTGGCCCGCGGCCGACCCACGGGTCATCTCCGTCGGCGCGGTGGACCGCCTCGAGCAGCAGGTGACGTTCTCGAACTCCGGGGCGCAGCTCCAGCTGACCGCTCCCGGCTACGGCGTGCAGACCGCGTGGCTCGACGGCCAGCGGGTCCAGGTCAGCGGCACCTCGGCCAGCGCCCCGGTAGTCGCGGGCGCGATCGCCGCGGTGATGTCGCAGTTTCCCAGCCTCACCGCCGCGCAGGCCGCCGAGCTGCTGGTCAGCACGGCCAACGATGGCGGCACGCCGGGCGCCGATCCCGCCTACGGACGCGGTATCCTGAATGTGGCGACGGCGCTCAATCGCAACAATGCCGCCTACGTCGACACGGCGGTTTCCAGCCTGACCTACGATGCCGCCACCGGACAGATGCAGATCGTCGTGCAGAACCGGAGCGGGCGTTCCATCACCGGGCTCGCCCTCAGCATCAACGCCGGCGGCAGCACGCAGACCCAGGTGGTGCCGAGCCTCTCGCCCGGCGAAACTCACGTGGCCCGGGTGCCGGTGAGCGATTCGACGCTCCAGGCCGCGGGCCGCCTCACGATTTCCACCCGCCTGACGAATCCCGCCGGCGCCGTCGATCAAGTCCCGGCGAACAACACGCGGGCGAGCGTGCTGACGGTGCCAAAGCCGTAGATTGATCTGGTCGGGTTTGCCTGCAGGCGGGGTGAACGTCTTCCCGCGGGGTGCGGGCACCCCGCCTACCTCTCCAGCGTCGTCCCCCGATCATGAGCGAAGGGTTGGGACTCGATCAGGTGAGCCTATTCCGCCCCCCGCAGCGTCTGCCCCTCGTTCCAGCGGCCCTGCACTAGTTCCACCTTGGGAAACTCCGGCAGGCCAAAGTCCCCGAGCAGGATCCGGCCAAGCAGCATCTCGGTGGCCATCGCTCCCATCATGGCGGGATCCTGGCAGATACCCGCGTACCGGTTCCGGTCGGGCACCTTGTCGAGCAGAGCGAGACCGAGATCGCGCGGCACGGCGAGCCGGCGTCGGGCCAGGAACGCCTCGAGCGCGGCGGTGTAGGTGTCGTATTGGTGCAGCACCACCACATCCGGCCGATGGCCGGAGAACCAGGCCTTGAACTCGGCCTCGTTCCAGCTCTCCGCCCGCAGGACAGGGATCGGCGGGCCGTCGAATTTCCGCTCGGCGTGACTGAGGAACGTGGCCGAGTAGAGATGATCCGTCCGCCGGTCGCCCGAAACCAGGATCACGAGTCCGGGCCTCCGGTAGCCCCGCCGCAGCAGTTCGTCGAACAGCGTGCGCGCATCGGCGACGAAGTGACTCACGACCCGGTGCAGCTTGTCGGGAATGCTCGCCGCATGGGTGACGACCGCGAACGGCTGCAGGGCCGCCGGGAAACGCTCTTCCGGGTCGAGGCTGCCGAGGCACAGCAGACCCCGGATGCCGCGGGCCTCGAGGATGGCGCGCAAACGGTCCGGCGTGAGCCCGGGCCGTTTCACCCAGAAGTCCTCGAGCTTGTACCCGTGCGCCTCCGCCCGCTGCCGGGCGCCTTCCCGCACCAACCCGAGATGGGCGTAGGTCGGACGCTCGATCCACGGCCGTTCCTCCGGGAACAGCGAAATCAGCCCGATCGTCGCCCGATAAGCCGGGGCGCCCGAATGGCGGACTTCCCGCATGAGCTCCGCCAGCCGCGCGTTGGGCACGTGGCCGGTGGACTTCGCCAGCCGCCGCACCGCCGTCCGCAAGCCGGCCGAGACGCGCGGACTGTCCTTCAGCGCCAGCGAAACCGCCGTGGGCGAGACCCCGAGTTCCCGGGCGATCGAACGTACACTCATGCGTTAGTTGACGTAAACCAAAACACCTTTTGCCGGCGCCCCGCAAAGGCAAAAACTCAACTCTGACCCAACCCTTGAGGGCCACCCTGGCTCCGCACGGCTCCCGACCCTCGGACCTGCGCCGCAGCCGGGGCCGACCCTGTCTTCGTCCGTATCACCATGAGAACCCCTCTGTCCGTCCTCGCCACCGCCTGCGCGTTGCTGTCCGCGGATCTCCGCGCCCAAGTCGCCCCGGCGCCGTCCCGCGCCGCCAACGCCCCCGGTGACATCGTCCAGCTGAACGTCTTCCAGGTCAGCGCGACCAACGACGACGAATACCGCGCAGCCAACACCACGACGGGCACGCGTTACGACACCCCGATCAAGGACCTGCCGATGAACATCGAGGTCCTGACGACGAGCTTCATGCGCGACATCGGCGCGCTCGATGTGCGCGATGCGCTCGAATACGTGAGCGGCATCCAGCTCGACACCACGGCCGGCGGGACGGGCGGCAGCCGCGACAATCCGGAAAACAACACGCTGCTCATCCGCGGCATCGCGGCGGCAATGAACAAGGACGGCTTCCGGCGCTTCGTGCCGATGGACCCGATCACGATGAGCCGCGTCGACATCATCAAGGGACCCGGCGGCGCGCTCTACGGCCAGGGCGGCACCGGCGGCGTCGTCAACGTCACCAGCGTCCTCGCCGGCAGCCGGCCCGTCACGCGTTTTGCGCAGAGCGTCGGTTCGTTCGATTTCTACCGCACGGAGTTCCTGTGGTCCGGCCCGGTCACGCCCAACGGCGCCATCGGCTTCGCGCTCCCCGTCGCCTATTCGGGCAGCAAGAGCAACGCGATGTACTACCAGACGAACACCCTGCACCTGAATCCGGCCCTCACGGTCAAGCTCGGGCCGAAGACGTCCTTCCTCGCCTCGATCGAGGCGCGCTACAACACGCGCGACAACATCCGGAATTTCTTTCTCACGGACAACACCCGCGCGCCCGACGGCAGCTTCTACGGCACCCTGATCGACGGCCGGCCCGGCACGGCCCGCGTGCTCACCACGCCGAATCAGCGCGACTTCCGCTTCGAGGGCCCGGACACGTTCCGCAAGGAGCGCACCTATGTCCGCACGTTCCGCATCGATCATCGCTTCACGGAAAACCTCCAGTGGTGGGGCGGCTACAGCGCCGAGGACATCAACGTCCGCGACCGCAGCTTCAACATCGCGCTGCGCAACGCCAACGACGCCTCGATCCCGCTGCGCATTCGCAACGACCCGCGCTTTCTCAGCCTGCTCCGGCCGTCGTTCGGCACCGCCCAGCCGCAGGTGCTGGACATCCGCCCGAACAACATCACCAACTCCAGCCGCACCGTCCGGCCGACCTGGAAGTCCGAGCTCTACTTCGCGTTCAAGACGGGCCCGGTGAAGCACCGGATGATCACCGGAATCAGTTACGGCCCGCTCACGTCCGGCAACAACGCCGCGAATCAGAATTTCTACTACGGCAACACCGGCGCCCCGAACGATCCCGCGACGCAACGCTGGGAGGCACTGCCGAACGAGGTCATTCTCACCCGCTTCCGCGACCCGCGCGACTACACCTCCGTCAAGCGCTGGGACTACGCCGCGATCAACCAGTACCCGCAGGGACCAGAGACCGCGATCGGCACGCGTTCCTCCTACCTGACCTCGTACTTCTGGGACCGGAACCTCTACGCGAATCTCCAGAGCAATTTCTTCAACGACCGCGTCCAGACGATCATCGGGCTCTTCGACACCCGCAACGATCGCGGCGGCATCGTGTATGACGCCAGCGGCAACTACCTCTGGAACGGACCCGCGCCCGCCGGCAGCGGCTCCACCCTCAACGGCGTCCGCCGGCCCGAACCGGTCCGCAACACGGCGCCGAGTTTCACGGTCATCTGGCTGCCCGCCGACTGGGTGCGCCTGTATGCGAACTCGATGAGCTCGATCGACGTCGGACCGGCCTACTCGGCCTACGACGGCAACGGCAGCGCGCTCGCCGGCGCCACCGTGAACAACGCCGAGGCCGGCATCCGCTTCGACCTGCTCAAGAGCAAGCTGCTGCTCAACGTCGTGGGCTTCGCGATGACCGACAACGACCGGCCGGTGAACTTCGGCGCGGCGATCCAGAACCTGCTCGTCTCACCCACCGGCGGCATCAACGGCTCCGGCTTCGGCGCCTTCGTCAAGACCTCGACGGAATCGAAGGGCTTCGACCTCAAGGTGGACTACATCCCGCTGCGCAACCTGCGGTTCAACGTGGGTGTCTCGATGAACGACGTGCAGATCAAGGAAATCGAGCCGTTCGCCACGCCGGCCAACCCGGATCCGATCCGGCTCGCCGCCCAGCAGCGTTTCGTCGCGGCCGGCGGCAGCTCGAGCCGCTACCTCGGCAAGCCGTCCACCGACATCTCCAAGTACACCGGCGCCGCCTTCGTGCGCTACGAATTCAACCAGGGCGTCCTGCGCAACACCTGGGTGATGTTCGCCTCGAAGTAC
>JAEUHA010000309.1 GCA_016793535.1 Opitutaceae bacterium | reverse complement strand
ATGCCAGCACGCAGGGCGTTGCACCTAACGAGTAATTTCGGCCGCCATTGATCGTGCGTGCGTCGCCATTTACAGTGAGGAAGGATCCGGGATGTGTGCCGCATGGGATTCACTGCCCGAGGCCGCAATTGTGTCTATGCCCGTCAAGCTCCTCCTCGCTTCGCTGCGGTCCAGCTTGACGGGCATGACGGAGTGCGGCTGTTCCGGGCAGTGGAGGTGTGGCCAAGTGATTCTACAACAACTGGAGCAATCAGCGGAGCTTTGCACCACGAAGCTTCAGAACTATGCCCACCTCATTGGCACATTTTGGCCTTCGCCTCATCCTTATGGAATATGTGGGCAAGCAGTCCGAACCTGAATAGGCCTCAATTTCATCACGACAAAATTTGGCTACTCGACCCTTACCGGATTCCCTTTGTCCCTCGACGTTCTGACGACCGCAACGCTCCCTTAGTTGGACGCCTGCGGTTGAGGAATGAAGTGAATCGGAGTATTTTCCTGACTATTACCGATGGACTCGGGCCTGAGGATTCACACGTTAGACGGCATGCCACAATGCACAGCACCAGTTCGGGGCCACACAGGCGGCGGCGCAGCGAACTGCCCTGCGTGCCGTGGTCGCTCTGGCCGCTACGGCGGTTACAGCAGTTATGACAGCTACCCTAGCTACGGGTCATATTCGTCGTCCCCGTCCTACCCACCGCGGTCTAGCAGTGGCGGGGGCAGTGGAGGCGGAGGCGGCGCAAGGCCGCGCTGGTCGCGAGCCGGTTCGACAGTGGCTTACACGGTTGTCGAGGTGCAAACACTCACACCGATCCGGGAAACGGTCGAGAAGCGAGCGTCCCTGCCTGACCTTCGGGACGTTTTTCTCTGCCACGCGTGGGAAGACCGGCAAGGGGCCGCCAAGGACCTAAACGATTTACTCGTGTCGCGCGGTGTCTCGGTCTGGTTCAGCGAGAATGACATTGCTCTCGGCGAGCCGTTTATGCGCGCTATCGACAAGGGCTTGGCAAAGTCGCGAGTCGGAATCGTGCTAGTTACCCCTGCGATGCTGAAGAGCCTTCCAGCCGGGGGTGTCGCAGACAAGGAGCTTTCGGTGCTCCTACGGCGTGACCAGCTCGTTCCCATCATGCACGGTGCAACGTATGACGATCTTGGGAAAGTCAGCCTCATGCTCGCGTCACGAAATGGCCTAGACACTGCGGGTTCACAAATGGCAGTTGTCGCGGACAAGCTCGCCGAACTGGTCAGGGTTTAGCTCTAGTCCGCTGCTTCCGCTTCAGAAAGACACCGTAGTTGCGACTCGAATTTCACTACTTTTCCAGCTCCTCAAGCAATGCTTCGAGCCATCACAAACCGGCGCGCGGGATTTGACCGGTGATTGAAATCGGCCGCGAATTTCGCGGATTTCGAAGTAAGAAAAAACGGCTGACGCGAACCATTGCCGAGATCGTTCAAATCGCTGAGAATCATTTCTGACTATTTTGCAGCGAGTTAGCTCATTCTTTGACCGGACCGTGAGACGGTTCGCGTCAGATTCACACTGGCTGCCCGACATGGGTTCGAACCATGACTAGGCGAGTCAAAGTCGCCTGTGCTACCATTACACCATCGGGCAGTGCTGGAGACGAAGGGAGAACGGTGCGTCACGCCGCGCACCGGTCAAGGGTGGAAACGCCCCGCGCGTCCGCCCCGCGAAACCCCTTGAGCGCGACCGGCATTTGCGAAGGATGATCCCGTGCCGCGCGTGCGGCTGCCCCCATGAATCTCGCCTATGTCTTCACGGTCGTTCTCGTCATCGCCGGCCTGCTGACCTGCTTTGTCGGCCTGTGGCTCATGTCCGCCGGGCTGTTTCCCCGGACGGTCGACCGGTGCGCCGACCGGATCGGCGCGATGCCCTTTCGCTGCACCGCCGTCGGCGTGGCCTGTCTTGTCCCCTGGATCGCCGTGGGCGTGATGGTGGGCCGGGCGCTGCCGAACGCGCCGGGCAAGCTGCTCGGCGCGGCCCTGATCGTGGGCGCAATCCTCACCGCCCTCTTCGGCACGGCCGGGCTCGCGCTCCGCATTGGACGCGGCATGGCGTCGACGCGGGATGCGGCCGAACCCTGGCGGCGCGTGCTGCGCGGCGGCGTGGTGCTCGCGTTGACCTACCTCAGCTTTGTGCTCCTGCCCCTGACGCTCGTCGCCGGGCTCGGGGCGTTCGTGTTGTCGGGGTTTGGCCGCAAACCCGCCGACCCCGTGGCCCAGGCGACCGGGCTCTGACGTCGTGCGCCTCACCCGCCGCAGATTCCTGGTGGCCGGAGCCGGCGCCATCTCCGCCGCCGCTTGCGACGGCGCGCCCCGCAGCGAACTGGAACTCGACGTGCGCCGCTGGCTCGGGAAGCCGACCGCGCCGCCCCTGCCTCCGTCCCTCACAGCGCCGGCCGGAACCACGCTCGATCCGGTCTCCCACGCGCTGAACCGTTTCACCTTTGGGCCGCGGCCGGGTGACTACGCGCGGGTTGCCGCGCTCGGCGTGTCCGCTTTCCTGGAACAGCAACTGGCCCCGCAGCGCCTCGACGACCGGCTCTGCGAGCGGGTGATCCGTCACGAATGCGAGAGTCTCGCGGATCCGGAGAGCTCGCTGTGGCCGCGCCGGGGCGAGGCCGGCGATCCGTTGCAGCAGCTCTTTCCCGCGTTGAAGGACCGGGGTGGCCGAGTGGGTGAGCTGTACGAGTACAAGGAAAAGGTGCTGCTCGACGAACTCACGCGGGCGACCGTGCTCCGGGCGGTGCTGAGCGAGCGCCAGCTCTTCGAGGTGATGGTCCAGTTCTGGACCGACCACTTCAACATCGACCCCTCGAAGGCCGAGTGCAAATGGCTCAAGGTCGCGGACGACCGCGATGTGATCCGTGCCCATGCCCTGGGCAACTTCCGCGACCTCCTGCGGGCGAGCGCCGTCAGTCCGGCGATGCTCTGGTACCTCGACGGCCGCGTGAACCGGCGGATGCGGGCCGGCGACAAGCCGAACGAGAACTATGCGCGCGAACTGCTCGAGCTGCACACGCTCGGCGTGCACGGCGGCTACACGCAGCAGGATGTCATCGAGGTGGCGCGCTGCCTGACCGGATGGACGGTGCGCGACCGGAAGCGGACGTTTAAGGGCCGTGTCGAATTCAATCCGCGACAGCACGACGACGGACCTAAGCGTGTCCTGGGAAACCTGATACCCGCGGGACTCGGCGCCGCCGACCTCGACCGGGTGCTGGCGATCCTGGTGGCGCACCCGGGCACGGCGCGCCACCTCGCGTGGAAACTCTGCCGCCGCTTCATCGCCGATGAGCCGCCCGAGGCCGCGGTGCGCGCGACCGCCGCGGCCTTCACCGCCGCGCAGGGCGACATTCCGGCGACGCTGCGGGCCCTGTTTGCCACCCCTGAATTCTCCGCTCCGGCGGTGCGGGGCCGGAAATTCAAACGGCCGTTTCATTTCGTGGTTTCGGCGCTGCGCGCGACCAATGCCGAGACGGATGCACAGCGTCCGCTGACCGAGTTTCTCGTGCGCCTCGGCCACGCGCCGTTCCGTTACGCGACGCCGGATGGTTACCCGGAGGAGGCGACGCACTGGCAGAGCACCCTGCTGTGGCGGTGGAATTTCGCCGCGGCGCTCGCGGCGAACCGGATCCGGGGCACGCGCATCGAGCCGGACGACCTCGTCCGGCGGGCCGGCGGCGAGACGACGCTCGGTGCGCTCGTGCTTGGCCGCCAGCCGACCCCTGACGAGGCGGCGGCGGGCGGCGCCTCCGGGGCCGGACTCGCCCTGCTGCTGGCGTCTCCGGCCTTTCAATACAGCTGACGCCCCGGCCGCCATGCCCGCGCAAGCGCTCATCACCGGTCAGCCCGAGGCGAGACGGACCCTCGTCGTCGTCTTCCTGCGGGGGGCGGCGGACGGACTCGCGCTGGTGCCGCCGGTGGCGGACGATCATTATTACCGGGCACGGCCGCGGCTCGGGATCAGCGCCCGGGAGGCGATCCGGCTGGACGACCGGTTTGGGCTGCACCCGCAGCTGCGGCCGCTCGAGCCGGCGTGGCGCGACGGCGACCTCGCGATCGTCCATGCCTGCGGCATCGAGGACGACACGCGCTCGCATTTCGAGGCGCAGGACCTGATGGAGCACGGCGGCCTGGTGGCGGGCGGCTGGCTGGGCCGTTTCCTGCGGACGCGGCCGGCGGCGGGCAGCGGCGCGCTGACCTGCGTGGCGCTGGGCAAGGCGCTGCCGGAGTGCCTGCTCGGTGCGCCGGCGGTGACGGTGATGGAGAACTTCGACGCGTTCGCGATCGGCGGGGAGGTCCCGGCGTTCCGCTCCCAGCTCGAACGGCTTTACGCGATGGAGCGCGGTCAGCTCGGGACCGCGGCGCGCGACACGTTCGACGCGCTCGTGCGGATCGAGGCGATGCGGACGACCGTGTATCGGCCGGAGCATGACGCCCGTTACGGACGGGATGACTTCGCGACGGGCCTGAGCCAGATCGCGCGGCTGATCAAGGCGGGCGTGGGGCTCGAGGCGGCGTCAATCGACCTGCCGGGCTGGGATTCCCACTTCGCACAGCAGGGGCAGGTGGAAACGCTGGCGGCGCGGCTGGCGGCGGGCCTGGAGGCGTTTCGCCGGGACCTGGGCGCGCGCATGGCCACCACGACGGTCGTGGTGATGACCGAGTTCGGCCGCACGGTGGAGGAGAATACGTCGTTTGGCACCGATCACGGCCGGGGCGCGGCGATGCTGGTGCTCGGCGGCGGCGTGCGGGGCGGCCGGCTGCATGGCGCCTGGCGGGGACTGAGTCCGGACGTGCTGGAGCGGCGCGGCGTGCTCGACGGCTACGGCGACCTCCCGGTGTTGAACAACTACCGCAACGTGCTGGCGCCGGTCCTCGCGCGCCACGGGGCGGACGACCCCGCGCTGCAGAGCGTTTTTCCCGGATTCGCGCTCACGCCGCTGCCGCTGTTCGGCTGAGAGGGCGGACGGCGGGGATCGGACGTATCTCGCCGCGCCCCAACGCTCGCGCTCCCGTGGGAGCGCGGCGTGCAGCCGCTCCGGCAGGGAGATTCACGTTCCAGGGGTTCCGGGCCGATCGGCCCATGGCGAGGTGTCTGGGTTTTCTGGATACTCGATCCCTGCTCGGTCTCCGTCACATCATGAATTCGACTCGTTCCACTCACGCCACCTATGTGGCCTCGTTTCTTCTCGGCGTCGTGCTCGCCCTCGTTGCCGCCCGGCCGGCCCGCGCGGCCGAGCCCTTCCGGCTCGACCGAGTCGGGGTGGTCCAGTTCACCCCCGCCGGTGAAGGCAAGCTGCGTCGGCACAGCGGTGTCCTGCAGCAGGACGGGCGCGTCACGTGGCGCCTGGCGAGTGAAGTGACGCGGCCGGACAACACGCCCGAGTGGGCTCTCGGCCGCACATTGATCACGAACGCGGCCTGGCACAGCTATCGGGCGCTCGGTTTCAATGCGCTCGACAACTTCGAGCTCACCGACGGCATGGTGCGGTTCGCGATCGGCGAGGAGAGTTTCCATTTCGTGGCGGCCAATCCGCTCGGCTACATCGCCACCGGACGGGTGATCAACATCTCGACCCGGGCCCGCGGCGCCGCCGGGGGCGATGAGGTCATCGCGGGCTTCGTGATCGAGGGCAGTCCGCGCGCGGTGCTGGTTCGCGCGGTGGGTCCGACGCTCGCGCGGTTTGGCGTGGCCGGGCCGGTGCCGGACCCGTTCCTGAGCGTGAAGCGCAACGGCCTGACCCTGCAGTTCAACGACAACTGGTGGACGCGGCCGGACGCCGCGGAGATCCGCGCCGCGGCGGCGATGGTGGGCGCGTTTCCGCTCGACGAAAACTCGCGCGATGCCGCGCGGCTGCTGATCCTGCCGCCCGGGGCGTACACCGTCCACGTCCAGACCGCCGCACCGGAAGTGCCCGGCGGCCACGTGCTCGTCGAAGTGTACAGCGTGCCCGACGAGACGATCGTGGTCGAGTAGCCGCGCCGGGAAGGCGCCCTAGCGGCTGGTCTCGTTCCAGAGAATCCGCAGGTTCTTGGTCGCGCGGCCGGCGAGAATCAGGTCGACCTTGCCGTCGCCGTTCAGATCAGCGCCCTTCATGTCCTCGATCGCGACCTCGGGCCCGGAGAGCTCCGTCTTGCGCCACTGTTTGCCGTCGGCGTCGAGCGGCGTGAAGAAACGCACGCCGGGGGCGCCCTTCGGGTTCATGGCGCGCCAGCCGACGGCGATCTGGTCACTGCCGAGACCGAGGAAGTCTGCGACGACGACGCCGTGGCCGTCCTTGAGCGTTTCGTCCAGCACCTGCCGGTTCCAGAGGCTGCGGTTGTTGCCGGGGTCTGCGTAGACGGCGCTCACGCTGCCGTGCATCGGTTCGATGGTGGCGAGAAACCGCCGGCCGCCGGGCAGCTTGCCGTCGCGCACTTCGCCGGTCCACTGGTCGGAGAGCTGGCGGTGTTTCCACGCGCCGGTGCTGCGGCCGAACCAGAAGATGCCCTCCTTGGCGCCGGAGATGAACTCGTGCTCGGGGTCCGCGTCCCAGTTGATGGGCTGGAAATTGTGGCTCGCGTGGGTGAAGTCACTGACCAGCGAAAGCGTCCACGGATCACGCGGATTTGCCGGCATGGCGTACGCGTACACCTTGGAGCCCTCGCCGGCGTTGTTCTTGTTGCCGCGGCCGTGGAGCGGCTTCACGACCAGGTCCCACTTGCCTTGGGGCGACTTGATCCAGTGCATGCGGTGCACCGTCGGTTCATGATGGAGGCGGATCGCCTCCCACTTCTGCGTGCGGTCCTTGGGCGCGACGAGATAGAACACCGCGCCGCTTTTCGTCGTGTCTGTGGTCTCGCCGGGATTCCAGCCGGCGCCGACGGCGATCTCACACTTGCCGTCGCCATCGATGTCCTGCGCGGCAATGCACACATTGTCCTGGGGCGTCAGGTTCTCGGCGATGACATGCTTCTTCCAGGTGGGATTCTGATACCACTGGATGGTGTTCTTGTCGGCGAGCAGGATATCCGGCTTCCGGTCGCCATCGACGTCGGCGACCGCGATGCCGTAGCCGATGTTGACGGCCGTATCGATATCCTGGATGCGGAACTTGGGCTGGGGCGGCTCGGCGGAACGGGCGAGGGCCGCGGCGAGGAGAAACGTTCCCGACAGACGACAGAGGAGAGGGGGCAGGGAGGTCATGGGAGTAGGATCGGGGTGGAGGAGTAGACCCAAGACGGAACGGGGATGTCGGGCGAGACGCAATCGTGGGGGCTCACGCGAAGGCGCGAAGGACGCGAAGGTGGCGGCGTGAGCGGGTTGCGAATCAGGCTACGGAGCGGGGCCGGATTTGGGTCCAGGGACGATGGGGGCCACAGCCGGCC
>JAEUHA010000228.1 GCA_016793535.1 Opitutaceae bacterium | reverse complement strand
GCCCTCCCCTCCCGTCGCCGCTTCCTTCGCACCGTCGGCACGGCCGCCGTCGCCGCCCCGTTCATCGCCCGCAGCCTGCGGGCTGCCGCTCCGAGCGGCATCCTGCGGCACGCGAGCTTCGGCTCCGCCGGCATGGCGTGGGCCGACGTCCAGTCGATCATGACCAATCCGTTCATGAAGCTGGTCGCAGTGGCCGAGGTCGACACGGCGCGGGCGAAGCAGCTGAAGGAGACGTTCCCCGAGGTGAAGGTTTACCAGGACTGGCGCCAGATGTTGGACAAGGAGGGCAAGAACATCGACACGGTGAACGTCTCGACGCCCGACCACATGCACGCGCCGATGGCGATGTCGGCGATGCAACTCGGCAAGCACGTGTACTGCCAGAAGCCGCTGGCGCACGACATCCACGAAGTCCGGATGCTCACGAACTACGCGCGCGAGAAGCGGCTCGTCACGCAGATGGGCATCCAGATCCACTCCTACAAGGTCTACCGCCAGGCCGTCGCACTCGTGCAGAGCGGCGCCATCGGCAAGGTCAAGGAGGTGCACACCTGGAGCAGCAAGAAGTGGGGCGATTCCGGCCGCCCGCCCGAACGCCAGGACGCGGTGCCCGCGAACTTCAACTGGGATCTCTGGCTCGGCACGGCGGCCGCGCGGCCGTTCGTCAGCGGTTATTATCACCCGGGCCAGTGGCGAAAGCGGCTCGACTTCGGCACCGGTACGTTTGGCGACATGGGCTGCCACATCTTCGACCCGGTGTTCAACGCCCTCGCCCTCACCTCCCCGCTCTCGATCAAGTCCGAAGGTCCCGCGCCCGACGCCTGGAACTGGTCGATCAACGCCCGCATCCACTATGTGTTTCCCGGGACGAAGTACACCGAGGGCCCGACGGTTCCGGTCACCTGGTACGACGGCGATGCGCGGCCGCCGGCGGATATTCGCGCGCTGGTGAACATGAGCGCCGACGGCTCGATCAAGGGCGCCAAGGGGCAGAAGAAGCGGGGCGACGACGACAGCCAGGGGTCGATCATCATCGGGACCAAGGGTGTGCTGCACGTGCCGCACGTCGCCGCGCCGAAGCTGTTTCCGCAGGAGAAGTTCAAGGACTTCCCGCTGCCGGCCCTCGAACAGGGACACCACTGGAGCATCTGGGCCGAGGCCTGCCGGAACGGAGGCAAGCCGAGCGCGGACTTCGATTACTCCGGCCCCATGACCGAGGCGGTGCTGCTCGGCAGCGTGGCCGTGCGCTTCCCGAATCAGACGCTGAACTGGAGCGGAGCCAAGCTCGAGTTCACCAACGTCGCGGCGGCGAACCAGCATCTCCGGCGCACTTATCGCAAGGGCTGGGAAGTCGCCGGCCTGTAGTCTTGGACTGTAGTCGTGGAGTGTAGGCGTGGACTGTAGGCGGGGTGCCCTCACCCCGCGCCGGAACGCGGGCGTATCGTTCTGCGGGGTGAGTGCACCCCGCCTACACTTCATCCAGGCAGCGTCACGCCGGCGGACCGAAGTGCCGTTCCGGCGGCCGGGCGCCGGGCTGCAGCGGCAGGAACATCCGGTGCTCCCGGACGATCCGTCCGTCGCCCGCGACATTCTCGACGTCACCGACGTGGACGAATCCGGCACGCTGATACACGGCGAGCGCGCGCGTGTTGCCGGGAACGGTCGTGAGCTCGACCGCCGTCCGCCCCGCGGACCGGGCGTCGGCAATGAGGCGCGCGAGCATCTGGTCGCCCAGGCCCCGCCCCTGCCACGCGTCGGCGAGGCCCAGGCCCAGCAGCGGCACGGGCTGGTCGAATTCCCAGAGGAAAAAGTAGCCGACGATCCCCCCGTCCACGTCGAGCACATACGCCCGGTCGAGCCCGCGCTGGTCGCGCTCGATGCAGCGCGCCAGGGTCGCGGTATCGGTCGCATGCGGCAGAAACACGGCCCGCGTGGCCGCGGCAAGGCCGGCGAAAAAGCGCGGCAGCGCCGCGACGTCGCCGGCGCCCAGACGGCGGACACCCACCCTGTCGCCGGCCCGCGTGACGAAGTGATCGGTCGGGCTCACGGCTCCTCCCACACGACCACACCGCCGATCACCGTCATCACGCACCGCGCGCGCAGGATCTCCGGTTCCGGAATCGTCATGATGTCGGCCGAAAACACGGTGAAGTCGGCCACCTTTCCCGCCTCGATCGTGCCCCGCTCCCGTTCCTCGAACGATGCAAGCGCGGGCCAGAGCGTGAACATCTTCAGGGCCTCGGCGCGGGTGACGCGCTGCTCCGGATGCCAGTCGGCGTTGGCGAAGCCGTCGAGCGAACGGCGGGCGACGGCCGCGTAGAATTCGATCAGCGGCTCGCCCCGCTCCACCGGAGCGTCCGAACCGCCGGCGATGATGACCCCGGCATCGATCAGGCTGCGCCAGGCATACGCACCCGCCAGCCGCGCCGGTCCCAGCCGCGCCGGCGCGAAGTAGAGGTCACTGATCGCATGCGAGGGCTGCATCGAGGCGATCACGCCCAGGGCGCGGAAGCGCGGGATGTCGTCCGGGTGAATCACCTGGGCATGTTCGATGCGCCAGCGTGGATCGGCCACTTTCCGCTCCGCCACCGGCACCGCCGCGAAGGCCTGCGCATACAAGTCGAGCACCAGGCGGTTGCCCCGGTCGCCGATCGCGTGCGTCTCCACCTGGATGCCCGCCCGCAGCGCGCGGGTGAAAAGCGGCAGCAGCCCCGCGGCCGTGCCGAGCACGAGCCCGCGGCTGTCCGGGGAATCTGAATACGGCTCGAGCAGGGCCGCGCCGCGGGAGCCCAGCGCGCCGTCGATGTAGCACTTGATCGCCCGCACTTCACACGTCCCGTGCCGGGTGGGCCCGCCGGCAAGGAGCTTCTCCGCCTCGGGTCCGGGTCCGCTCACCGCGACGTAAGTCCGGAGGGGAAACCGGCCGGAGGCCGCAAGTTCCTGCAGGAGGCGAAGCTCACTCGCGGAGGCGCCGGCCAGGTGAACCTGGGTCCAGCCGAGGCGCAGTTCCCGCGCCGCGCCCCGTTCGATCGCCTGGCGCGTCTCCGCCTCGGTCGCGGCGGGGACCAGCTTGCGGACGAGATCCATCGCCCGGTCGACCAGCAACCCGGACGCGTCGCCCGCCGCGTCGCGCAGGATTTCGCCGCCGGCCGGGTTGGGCGTGCCCCGGCCGATCCCCGCCCGTTCCAGCGCACGCGAGTTCGCGACGAGCGCATGGCCGTCGGCCCGGGTCAGCACCACTGGCCGGTCCGCCACAACGGCGTCCAGGTCGTGGCGGGTCGGATAGCGCGGCGGCGTCCACTGCGCCTCGATCCATCCGCGACCGACGATCCACGCGGAAGCCGCCGCCGGTCCGCGCGCATGGGAGCGCAGGCGTTCCTGCAGTTCCGCCAGACTCCGGGTGCCTTCGAGATTGAAGCTGAGCTCGCGCGCTCCGACGCCGGCGAGATGCACGTGCGCGTCCACGAAACCGGGCAGCATCGTGCGTCCGCGCAAGTCAATGACCCGGGCCGACGCCGGCTTTCGCGCCAGCACCTCGGCATCGCTGCCGACGAACTGAATCCGCCCTGCGTCCACCAAGACCGCAGTCGCCCGCGGCAGCGCGGTCGTTCCGGTGTGCAGGTTGCCTCCCGTAAACGCAACCGGGGCGGCGCCCGCCGTCCAAGCGACGACCCAGCAACTGGTCACGAAAAAGCCGAGCATCCTTCGCATGGCGCTCCAGCTGAGCACGCTTTGGGGCGATGCCAAGCGAATCGACGCCGGGCCCGGGCACCGACGCGGCGTCCGGCATTAGCCATGCCGAGCGCGAATGGAAAGAACCGCAGCCTCCACGTAATACTACCGCCCCAAAAACGATTGCCTGGGGTTATAACCCTAGTAGTCTTCGGGCGTGGACATGAACAGAATCACTCTAGAGCTCTTAAGGGACGAAGCTTACGTCCTTCTTTGCCGTGAGGCGATTCTCGACCGCATCGAGGCGAGAAACCGGGAGAAAGCCTCACGTTCCGCGACGGAAACGGCACCCGCGGTGCCGACCCCGAAGGGGAATCCCGTCGTGCCGTCGCCGGGCACGGACACCGATCCTGACGTGGCCCTCTATTCCCGCCTGAGCCGGATTGGCCGGCTCGAAACCTGGATCCAAAAGTGCCTGCGCGTGGAACTTGCCGCCCACCTGGAGACGACGAACGCGGTCTACCAGCACGGCCTCCGGATCCAGCAGGCGTTGAACGAGTGGGAATTCTGTGTGCGGCACGTATTGCCCGACAGCCTGGCCGAGTTCGCCCGCGAACTGCGGGGGCTGCGGCAGGCGGCCGGGGAGCCGCACCGCCGGGCGGCCGCGACGGCCGTGGCTGATTTTGTCTCGCTCCGGCGGATTGCCGGCCGGGTGGAGGACCAGCAGCTCCAGATCGGCCGCATCGCGTCGGCCATCGCCGGTCACGCGCAGCAGCTCGGAGCGACCGATGTGCTCCCGCCCACCCTGCCGAATTTCCTGCGGATCGTGTGGGTGGACTGGCTTTCGATCGTGCCGGCGGAGCAGGTCATGACCGAAGTCACCCGGATCGAGAGCGAAGTGCGCACGTTCCTGAATCGCGGGCTGCCGGCCGTCCTCGAACACCTGCAGGCCTGCCGCAACGCCGCCAGCGCCCGTCAGGAGCACCTGCTCCAGGAGTTCTGGCACCGCCTGCGCGAGCACGCCCAGTCCCACTTCGTCGAGGAGCGCGAACTCGATGCGGTGCTCGATTCGCTCTCGATGCGCTACGAGCCCGAGATCGCCCGGCGCGAAGGCGTCCGGGCCCAGCCGTTGTTTCAAATCTGATCCCGCCCCGCGATTGGGAAAATCGCGTTGAACGTCCGGGGATGGCGCGTTGAGGCGCACGACCGATGGGAGAGGCCCGCTTCGTGACGGGCCCTGATGACCTCTCCCCCGGCGACGCGACCACGCTCCGGACGTTCAACCCGATTTTTCCGCCGCGGCCGGATCCGACCCGGGACCACGGGGAGGCGGGGCGCGGGAAATCGAACATTGCCGGGCGGAAATTCTCTGACCTTGTTGGTGCGATTTGTGCGTTTGCCGAACGCATTTACCGCCTCAATGGTCACCACGACGATGCCTTCCTCGCTCGCTTATTCCGGAGAATCCGACGCCCAGCTCATCACGTACCTCAACCTGAAGCTGCGCGAGATCGACCAGCCCGGGGTCGGCGGTCTTCCCACCGGCGACGGGCTTGCGCCGCTGGTCGACCACTTTCTCGCGCTGAGTCGGGAGAAGGACCGCGCGCTCGCCCGGCACCTCTGCCCGGTCGACCAGCGCATCCAGGATTTCCTGCAGACCTACCTTGAGCCGGTCGCCGGCGGCGAAGTGCCCCGGCTGCCCAGCACCACCCTCGTCCTCGACCGGCCCGGCCTGGCGCGCGTCCTCTCGCTCCCGCCCGATGCCGACCGGCACCAGAGCGAGATCCTGGCCTCGCACCGAGTGCGGCAGGGCGTGCTGCACAACCCCCGGAGCGACCGGCGCACGACCCAGGGCATCTTTCACGTCGCGGACCTCGGGGTCCCGGTGCCCGACGACAAGAAAGCCGTGCCGCCCGCGGTTTTCGCCCGCTTGCTGCGCGCCGCGCTGCGGCCGACGCCGGAACTGCTCCGGCTGCCGTTCACGGCCCGGGCGCCCGCCCCGGCGGAGTGCTTCGTCTCGCTGCACCTGCGGCCCGTGGTGTGCCCGGAGGTGCCGGGCTTCACTCCGGCCCGCGCGATGGAGACGCGCTTCTTCGTCCCGGGCGCGCTCGTCGCCAACCTCGACTTCATCGAGCGCATTTTCGGCAACGCCGGCGACCCGCACCTGCCGGAAAACGACGCCGCCCTCACCCCGGAGCGGTGGAGCGGCCACACCGGTTGCGTCATTCTCGCCCCCCACCTGAACGGCATCACCAAACGCGACGCGGGCCTGCCCGCCTGGGCCGACGCGACGCCGCGCCAGCGCCGCGACGGCATGTGCTGGAAGACGCCGGAGGAGCGCTACAACGACGGCGTCGCGTTCAAGCTCACGGCACGGGACCGCAGCGGCGTCGTCGTGACGATGATCTCCGACAACTATTTCGGCTACTGCAAGAAGGAGGTGAAGACCCAGATCAGCTTCGCCGCCAACCTCCTTGGCCAGTGCGAGGAGGAGCACGCGGGCGGCGCGTTCGTGTTCCCGAGCTATGACCTCGGCGAGGATTTCCGGCTCAACCCGCACCTCGCGATCGTCGACCACACCTTCGCGGAGGCGCTCGCCCAGCTCGGCGACCGCGCGGTGCCGCAGCCCGGCGGCTGGGCCCGCGACCGGGTGTATCCCGATATCTGTTACGTGCCGGAGGATGCCTTCTTCGCCCTGCGCGCCCAGACGATCTCGTGGACCGACGCCGCCGGCGCGAAGCAGTCGATCAAGCTCGTGCCCGGCCACACGTACGTGCTGCCGTCCGGCTACAAGGTCGAGATGGTGAAGCCCGACGACGGCCGCCGCTGGCGCCTGCGCGGGACGACGGCCGAGGGCGTGCTCTGCCACAAGCCGTGCACGGTTTCCGGCGGCGGCAAGTCCGAGATCTCCAAGTCGATCGCCGACGCGATCTTCACCGCGCCGAACTTCGTGAGCGATCTCGCGCGGGACTTCGACGCCATCGACGCGATCCTGCACCACGAATACGGCCAGCGCTTCCGCGATCCCGCGCGCAACAAGCCGAAGGGCCGGCCGCTGCTCAGCGCCGAGCGTTCGCTCGGCTCGGTCGTCAAGCTGCTCAGCCGCAGCCCGGACTACACCGATGCGTACAACGAGTGGCTCTCCCGGATCCCGCGGTACATCCTCGACCTCGTCCTGCTGATCAAGCGGGTCTACAAGCCCGAATGGGGCGCCGACTGGCGGCGTCATTTCACCGTGGATACGATCAACGGCCGGCCGGGCAACGAGCTGAAGTTCAACCGCGAAAAGGCGATGACCCACTTCCTGCGCGTCGGCTTCACCCCCGACGGCGGTTGGCGGACGTTCAGCCTGCGCAAGGATTTCCATCCGGCGACGAAGATCCAGGCCGAGGACGACATCACGGCGTCCATCGTCGTGCCGGCCCGCCGGCTCGCCGGGCTTTCCCGCGCGGACACCGGCTCGGGCCCGCAGCCGCGCTCGCTCAAGTTCGTGCACAACTGCGAGGCGGCGCTCTTCCAGCGGCCCGACGAGGCGATCCACCGCGGCTACGACAAGCGCACGGAGCGCGATTTCTCGCGGCCGGGGAACTTCTTCTCGAACTACGAGCCGCTGACCCGCGACACCGCGCAGTCGATCGTGGAGGACGCCATCGGCTTCGACGCCTTCACCGCGCCGGTCAGCGGTCTGTTCCGGGAGTTCGTCTCGGCCGATCGCCCCGCCTTCCTCGCCTCTCCCGCGCACCCGCGCATCGTCGAGGGCAAACCGTCCAAGAACCCGCGCTACCTCCAGCTGCGGCCCGACCTCGAGGACCCGCGCGGCTCCTACCTCGCCCAGGTCGGGGCCCAGCTTTACCGGCGCGTGCCGCCGGGCGCGACGGCGCTTTTCCCGGTCGGAGCAGTCCTCGCCGGCCGCCGGCTGAATCCGCCGGAGCCGGGCGTGAAGCCGATGTGCGTCTTCGGTCCG
>JAEUHA010000201.1 GCA_016793535.1 Opitutaceae bacterium | reverse complement strand
AAGGCCGGGTCGACGGTGACACCGAAGCCGGGACCGGTGGGCACGCGCACGCTGCCGTTCTCGCATTTGAGCGATGATGTCGGGCACGACACCGGAATGGTCGCATTGCCCTTGAACTCCTGGAACGGACCGATGTTCGGCGTGAACGCGGCAAACTGCACCACGTCGAGATAGCCGAGTCCGCCGCCGGACATATGCGGGACCGCGGTCATGCCCGCCGCCGCCGCCATCCGGGCCACCTTGGTCGCGCGGATGAAGCCGCCGCCGTAGTGCAGGTCAGGCTGCACGATGTCGATCGCCCGGTTGGCCACCATCCAGTGCCAGCGGTGCAGGCTGAACTCCTGTTCTCCTCCCGCGATCGGGATCGTCAGCGCATCCGCCACCGCCTTCGTGCTCCAGAGGTCGTCGAACTCACACGGTTCCTCGTAGAAGCCATAGCCATGGGCCTCCATGAGCTTGCCGATGCGGATGCCCTCCTTCGCGTCGTAGGAACTGTTGGAGTCGGCATACAGCGTCATGCCGTCGCCGAACGTTTTCCGCACGAGCGGAATCAGCTTCTCCGTGCGGCCGGGCAGCGAATCGGCGTTGCGGCTCATGCGGCCGCCGAGCCGGAACTTGATCGCCTTCACCCCGGAACCGGCGACGAGTTTCTGCAGGTACTCGATCTCCGCCTCCGGCGCGTTGCCGCGGTTCCCGCTCGCATAATAGACCGGGATGTCGCGCCGCTTCGCCCCGCCGAAGAAATCCGCCACGGGCCGCTTGGCGGCCTGGCCCATGAGCTCGAGCAGCGCCTGCTCGGCGGCCATCACGGCCACCCAGAAAAGCTGGCCCTGCATCTTGTAGTTGCTGCCCGCCCGGTAGACGTCGGTGTGCAGGTCCTCGAGCGTGCGCGCGTCCTTCTTCAGAAACGTCGGCACCACATGGGCCAGAAACACCGGCCACGCCTTCGCCATGATGGCGGGGTTGGGCACCGTGATCGCCTCGACGCCATCGCTGGAGCGCGTGCGCACGAGGTAATTTCGTCCGTTCCGCAACAGCTCCATCGACGCGACGGTCACCGGCGAGCGCACGAAATCGAGCTGCAACACCGGAGCCTCCAGAATGCGGCGCAGATCCTCGCCGGAGGGAGCGGGCCGGGCGGACGCCGCGCGGCCGCGGGTCGCGGCCAACACCGCGAGCGCGGCGGAACTTTGCAGGAAGGTGCGGCGGGAGACGTGCGGGAAACGGGAGGAGGGCGGCATGGGGTGAAGGGTCCGTTGTCTTCCCACTCAACACGGTCCCGCCCAAAATACCAGCCGCCGCCATCGTCATATTCGCGGAGCAACCGGTGATTCGTCCGGACGCCGGAGCGGTTTCAGGCCGCTCCGACCGCCGCACTCGAACGCGCCGAACTCCGCTCAGCGCTCCCGCGCCGCATGCCCGTGCCGCCCCACGAGCCATTCGAACAGCGGCGAGGCCATCAGCGTCGTCACGACGGCCATGATCACCAGCGTGGCGAAGAGCGCCGGCGAAATGATGCCACGCTGCAGCCCAATGTTGATGATGATGAGTTCCATCAGCCCGCGGGCGTTCATGAGCACGCCAATGCCCAGCGCCTCGCGGTTCGACACGCCCGTGGATCGGGCGGCGAGCCAGCAGGCGACGCCCTTGCCGCCGACGGCGGCGAGCAGGATCACACCGGCGAGGCCCCAGAGGTACGCGGAGTCGAGCAGGCCGATCTGCGTATTCAGACCTGAATACGTGAAGAAGAGCGGCAGCAACAGCGCCACCGTGAGCGGCTGGATGCGTTCCCGCAGCGCGTCCACCACCAGGCCCCGCGGCATGGCCGCGCCCATGATGAAGGCGCCAAACACCGCATGCAGCCCGATCGCGTCTGTGAACCACGCCCCCAGCGCGAGGAGGCTGAGGCAGAAGACAAACTCGCCGTCGGAAAGGCTCCCGCGGGCCTCGATCGGCCGCGCCCAGCGCTGGAGCAACGGACGCACCACCGCCAGGGTGACGGCGACATAGCCGATGCCGCCCACGATGTTTCGCACCGCGTAGCTGAAATCGCCGTCAAAACTCGCCAGCACCACCGCGAGCAAGGCCCACGCCGCCGCGTCGTCGATCGCCCCCGCACCGAGGGCCACGGTGCCCATGACCGTACCCGAGAGCTTCTTGAAATGAATGATGCGCGCGAGCATCGGAAACGCAGTGATGCACATCGACGCGCCGAGAAAGATCACCGCCTCCAGCTGCGAGGTCTTCGCGGGAAACAGCGTGGTATGATGGAAAAAATACCAGCCCAGCGCCCCGCCGAGCACGAACGGCGTGACCATGCCCGCCACCGAAACCGCCACGGCGCTGCCCAGCCGCTCCCGCACGATGTCCATGCGGAATTCCATCCCGACGACGAACATGTACGCCGCCAGCCCGAGCTGTGAGACCGGGAACAGCACCCGCAGTGTGTCGGGGGGAAAAAGCCGGGTGAACAGCTCGGGAAAAAACAACCCGAACAGCGACGGACCGAGCAGCACGCCGGCGATCATCTCGGACACCACCTGAGGTTGGCCAATGTACCGTCCCAACCGTCCGACCAGCTGACAAAACAGCAGGATGACCGCGATCTGAAAGAAAAAGTGTACGGCCAGTTGCAGGTTGGTCATGGCGGCGCCCGCTCGGGTTCGCTCGACAGACGTATATTACCGCGCGCACGTCACTCATTTTCTCACGCCGCGTCCTGCCTGCGGACGGATCGCACGCTGGACTTGCTGATTGACCCCGCCAAACCTACTCCTGCACCGCCTATTTGATGAAGACGTCCGCGCTCACCCTGGTCCTGACCGGATCGCTTCTCCTGACCGCCGCCTGCCAGCCTCCGTCGGCCGGAACACCGAAAGCAGTCGTGGCACCACCGGCCGTGCCCGTGCAGGTGGCCGTCGCGCGGCAGGCCGATGTTCCGCGGGTCATCGAGTCCGTCGGTGCGATCCAGGCACTGCGCTCCGTCGCGGTGAAGTCCCAGGTCGACGGCATGATCGCGCAGATCCATTTCAAGGAAGGCGACGAAGTGAAGGCGGGCGACCTGCTGGTGACGCTGGATCGGCGACCGTTTGAAAACTCCCTTCGCATCGTCCGCGCCGACCTCGCGAACGTCCGCGCCGAAGCCGCCAAGGCCACCGCGGACCTCGAACGTTACCTGCAGCTCAGCCAGCAGGACGCCGTATCGAAGGAGCTGCTCGCCCAGCTCAACACGAAGACCGAAACCACGCGCGCGCAGGTGCAGGCGAAGGAGGCCGCGGTTGCCAACGCCGAGCTCCTGCTCGGCTACACGCAGATCCGCGCGCCCATCGCGGGACGCACAGGCCAGCTCGTGTTGCACGAAGGCGCGCTCGTGAAGGCGAACGACGTCAGCCAGTCGATCGTCGCCATCAACCAGCTCGCCCCCATCGCCGCGGCGTTCGCGGTCCCGGAGCGGGCGCTCAACGAAATCCGGGCGGCGTTGCAGCGGGGTGATGCGGTCGTGACGGTGACGGATCGGGCCTCCGGTCTCAGCCGCAGCGACGGGCGCCTGAGTTTCTTCGACAACGCGGTCGATGCGACCACCGGCACGATCACGCTGAAGGCGACGTTCGCCAACGCCGACCTCGCCCTGTGGCCCGGGCAGTTCGTCCAAGTGCAGACGCGCACCGGCATCGATCGCGGCGCGATCGTGGTGCCGACCGCCGCGGTCCAGACCGGCCAGGCCAGCACGCAGGTTTTCATCGTCAGGCCCAACCGCACGATCGAGATCCGGCCGGTCCAGGTCCTGCGCACCAGCGGCGACGACTCGCTCCTGGCGGGCGGAGTGCAGGCGGGGGAAACGGTGGTCACCGACGGCCACCTGCGCTTGCTGCCGAACTCCACGGTCGAACCGAAGAACCTGGCCGCCTTCACCGGCGAAACGCCGAAGCCGGCCGCCCCGAAGTCATGAACGAACGTCGTTCCGGACGCAGGCACAGCGGCCTGTCCCCAGGCGGCCGGACGTCACGGCACCACCCACCCGAGCCCGCGGGGAACAGCGTGCTCCACCTCGCGCCATGAATCTTCCCGCCCTCTGCATCCGCCGGCCGGTCATGACGACGCTGCTCACCGCGGCGCTGTGCGTGTTCGGCGTGATGGCCTACCGACTTCTGCCGGTCAGCGACCTGCCGAACATCGATTTTCCCACCATCGTGGTGAGCGCGAGCCTCCCGGGCGCCACGCCCGAGACCATGGCTTCGGCCGTCGCCACGCCGCTCGAGCAGCAGTTCTCGACGATCGCCGGCATCGATTCGATGACGTCGACGAGCTACCTCGGCGCCACGTCGATCACGCTCCAGTTCGCGTTGTCCCGCGACATCGACGCGGCCGCGCAGGACGTGCAGGCCGCCATTGCGGCGGTGCAGCGGCGCCTGCCGTCAGACATGCCCGCGCCGCCCTCGCTGCGGAAAACGAATCCCGCGGATTCGCCCATCCTCTGGCTCGCGCTCAGCTCGCCCACCCTGCCGCTGTCCGTGGTCGACGAATACGCGCAGACCTACCTGGCGCAGCGGATCTCGATCGTCGAAGGCGTGGCGCAGATTCAAATCTACGGCGCGCAGAAATACGCCCTCCGCGTGCAGCTCGATCCCCGGGCGCTCGCGAGCCGCGGCATCGGTCTTGACGAGGTGCGGGCGGCCCTCGCCAGCCACAACGTCAACCTGCCCACCGGCGTGCTCGACGGCAACCAGCAGGCGATGACCGTCGTGGCTTCCGGTCAGCTCGCGAGCACCGGCCAGTTCCGGGAGATCATCGTCGCGTACCGCAACGGCGCACCGGTGCGGCTCGGCGAACTCGCCCAGGTCATCGACAGCGTGCAGGAGAATCGCGTCGCCAGCTGGTACTACGACCGCGAGGGCGGCCAGCGCGCCATCGGCCTGGGCATCCAGCGCCAGCCCGGCACGAACACGGTCGAGATCGTGAACCGGGTCCGCGCCCTGCTCCCGGCGTTCCGCCAGCAACTCCCGGCGGCCATCAAGCTGGAGGTGATGTTCGACCGTTCCGTCACGATCCACGAGGCGGTCGAGGACGTGAAGTTCACCCTCGTGCTGTCGGTCGTGCTCGTGGTCCTCGTGATCTTCCTGTTCCTGCGCACGCTGACGGCGACGATCATCCCGAGCGTGGCGATCCCGATGGCGCTGCTCGGCACGTTCATCGTGATGTACTTCTTCGGGTACACGCTCGACATCCTTTCGCTGCTCGCGCTCACGCTCTCGGTCGGGTTCGTCGTCGACGACGCGATCGTCATGCTCGAGAACATCGTGCGGCACGTCGAGGAGGGCATGTCGGTGCGCGAGGCCGCGTTCAAGGGCTCGGGCGAGATCGGCTTCACGATCCTGTCGATGACGCTGTCCCTCGTGGCGGTGTTCATCCCGGTGCTCTTCATGAGCGGCATCGTCGGCCGGCTGCTGTTCGAGTTCGCGGTGACGATCACGGCGTCGATCCTGGTCTCGGGCCTGGTGTCGCTGACGCTCACGCCGATGCTGTGCAGCCGCTACCTGAAGCCGCATCGGGCCGGGGCGGTGAAGCACAACCGCTTCTACCTCGCGATGGAGGCCGTGTTCAACGGCATGCTGGCGCTCTACGAACGCACGCTGCGGGTCACGATGCGGCACCGGCTCCTGACGGCGGGCGTCGCACTGCTGATGATCGCGCTGACGCTCGTCGTGGGCCGCGCGCTGCCGACGGGATTCATCCCGACCGACGACACCGGCCAGATCTTCGCTCCCACAGAAGGCGCGCAGGACGTCTCGTTCGCCGAGATGATGCGCCACCAGCAGGCGGCGGCCGCGATCATCGCAAAACACCCGGCGGTGGAATCGTTCATGTCCTCAATCGGCGGCGGCGGCGCGCTGACGTCGACGTCGAACCAGGGACGGTTCTTCATCAAGCTGAAGCCGCGCACCGAACGGCCCCACGCCAACGTGATCGTGCAGGACCTCCGCCGCCAGCTCGCGGCAGTGCCCGGCTTCCGGGTGTTCCCGCAGGTGCTGCCGCCGATCCGGCTGGGCGGCACCCTGTCCCGGGCGATGTATCAGTTTACCCTGTACGGCAGCGACCTGAAGGAACTCTACGCCTCGGCGCAGGCGATGGAGGCGAAGATGCGCACGCTCGACGGACTGCAGGACGTCAATTCCGACCTGCTGATCTCGAGTCCGCAGTTGCGCGTCGAGATCAAGCGCGACCGCGCCGCGGCGCTGGGCATCACGCCGCAGCAGATCGAGGAGACGCTGTTCAGCGCCTACGGCTCGCGGCAGGTGTCGACGATCTACACGCCGACCAACCAGTACTTCGTGATCATGGAGATGGCGCCCGAGTTTCAGCGGAGTCCGGAAGCGCTCTCGCTCCTGTACCTGCGCAGCCGGAGTGGAAAGCCGGTGCCGCTCGACACCGTGGCGGAATTGCGGCGCGACGTCGGCCCGCTGACGGTGAACCACCTCGGGCAGGTGCCCGCCGTGACGATCTCGTTCAACCTGCGGCCCGGCTATTCCCTCGGCGAGGCGTCGGCGGCGGTGACCGACCTCGCGCGCCGCGAACTGCCGGCAACGGTGAGCTTTGGGTTCCAAGGATCGGCGCAGGCGTTTGCCTCGTCGATGCAGGGCCTGGGCGTGCTCCTCATCATGGCGGTGCTCGTGATCTACATCGTGCTCGGCATCCTGTACGAGGACTTCATCCACCCGATCACGATCCTGTCGGGCCTGCCCGCGGCGAGCTTCGGCGCGCTGGCGACGCTGTGGCTGTTCAAGGAGGAGCTGAACGTGATGGGTTATGTCGGCATCATCCTGCTGCTCGGCATCGTGAAGAAGAACGCGATCATGATGATCGACTTCGCGCTCGCGGCGCGGGCGCGGGGTGAGACGTCGCCGGAGAAGGCGATCGTGCAGGCATGTTTGGTGCGGTTCCGGCCGATCATGATGACGACGTTCGCGGCGCTCGCGGCCGCCGTGCCGATCGCGCTCGGGCTCGGCGCGGGTGCCGACTCCCGGCGTCCACTCGGCCTCGCGGTCGTCGGCGGCCTGGTCGTCTCCCAGTTCCTGACCCTCTACATCACGCCGGTGATCTACGTGTACCTCGACAAGTTCACGGCGCGGGCGCGGCGTCGGATCGCCCAGGGCGAAGCGGAGCACGGCGGCGAACCCGTGCCGGCGAAGTGACCGGCGCCGACCCGCAGCGCCCGCGATAGACGACGGGCCCCTGCACCGGTCGGCAGCGCTTTTTCCGTCGCACCCGGCGCGGTTCGACGGAGCATGGAGGGTTCAACACCGTCGTGTCCGACTCCACCTCCTCACTCGCCCACCCGCACCACCGTCGCGGCGTCCTGCTGATGATCACGTCAGCGGCCTGCTTCACGGTGAACGTGCTGCTGGTCCGGGGGCTGAGCAGCGTCGAGACGGTGAACGTCTGGCTGGTGAGCTGCGTCCGCTTCGTCGCGGGCATCGCCGTGCTTTTCCTGCTCTACCGGCGCGAGTGTGAATACGGCCGGCTTTTTCGCCACCGGAAGCTGGCGGCGCGCGGCATCGTCGGCAGCGCCGGCGTGTATTTGTTCTACCTGACGATCGTGCACCTCGGGGCGGGGCGGGCGACGTTCATCAACAACACGTACGTGATCTTCGGCGCCGTGCTCGCCGTATGGATGCTCGGGGAACCGTTTCACCGGGCGCTGGCGATCGGCAGCATCGCGGCGCTGGGCGGGCTGGCGCTGCTCACCGACGCCTTCGGCGCGGGACCGCGGGCCAACGTCTACGACCTCGTCGCCATCCTCGGCGCACTCGGCTCGGCGTACATCGTCGTCACCATCCGCCAGCTGCACGCCACCGAGCACACCTCGACGATCTTCGCCGCGCAGTGCGTCTACGGCCTGATCCTCTGCACGATCCCCGCGCTGCTCCAGCTGGAGTCGGTTTCACTCCTGGGCTGGGCCACGATCACGATCGCCGGCGTCTTCGCCGGCCTGGGCCAGATCACCATGACCCGGGCGTTTCGCGACCTGCCCGTGGCCGAAGGCTCGCTCCTGCAGATGCTGGTGCCGCTCGGCATCGCGGTCGGCGGCGTGGTCTTTTTCCAGGAGCACTTCGTCACGCGGGAACTGATCGGCGCCGCCCTGATCCTGGGCGGCACGGCGTTCATCGCGGTGCGGCGTTAAGCAGCGCCCCTCCCTGTAGGCGGGGTGCCCCCACCCCGCATTCTTTCG
>JAEUHA010000177.1 GCA_016793535.1 Opitutaceae bacterium | reverse complement strand
CGTGGCCCAGGTCGTCCTGAAGAGCGTCAATTTGTATCCGCCGCCGCAGGTCATGCGGAACGTCGTCAACGACAAGACCGCGCGCGCCCTCTTCACCCGGGCCGGCGCCGTGCCGAGCCTCGCGGGCCGGATCGTCGAGGGCGTGTGGGGCGAAGGCGCGCCGGCGATGATCCAGACGTTCGAGGCCCAGGGGCGGCTGTTTCACGTCGCGGGCGGCAAGGTCCGCGCCGGCTTCACGGACCTCGTGCACCTGACCGAGGGTTACGGAAAACACACCATGGGCGGTTATGCCAACATGGCGCTGCAGTGGGCGGACAAGGCGGCCGAGGCGATTCACGAACGCGATGCCGAGGCGGCCGCCAAGTACCTTTCGCGGCTGAAGAACAACCTCGAGCGCGCCCGCGCCAAGGGCAACCTCGGGGCCGGCGTGCTCGACGACGCGTTGCGCGAACTCGACACGCTCATCGCCCAGGCGAAGGGCGGCGCGGCGCTGTTCGAGAACCCGCGGCTCGCCGCGTTCCTGAAGGAGGCGCGGCTCAATTCCCGGCTGCTGGGCGAACTCGCCCGCAATCCCGGCGCGATGGACCGCCAGATCATCGAGGCGATTCTCGGCCGTTCGTCGGGTCGGATGGCCCGCTTCGGCGAGGCGATGCGCGAGGTGTGGGCCAAGGCGGACAACTGGACGATCTTCGAGCGTGGCCTGCAGGGCGCGTTCATCGCGTGGTCGGTCATGGGAGTCTCCGACACGTGGGGCGAGAAGGGCATGGAGCAGGCGTTGCGGCAGGCCGGCGCCGACGTCGCGTTCTTCGTCGCGGCCGTGCCTGGGCTCATGAGCGTGATGACCAACATGGTTCTCGATTCCGCCAAGGACGCCGGCTACGAGCTCGCGATCAGCCCGCAGCACTACGACGACTTTCTCGCCGGCATCTCGTCGGTGAAGGGTTACCAGGGTGAAACCGGCATCAACCGGACGATCGATCAACTCGCGACCGAGTTCTGCAGCCGCGGCGAGATCGAACGCTTCGTCGAGCGGCAGGCCCTGGCCATCTCGCAACTCAAGTACACCGGCGCGCCGGAGGATTCGGAGGCCACGCAGCGTTCGCGGGAGGCGATCCGGCTCGCGTTGATCAAGAAGATGACGCCGCTCGTCTACCGTGAGTGGTTGCGCGCGCGGAAGGTGCGCCTGACCCGGGCCATCGACCTGGAACTGGAGCTCGACGATGCATTCAACCAGATCGTCTTTCGCACCGTGGTCCCGCCCGTCGTGATCGAGGAGGGACAGACGGGCGGCAGTGCGGAGCTGGCGGTCGTGACGAATGCCGACTGGGGCCCGATCGAGGCGACCCTCGCGAAGATCGCGGCGGAACTGGAGGCCCTGGGCGGCCGCAACCAGATGGCGTCGGGGCTCACCAAGCCCGTGCAGTGCGACCGGGACGCGAGGCTTGTTTGGACGCAGGGCAGCCGGAGGCAGGAGCAATCGAGCACGCGCAGCATCGGAAGCGTGTTCACGCCGCAGTCGTTCACGTTCACCGCCATCGGGCCGCAGGCGCTCACGGCGGAGTTTACGCTCGAGCTCAAGCTCTTCGTCGGCGGCGGGGCGGACATTGCGCGCGACGTGATGGACGCGCGGCCGCTGCTGGTGCGCACGTACAAGCGGACGATCCCGATCACCGTCGACGTCGCGCGTGTCAGTCGCGCCAAGCCGAAACCGCCGAAGGCCACCACGATTGCAGCCCCCGAAAAGGTCGGTGCCGGCGAAGTGTTCACCGTGCGGATCGACAAGCGCCAGTTCCCCGACTTCAAGCTCGGAGCCTACAAACTGATGCTCGTGCAGCCCGGCAAGAAGCTCAGCTTCGAGGACGCGGCGCTGCTGCAGTTCGATCCCACGGGCGGCACGATCAAGCCGGACGGCGTGCGCGATCAGGTGTCGGTGATCGGTGAGCGACCCGGCGCGGATTACGTCGAGATCGACGCGCAGGTCCGGCAGGTGACGGGCTTCGGCCAGGCCGAGGCGCTCGATCTCGCGTTCGTGAAGTTCGACGAGAAGGGCAGCGTGTTCGGCGAATTGGAGAAAGCCACCGCGGACCTGGCGAAGGCGCAGAAGGAAATGGAGGAGGCGCTCGAGAAAATGACGCCGGAGCAGATCGCGCTCATGAACCAGAAGGTGGAGGAGGCGATCGCGCAGGCCGAAAAGGGTGGGACGCCGCCTGTCGCCACGGCGGAGCTGCTGCCCGCGCCGCCGATGATCGTCTTTCCGATCGTCGTGCGCCCGCCGCAGATCGAACTCACCGTGCCCGACGGCTGGCGCGAGGAGACCGGCCTGCGCGGGCCCCGTCGCTCGCTCCAACGCGAGGAAGGCCGGCCGGTCGCGGGGAATCACGTCCTGGTCAAGGCGAGCTTCCAGGCTTCGCTCGAGGATGGCGTGGCCGACCGCGGCAACGGCGACATGGCCGCCGGCACCGTGGCTCACTACCGGAGTCAGGCGGGCGCGCGGGTGGTGCCATTCCGAACCGCCGCGGGTTACCAGGGTGAGCTCGTGCATGTGGCCGGAGCTGACTACGACCAGCCGGACCAATGGCGGCGTCACCGCTCGGGCGGGGCCGTTCTCCGGCGCGGCGACGTCCTGCAACTGGTCCACTATGCGTGGGAGGTGGGAGGCTACCGGCGCGTGGAACGGGATCCGCAGGGCAGGGAAGTCGTGGCCTACGACACCCGTGGGGCCGCCCGGGAGAAGGCGGACCTGCTGGCCCGGCAGATCGACGCGTTGTTCACGTCGATGGGCGTGAGCGTCCGGACGACGGGACCCGAGCCCCCGGTGCGCCGGGATGCGGCCCGGGGACCGGAGAGCGACGTCCGGCTGGAGCCCGCCAAGACGGAGTGCACGCCGGGTGAGCTGATCGAAGTGGCCGCGATCATCGATTTCCCCCGTGCCGGTGATGCGCCCTATCGCTATGAGTGGAGCGGCAATCGCGCCGGGGATGGCGACAAGGTCCTGTTCCTCGCCAGTGACCCGGGCGACTACGGCCTGGGCGTGCTGGTGAAGAACGCGGCGGGCAAGACGATCGGCTCCACGTCGATCACCCTCAAGGTGCGGTAGCGCGCGCCGCCTGGCAGGCCGCAGCCGAATAGCTCGCGCGCGAACGCGCGCGAGCACCGGCCTTCGTCGATTCCCGCGCGGTCAGAATTCCCGGCGGGCGCGAAGGTAGCCCGAGATGCCGAGGGCGCCGGCACCGTAGACGCGGTCGTCGAAACCGAGCGCGCGGTGGCCCATCGCCGGCGGACGGCTGTCGAACACGTTGGTCACGCCCACCGTCAGCGACGTCTTCCTGAAACCGTGGTAGCTGATGGACGGATTGATGAGCGCGAAGACGTTCTCGCCCCAGCCGGCGGCGGTCCAGTTGTCGTTGAAATATTTGCCCACGACATCCGCGGTCACGCGCGCGCTGACCTTCTTGTAGCTCCAGGAGAGTCCGTAATTGTAGCGCCACTCGATGTCGAACGCGAGGCCGGTGTTGTTGAAGAAGCCGGCGCCCGTGCCGGCATCCGAACCCTTCTTGATCACCTGGCTGGCGAGGGCGTCGAAGGTGAAGTTGCCGAGGCGGGTGTTGCGCAGACCGTAGCGCACGCCGTAGTCGATGCCGCGGTAGAGTTGCAGGCCGAGGTTGTTGGAAATCGCGGCGATCCGTGAGATGCGGCCGGGGGAGCCATCCGCCGTGGCTTCGCGGGTGATGGCGTTGGGGAAGAGCCGGCGGCCCTCGGCGGTGAGCAGGTAGGACGCGCTGAGCGAATTGATGACGTTGGTGATCTGCACGTCGAAGAAATCCACGCTGAAGCTGAGGCCCTTCACGGCCGGCACCTCGAAGACCGCGCCGGAGTACTGCACCTTGCCTTCCTCGGCTTTGAGGGCGGGGTTGCCGCCGACGGTCGACGGCATCTGGCGCGCGGCGTCCTGCGGGCGCAGCGGGTCGAGCAGGCTCGTGCTCGTGACCGCGTTGGACTGGGGCGCGTAGAGCTGGCCAAGGTCCGGGGCCTTGAACGATTCGGAGTAGGAGCCGCGGAGCGCGATGTTCAGGAGGTGGTTGTTCGGCAGGCGCAGCTTGGCCGCGGCCTTCGGCTTGGTGGTGTTGCCGAAGTCGCTGTAGCGCTCGTGGCGTCCGGCGAACTGGAAATCGAGCCACTTCTGGACGGGCACCGTGATCTCGATGTGCGCCGAGTGAATGTCGCGCTTGCCCTTGAACGGCGTCGTAGCGGTGAAGCCGATGAAGTTGTTGGGCTCGGGATTGGACCGGAGCCGGTCGTGCCGGTATTCGTAACCGGTGGCGAGGCCGAGTTGACCGGCGCCTTTCCATGGCAGCTGGTAGAACGTGCCGTTGACGGAGACGTCGTAACTGAGGCTGTTGATCTTGCCATCGAGGCCGCGCGAACGCGTGTAGAGTTTCCGCTCGATGTCGGGATTGTCCGAGGGACCAAACGGATTCCACGCCGTCGCCCGCGTGGTGCCGTTGAGCGCGGCCTGCAGGTCCTCGGCCTTGATCAGGTCGGTGTCGCGCGCCGTCTCGTTCTGTCCGTAGCTGACGGCCGTTTCCCAGTTCCACACCTCCAACGCGGTGCCCCGGAAGCCGGCCACACTCGAAGCCGTGGTGCTGATCACCTCGCGTTTCGGCAGATAGCGGCCGCGAAACGTGTAGGGAAAGGTGGTGGCGGTGTTCGTGAGCGACAGGCCGGTGGGATTGTAGGGATTGGTGGCGGGGAGCGTGATGCCGGCGAGCGAGTTCGTGAAGCCGTAGGGCTGCAGCTCGTAGTGGGTGAGGCTCCGACTGTAGAGGAAGTTGGCGAAGGCGGTCGTCTTCGGAGTGAGCCGGCGCAGGATGCTGGCATAGGCGCCGCCGCTTTCACTGGACGGATAGAGCTGGGTGACGTTGGCGAAGTCCTGCCGGTTGGCGTTGGTGAAGACCGCCGTCGACGTGCCGACGTAGGTGAAGCTCGCCTTGGTCGGATTGGCCACGCCGTCCGGGCCCGGCACGATGTAGAAACCGGCCGCGGTCCCGAGCCCCGAGGCTGTCGCCTGCGCGGCGTTCAGCGAGAGGTAGGTCGGGTGGTAGATCGTGCTGTTCATGTTCAGCCCCTTCGGCCCGAGATTGCGGTAGTCCGTGGTCTTCACGCCGTAGTCCTTGATGAAACTCGAATTCCGGCTCTGCAGCGTGACGCCGCCGGTGATTTCCCAGCCATCCTTCGCCAGGCCGGTGAAGATGCTGACGGTCTTGCGCAGCGTGTCGTGCTTGAAGGTGTTGGAGAGCGTGATCTCGATCGAGGAGCCCTCGTAGTCCTTTTTCAGGATCATGTTGATCACGCCGGTGATCGCGTCGGAACCGTAGATGGCGGAGGCGCCGTCCTTCAGGTACTCGACCCGCTGGATCGCGGCGGAAGGGATACTGTTGAAGTTGAACACGGTCTGCGCCGTGCCGCTGGCGCTGTTGGTGAGCGCGTACGGGACGGCGCGGCGGCCGTTGACGAGCGTCAGCATCCGGTTGGAGCCGAGGCCGCGGGGATTGATCGTCGCCGCGCCCGTGACGAAGCTGCCGGTGGTGAATTCGGAGACGCCCGTGGAATTGTTGTACGGCAGGCTCTGCATGAACTCGCCGAACGTGGCGTAGCCCTTCTCCTCGATCGCCGCGGCGGTGAAGGTGACCACGGGGGACGGCGTCTCGTAGTCGAGCCGCCGTATCCGCGAACCGGTGACTTCAAACGTCTCGATGGTCACCACCGCCTCCTTTTTCGTCTCGGCCGGCGGCGCGACGGAAGTCTGCGCGGCGAGCGGGCCGAGGAATAACGACGCAAGCAGACTACAGCGTGCAGCAACGTGCACGACCGCGGGGAGCGGAGTGGACATGGTAGTAGGTGTCAGAAGGGCTGGAGCCAGCCGCACGGCGCAGGGCGCCGCACGGGTTGTGGAGGCTGACCAAGCGTGCGTCGGAAGTGGCCGCGTGGCAACGGGGAACCGGCGAAATTCCAAGGTCGCCGCGCCAGGGCGTACGTCCAGGCCTGGGCTAGGTTCTCCTTTTGGGAGCGCGGCCGTCCCCGGCCGCCTGATTGCAGACTGCGGCCGGGGACGGTCGCGCTCCCGGGGGGAGCAAGCCCGCTTGATTTTCGGACCTGGCTTCTGTTGGCTGGCGGGGCTGCGGCGGACCCTTCCGCCTCGCCTTACCCCGACCGCGCCATGTTTGCCCCATTTCTGCGTAGTGCCCTGACCAGCGCACCCTTGCTGGCCGCCGCCGTGGCGGGCGCCGCGGAGCCGGGGGATCTGGAGTTCTTCGAGAAGAAGATCCGTCCGATCCTGGCCGAGCGCTGCTACGAGTGCCATGCCGCGGATACGAAGATCAAGGCCGGTCTCCGGCTCGATCTCACCGCCGGCTGGCTGCAGGGCGGAGATTCGGGTCCGGCGGTGATCCCGGGCAATGTTGACCAGAGCCCGCTGATCAAGGCGGTGCGTTACACGGGCCTCGATTTCGAGGCGATGCCGCCAAAGTCGGCGCTGCCGAAGGAGGAGGTCGCCCTGCTCGAGGAATGGGTGAAACGGGGCGCACCTGGACCGGCTGCACCCGCCGGCGGCGGACGCGCCCGCCAAGTCGGGCTCAGCATCGAGGAAGGGAAGAAGTTCTGGGCGTTCGTCCCTCCGGTCGAACCCGCCATTCCCGCGGCTCCGGCCGGCGGGTGGCCGCGGACGGAGATCGACCGGTTCGTGGCGGCGCAATGGGCGGCCAAGGGGCTCGCGCCCGCGCCGGACGCCGACCGGGCGGCGTTGCTGCGCCGGGCGAGCTTCGATCTGACCGGGCTGCCCCCGGCTCCCGACGCGGTCGATGCCTTTGTGCGGGATGCCCGGCCGGAGGCCTTTGCGCGGGTCGTGGACGCGATGCTGGCCTCGCCGCAGTTCGGCGAGCGCTGGGGCCGGCGCTGGCTCGACGTGGCGCGCTTTGCCGAGTCGAGCGGGGGCGGGCGCACGCTGCTGTTCAAGGACGCCTGGCGCTACCGCGACTACGTCATCGACGCGATCAACCGCGACGTGCCCTTCGACCGCTTCATCCGCGAGCAGCTCGCGGGCGACCTGCTGCCGGCGGCGAATCACGAGGAGAAGAGCCGGCAGGTCATCGCCACGGGCTTCCTCGCGCTCGGGCCCACGAACTACGAGGAGCAGGCCAAGGACGCGCTGCGCATGGACATCGTCGATGAGCAGCTCGACACGCTGGGCAAGGCGTTCCTCGGGATGACGATCACCTGCGCGCGCTGTCACGACCACAAGTTCGACCCGATCCCGCTCAAGGACTACTACGCGCTCGCCGGCATCCTCCGCAGCACCCACACGCTGCACAATTACACCGACAATGTCGCCAAATGGGTGGATGTGCCGCTGCCGCTCCCGGACGCCACCGAGCGCGAGATCACCGCGCACGAGGCGCAGGTGGCCGCGCTGGAGAAGAAGATCGCGGCACTGCGCCCGGCGAACAAGAAGGCGCCTCCGGCCGCCGGCAAGGGCATCGCCCCCGAAACGCTGCCCGGTATCGTGATCGATGATACGCAGGCCCGGGTGGTCGGCTCCTGGAAGAACTCGTCGGTCACGGCCGGCTACGTCGGGGCCGGCTACCTGACCGATGTCAACGAGGGCAAGGGCGAGAAGACCGTCACGTTCACCCCGCAGATCCCGCACGCCGGACGCTACGAGGTGCGGATCGCCTACACCGCCGAGCGCAACCGCGCGACCAACGTGCCGGTGACCGTGTTTCACGCCGACGGGGAGAACCTGATCACGATCAACCAGCGGCAGCCGCCCACCGTCGCGGAACGCTTCGCGAGCCTCGGGCAGTATCGCTTTGAGAAGGACGGTGCGGGCTACGTGCTCGTTTCAACCGAAGGTACGGACGGCTTCGTCGTCGTTGATGCGCTGCAGTTCGTCCCCCTCGACGGCAAGGCCGGTGCGCCGGCCGCCACCGTGGCGGCGGAAGACCCCGGGGCGCGGAAGAGCGCGGCGGAACTCCGCCGGCTCGAGGCGGAGTTGAAGGACCTGAAGGCCAGGGCGCCGTCGCGGCCGCTGGCCATGAGCGTGAAGGAGGCCGTGGGCGAGATCGGCGACACCGAGATCCGGGTGCGCGGCAACGCCCGCAACCTCGGCCCCAAGGTGCCGCGCGGTTTCCTGCAGGTGGCGACCACCGGCCCGGTGCCGTCGTTTGCGCCCGACCAAAGCGGCCGGCGCGAGCTGGCGGACTGGATCGCGAGCGACGCGAATCCCCTGACGGCCCGCGTGACCGTGAACCGGGTCTGGGCCTGGCTGATGGGCGCGGGCCTCGTGCGCACGGTCGACAACTTCGGCGTCACCGGCGAACGCCCGTCGCACCCCGAACTGCTCGACTACCTCGCGCGGCGTTTCACCGCCGAAGGCTGGTCGGTCAAGCGGCTCGTGCGCGCGATCATGCTGTCGCGGACGTATCAGCTCGCCGCGTACGCGACCCCGGACGCGAAGCGGCTGGATCCGGACAACCGGCTGTTCTCCCACGCCAACCGCCGCCGGCTCGAGGCGGAGGAGATTCGGGATGCGATCCTGTGGACCAGCGGCAAGCTCGACCTGACCGTCGGCGGGCCCAACATCGTCCTCGGTCCGGGCTCCGCGGCGCAGGGTTACGAGTACGGGTACGTCTTCGCCGACCTGCGGCGCGGCGTGTACACGCCTGCCTTCCGCAACCGGCGGCTGGACGTGTTTGAGGTCTTCGACTTCGCCGATGCCAACGCGCCGATCGGCGTGCGGCCCGTCACCACGGTCGCACCCCAGGCGCTCTACCTCATGAACCACCCGTTCGTGCTCGAGCAGGCCGCGCTGGCCGCGCAGCGCACCCTGGCCGCGGTGACGGGCAGCGACGCCGCCCGGCTCGACTACGCCTACCGGCTGGCGCTGGGCCGCCTGCCCACCGCGCAGGAACGCGCGGTGGCGCTCCAGTTCGTCGCCGCCGTCGCCCCACCTGACTCGGGCGACCAGGCCCGGCTCGACGCCTGGGCGCAGGTGCATCAGGCGCTGTTCTGCTGCGTGGATTTCAGGTATCTGAACTGAATGAGTCCAGAGCTGAGAGTTGAGAGATGAGAGCCAACCCCTTCCCAACCTTCCGCTGTGCCCGTCGTGCGAATCCTCGGTCCGTCGTCGACTTCGTCTCTCAACCCTCAACTCTCAACGCTCAACCCGGCCGCGTCCGCGCCCCAGCGGCCGCCTCCTCCCCATGATCCCGCATCCGCTTCTCACCCGCCGCCAGGCCCTGCAACGTCTCGCCTGCGGCTTCGGTTACCTCGCGCTCTCCGGCATCGCGGCGCAGGCGGCGGTGCGCGGCCCGGCGAATCCGCTCGCGCCCCGGCCGGGGCATTTCCCCGCGCGGGCGAAGCGCGTGATCTTCCTCTTCATGGGCGGCGGGGTGAGCCACCTCGACAGCTTCGACTACAAGCCGGTGCTCTACACGCATGACGGCAAGATGATGGATTTCCTCGACCAGCGGAGCATCGCGAAGACCGGCGCGGGGTCGACGCAGCGGGTGATGAAACCGCTCTGGGATTTCAAGCAGCGCGGGCAGTCCGGGCGATGGGTGTCGGAGCTGTTCCCGCATATGGCGCAGCACGCGGACGACTACTGCGTGATTCGCTCGATGCACACCGAGGGCGTGGCGCACGGCCCGGCGACGCTCTTCCTGCACACCGGCTCGACGAACCTGATCCGGCCGTCGATGGGCTCGTGGGTGACATACGGGCTCGGCAGCGAAAACGAAAACCTGCCTGCGTTCGTGTCGCTCAGCCCGACCCTCGCCAACGGCGGTCCGCGCAATTACGGCAGCGCCTTCCTGCCGTCCGTGCACCAGGGCACCGCGATCGGCCGCGCCGGCCAGCGCGCGAGCGAGGCGGGCATCCGCAACGTGCGCAGCCCGCTGCGCACGCCGGCGGAGCAGCAGCGTCACTTCGAACTCGTGCGCGCATTGAACGAGCAGCAGCTGCGCGCGCGGCCCGGCGACTACGAACTCGAGGCGGTCGCGAGCTCGTACGAGCTCGCCTGGCGGCTGCAGACGCACGCGCCCGACGCGCTGGATATTTCCAAGGAGTCGCCCGCGACGTTGAAGCTCTACGGCATTGGCGAGGAGCCGACCGACGACTACGGCCGCCAGTGCCTGACGGCGCGACGGCTGGCGGAGGCCGGCGTGCGGTTCATCCAGGTCAACTACTCCGACAACACCAATAATCCGGCGTGGGACCAGCACGCGAACATGCCGAAGCACAAGGACCACGCGATGCGCGTCGACAAGCCCGTCGCCGGCCTGCTGGCCGACCTCAAGGCGCGCGGCCTGCTCGAGGACACGATCGTGTGGTGGGGCAGCGAGTTCGGCCGCACGCCCTACGCGGAGCGCAACGGCACTGGCCGCGACCACAACCCGACCGGCTTCACCGTGCTGATGGCGGGCGGCGGCTTCAAACCGGGCTTCGCGTACGGCGAAACGGATGAGTTCGGTCACTTCGCGATCGAGAACAAGGTCCACATGCACGATCTGCACGCGACGATCCTGCACCAGCTCGGCCTCGACCACGAAAAGCTGACCTTCCGCCACGACGGCCGCGACTTCCGCCTCACCGACGTGCACGGCCACGTGGTGAAGGATCTGCTGATCTGAGAGGAGAAACCACGAAACACACGAAACACACGAAATCACCCGTGGGTTTTCGTGTAGTTCGTGTGTTTCGTGGTTCCCACGCCTTTGTTCATCTTCTGCGCATGAAATACCCCGTCCTTGCCTTCCTTTGCCTCGCCCTGTCGCTGCGCGCCGCGCCGTCGTATGACCAGTCCGGCGTGCCGCTCGAGGTGGAGGCGCCGCGGGCGGGGATGACCAAGATCGTCCTGCTCGCCGGCGGGCCGAGCAGCAAGGCGATGGCGCACGAATATTTCGCCGGGTGCGCGTTGCTGATGGACTGGCTCAAGCAGCAGCCGGGAGTCTGGCCCGTGATGGCGCGCGGCTGGCCGGCGAACGAACGCGTGCTCGAGGGCGCGAAGTGCGTCGTGTACTTCGGCGACGGCGGCGGCAAGCAGCCGTTCGCCGATCCGAAACGCTGGGCCGTGCTCTCCCGCCTTATGAGCGAAGGCGCCGGGCTCGTCCTGCTGCACCAGGCGATGGACCTGCCTGCCGGGCCCGACGGCGCGAAGATCAAGGGCTGGCTCGGCGCGGTGTACCACAGCGACATCGGCAGCCGCGGCCACTGGGACATGGAATTCAAGTCGATCCCGGCGCACGAGGTGACCCGGGGCGTGAAGCCGTTCGCGGCGCCGGCCGACGGCTGGCTCTACAACCTGCACTTTGCGCCGACGGGCGTGACGCCGTTGCTCACCGGCCTGGTGCCGGACAAGTCGCGCTCGACCGCCGACGCGAAGAAACACGCCGGCCGCGAGGAAGTGATCGCGTGGGCGTACACGCGCCCCGACGGCGGCCGCGGTTTCGGTTTCACCGGCGCCGACCTGCATCAGAGCTGGAGCTACGACAGCCAGCGCACCCTGGTGTTGAACGGCATCCTCTGGGCCGCGCGACTGCCCGTGCCCGCGGGCGGCGTGCAGGTCGCCCTCGATCCCGCCAGCCTCGAGCGCAATCTCGACGACAAGCGGAACGCCGCCCCGGCCGCGAAAGCGGCGAAGAAGAAGAAGTGAGCCGGCGTCGCCACCGGAACGTCGTCCGCGCGTCTCGTTCATGACCGGTCTCGATCGCACCCGCCGCGCCTTCCTTGGCGACATGACGAAGGGCATGGCGGGCGTGGCGCTGTCGCGGCTGCTCCTGCGCGATCTCGCCGCCGCGCCGCGGGCGCCGCACTTCGCGCCGAAAGCAAAACAGGTGCTGCAGATCTTCTGCCCCGGCGGCGCCTCCCACGTCGACCTGTGGGACTACAAGCCGATGCTGGAAAAGTACCACGGCACGCCGCTGCCGGGCGCCGCGACCGAGGTCACGTTCCAGGGCAAGAACGGCAACCTCATGAAATCGCCGTGGGCGTTCCGGCCCGCGGGGCAGAGCGGCAAGATGATTTCCTCGCTGCTGCCGCGGATGGCGGCGCACGTCGACGACATGGCGTTCATCCATTCGATGACGTCGCGCACGAACACGCACGGCCCTGGCTGCATCGCGATGAACACCTGCTTCCCGCGCGAAGGGTTTCCCAGCGCGGGCTCGTGGGTGAGTTATGCCCTCGGTTCGTTGAACGAGAACCTGCCGACGTACGTCGCGGTGCAGGATCTCCGCGGCGAGCCGCCGAACGGCAAGGCGAACTGGGGCAACGGCTTTCTGCCCGCCCAGTATCAGGCCGTCGCGCTCGCGGCCCACCAGCCGCTGCGCAACCTGGCGCGCCCGGCGTCGGTCGATCCCGCCGCCGAGCAGGCGACGCGCGACTTCCTGCACGCGATCAACGCGGAGCACGCCGGCGCGCGGCCCGGAAACGACGAACTCCAGGCGCGGATGTCCGCCTACGAGCTGGCGGCGAAGATGCAGCTCGCGGCGCCGGAAGTGAGTGATCTCGCCCGTGAACCCGCGCACGTGCACGCGCTGTACGGCACGAACGACGCGAATGCCCTCAAGGCCGCGTACGCCCGTAACTGCCTGCTCAGCCGCCGGCTGTTGGAAAAGGGCGTGCGCTACGTCAGCCTCTATTGCGCGTCGCGGGCCAGCGCGGTCGACGGCCTGCTCAACTGGGACGCGCACAAGACGCTCAAGGCCGACTACGAGCGGCACGCGCCGATCTTCGACCAGCCCACCGCGGCACTGCTCGCCGATCTGAAGCAGCGCGGCCTGCTGAACGACGTGCTCGTCATCTGGTGCAGCGAATTCGGCCGGATGCCCACGCACCAGGAGGGAACCGCGGGCCGCGATCACAACCCCGATGCGTTTACCACCTGGATGATGGGCGCGGGCGTGAAGGGCGGCGTCAGCCACGGCGCCACCGACGAGTTCGGCCGCCGGTCGGCCGTGGATGTCACGACCGTCTACGACTTCTACGCCACCGTGCTCCGCCTGCTCGGGCTCGAGCACGAAAAGCTGACGTATTACCACAACGGCGCGAACCGCCGGCTGACCGACGTGCACGGCCATGTCATCGAACGCATCCTGGCGTAGTTTCTTTGCGACCTGCCTGGCCGGCGTCGCGACCGGTGGAGCCGCCCTGGGTGCCGACCCGAACGGGATCGCGTTCTTCGAGCAGAAGATCCGGCCCGTGCTGGTCGAACACTGCTACGGCTGCCACAGCGCCGCGGCGAAGAAACTCAAGGGCAACCTGTACCTCGACACCCGCGCGGGCTGGGAGAAGGGCGGCGACAGCGGGGCGGCGGTGATCGTGCCCGGCAAGCCGGAGGAGAGCCTGCTCCTGCGCACGCTGCGGCACACGGAGGATGGACTCGAGATGCCGGCGCAGGCGGACAAACTGCCGGATGCGGTCATCGCCGATTTCGTGACGTGGATCCGTCTGGGGGCGCCGGATCCGCGCACGGGCCGGGTGGCGGAGGCCCGGCGCGCCGACAAGTCATGGTGGTCGCTGCAGCCGTTGCGCCGGGAGTTCGCGCACGATCGTATCGACGGCTTCATTACCGCCCGGCTGGCGGAAAAGGGGCTGACCCTGAATCCACCGGCGGAACCCCGCGCGCTGATCCGGCGGATGAGCTATGACGTGATCGGACTGCCGCCGTCGCCGGCCGAGGTCGAGGCGTTCGCCGCGGCCCACCGGGTGAACCCTCGGGCGGCCACGGAGGCGCTGGTCGACCGGCTGCTCGCCTCGCCGCACTACGGCGAACGCTGGGGCCGGCACTGGCTCGACGTGGTGCGGTTTGGCGAAAGCATCGGCTTCGAGCGCAACGTCATCATCGACGACCTCTGGCCCTTTCGAGACTACGTCATCCGGTCTTTCAACGACGACAAGCCGTTCGACCGCTTCATCGTCGAGCACCTGGCGGGCGACGTGATCGGTGCGGGCGATCCGGCGGTCGAGGTGGGCAGCGCGTTTCTGGTGGCCGGGCCCTATGACGACGTGGGCAACCAGGACGTGGTGGCGAAGGCCAACATCCGGGCCGCCACCCTGGACGACGTGATCACCGCGACGAGCGGCGCCTTCCTCGGGCTGACCATGGCGTGCGCGCGCTGCCATCACCACAAGTTCGATCCGATCCCGACGGAGGACTATTACCGGCTGCGGGCGGCGTTCGAGGGCGTGAACCACGGCCGGCGCGTCGTGGCGTCGGCGGAGGAGCGGGCGGCGTTTGCCGCGGCCACGGCGCCGCTGAACGAGCGGCGCGGGGCGCTCGTCGCCGAGCGTGACGCCCTCGAGCGTGAAATCACGGTGCGGGCGAAGGCCGCCGCGGCGGCGGCCGAGACGCCGCGGCCGAAGATCGATCCGGAGGGGACGGAAGAGCGCTTCGAACCGGTGCGGGCGCGGCACGTGCGCTTCGTCATGCACGCGAGCACCGCCAATCCGAAAGCGGCGACGAACGCGCGCCTGGTCGAGTTCGAGGTGTGGAGCGCCGGGCCGGAGGCGCGCAATGTCGCGCTCGCTGCGCACGGCGCCCGGGCCGAGGGAGCAAAGTCGGCGACGGCGGAGGATTTTCCCGAGGCGTACGGCGCGCAGCTCGCGATCGACGGACGGTTTGGCGAGCAGTGGTTCATCGGCAATCCCGCGGTGCTGACCGTGACGCTGGCCCGCGAGGAGACGGTGGAACGGATCACGTATCGCAACGCCAAGGACGAGATGATCGAGGACAAGGCGCAGGGCGCGACGCCGACCGATTACGACGTGCAGGTTTCCCTCGATGGCCGCGAGTGGCGCACCGTGGCTTCAAGCGCGGGTCGGCAGCCCTGGAGCGTGGCGCACGGGATCGAACGCCAGCGGCGTGAAATCATGACGCCGGCGGAGCGAAAGCAGCTGGCGGCGGTCAACGCGCGGATCGCCGCGGTGGATCGCGAGCTGAAGGCGGTGCCGCCGCTGCGCGAGGTCTTCGTCGGCAAGCCCGCACAGCCGCAGGAGCCGACCTTCGTGCACAAGGGCGGCGATCCGATGAAGCCGGGCGAACCGGTGCCACCCTCGAGTCCGGCCGTGCTCGATCACGTGACGGCCCCGTTCGCGCTCCCGGCGGACGCCCCCGAAGGGGAACGCCGGCACGCCCTCGCGCGCTGGATGGTGGCGGCGGACAATCCGCTCCCGCCGCGCGTGCTCGCGAACCGGGTGTGGCAGTATCACTTCGGTACGGGCATCGTGGATACGCCAAGCGACTTCGGCTTCCAGGGCGGCCCGCCGTCGCATCCGGAGCTGCTCGACTTCCTCGCCCGCCGGCTGCTGGCGCACGGCTGGCGGCTCAAGCCATTGCACCGGGAGATCCTGCTTTCCGACACGTACCTGCAGTCGGCCGCGTTTCGGAGTGAAGCGGCGCGGACGGACAAGGATGCACGCCTCCTCTGGCGGTTTCCGCCGCGCCGGCTCAGTGCGGAGGAGATTCGCGACACGCTGCTGGTGGTGGCGGGCCGGATGCAGCTGGAGCCGCGGGGCGGCCCGGGCTTCCGGCTCTACAAGTTCACGCAAAACAACGTCTGCACCTATTTCCCGCTGGAGGTGCACGGACCGGAGACGTACCGGCGGGCGGTGTATCACCAGAACGCGCGCGCGAGCGTCGTGGATGTGCTGAGTGATTTCGACCTGCCCGACATCGCGTTCGCCGCGCCGCGCCGGGCGAACACCACGACGCCCCTGCAGGCGCTGACGCTGTTGAACCACGGTCTCACGATCGACCTGGCGCGCGCGCTGGCGGCGCGGTTGGGCGAGGCGGACCCGGTGGCGATGGGTTACGCGCTGGCGTTTCAGAGGGCGCCTTCGCCGACGGAGCGAGCGGCGGCGGAGAAACTCATCCGGCAGCACGGCCAGGAGGCGTTCGCGCGGGCGCTCTTGAATGCGAATGAACTGATCTTCCTGGACTGATGATTTTGCCGGGCGACGCGGAGGGGAGGGAGGCAGGGTGGCCCACGGAACACACGGAGCACACGGAAGGTTTGGGCCACTTCCGTGTGCTCCGTGTGTTCCGTGGGCCCGTCGGTTGGTCTCTGCGGTCTTTGCGTGCTCCTGGAAAATACCGTGACCACTGCGGTC
>JAEUHA010000175.1 GCA_016793535.1 Opitutaceae bacterium | reverse complement strand
GGCCGCGGGCATCGACGAACCCGAGCGCCTTCGCTGTGATCTCGCGGTCGATCGGCAGCGTCGTGCCGGCGATCGCGCCGGAGCCGAGCGGGCACCAGTTCGCCCGTGCCGCGACCTCGCCGAAGCGGATCCGGTCGCGATCCAGCATTTCCATCCAGGCAAAGAGATGATGCGCCAGGTACACGGGCTGCGCGCGCTGGAGGTGCGTGTATCCAGGAATAAGTACGTCCCGATTGGCCGTCGCCACGTCCAGCAGCGCCTGCTCGGCGGCCTTCACCTTGCCGGCCAGCACGCCGCACGCGTGCTTGAAGAACAGCCGCATGTCCGTCGCGATCTGGTCGTTCCGGCTCCGCGCGGTGTGGAGCTTCGCGGCAGCGGGCACGCGCTTCGTCAGCGCCTGCTCGATGTTCATGTGCACGTCCTCGAGCCGCGTGTCCCAGGTGAACTTCCCGGCCTCGATCTCGGCCAGCACGGCATCGAGTCCGGCGTGGATCGCGTCGCGCTCCGCCGGCGTGATGAGGCCGACATGGGCCAGCATCGCCGAGTGGGCCTTGCTGCCCGCGACGTCGAACGGCGCCAGCCGTCGGTCAAAGGAGACCGATTCGCTGAACTGGAGCATCAATTCGGCGGGGCCGGCGGAAAACCGCCCGCCCCAGGTGGCATGAGATGGCTTGGCCATGGGCGCAAGAGATGACGGCCCCCCGCCATGCCGCGCAATGGGAAATGTGTCGCGACGCGCCGGCCCGCACTTGCACTTGCCGCCCGCCGCCCCAAGCCGGCACTGTCGCGGCATGCCCTGTCTTTCGCGCGCCCGCCTGGGATGGCTCGCCCTCCTGCTGGTCGTGGGCGGAGTGTCCGCCGCCGACCGCCCGACGGACGAGTACGCGCGCGTCGCCATCGCGCCGACGAAGACGTCGATTTATATTGGCACGGTGGCGATGACGATGCCGGCCTTCACGCGCACGGCCGGCACGTATTCCTCCACCTACGACGCGAAGGTGTTTCCCTTCTTCTTTTCCAGCGAGAGCGGCCGGCTGTCGGTCGATATCAGCGACGCGCTGCTGCACCAGCTCGGCCGGGGCGAACCCATCGAATTCCGTGGCCGGGCCGTGAACGAGTCCGGCGCGGAACGCCGGATCGAAGGCCGGGCGACGCCCGCGGACGCCGCGTCCGGCAAGCTCAAGGTCCGGGTGTTCGTGTCCCGGCGAATCGAGCTGATCTTCAACACGACCTACCGCTTCCCGGACGTGAATCCCTAGAGGACACGGACGAGGGAAGTCCGATGCGGCAGGCCGCGCTTCGTCGCCCGCTTCGGCACGGACAAAACCGCGCGGGGCAAGCAGCGTGGGGACACGCTGCCCGACCCCGGACCGGGCGGGCGAGTACTACAGGTCAGCGGCTCTTCCAGAGCGCGCCGATCAGGACGCCGACGCCAAAGGCCACCGCGATCGACTCGTACGGATGCGAACGGATCGCGGCGTCGGTCGATTTCGCGGCCTCCTTCGCCGTGGCGATGCCTTGTTCCTGCCATTCGGCGCAGGTCGCGCGCGCCTTCTCGAGCGCGGAGCCCAGTCGGGCGCGGGCCTGCTGGGCGGCATCGCTCATGTCGCGCGCCGTCGCCTTGAGCAGGTCCTCGGAATCCCGCACGACCGCCTGCAGGTCGGCCACAAGACGCTCGCGGGCATGTTTGCTGTCGGGCCGGGACATTGTGGGAATATGGACGTCCATGTTTGTTTTCCTTTCTTGGTGGTTTGACGGGGCAGAACTGAAAAACGGGTTTCTGGTCCGGTACCTGACCCTACGCAGCCGATTGGGTGCCCGCGGGCCGGGGATTTCCGCGATCATCGCACCGGTACGAAGGAGTCGCGCCATCGTTCATGGCCACAAACTCACCCAACCGGCACGCTTTCGCAAGTGACACCGGCGGGGCTTCGCGGCGTTTCCAGAGCGCCGCAAGCAGGGCGGCGAGAAAGGCGTCGCCGGAACCGATGGTGTCGCGCACGGCGACACGCCGCCCCGGTTCCCAGTACCAGCGCCCCTCCCACCAAAGCCCCGCGCCACGCGCGCCGGCCGTGACACACACGTGCGGCAGGTGATGGCGCCCGGCGAACGCGTGCGCCGCGCGGGCCAGGGCCGCGACGGTGCCCACGCGCGCGCCGGTGAGCCGGCCCAGTTCCTCGTCGTTGAGTTTCACGAACCGGGCGTGGCGCAAGGCCCAGGCCACGGGCTCGCCGCGGTCGAACGGCTGGCGCAGGTTGATGTCCAGCACGCGAGTCGCGTCCGGCCAGCGCGCGAAAAGCCGCGCCAGGGCCAGACGATTGGGGCGTTCCCGCAAGGCGAGCGACCCGTAGACGATCGCGGTGGGTGCAGGGAGGCCGCGGCCGGACCGCGGCACGGGAATCCGGTCCCAGGCGACCCGCCGCTCGATCCGATAGGTGGCGGCCCCGTGGGCATCGAGCACCGCCTGCACCGTCCCGGTCGGCCAGCCGGCGAGCCGCGCCACGCACCGCAGGTCGAGGCCCCAGCCCGCCGCGCGGCGCCGGATCTCGTCGCCCAGAAAGTCGCGCCCGATGGCGCTCACCGGCAGCGCCCGGATGCCGTGCTGGGAAAGATGATACGCCACGTTGAGCGGCGCCCCGCCCAGGAAGATCCCGCGCGGCAGGACGTCCCACAACGCTTCGCCAAAACAGAACACGGTGAGGGGAGACGCGGAGGACACGGGGAATCAAGTCGGGTTGAGGCGGACGCGGAGGCGGGCCGAAGCGGCGCCCGCTGGTTTCGCGCGCCGACGGATGCGCGTCAAGGAGTCGAAGCGCGCGAGAGTCGGTCCGTTTGCATCCGCCGCAAAAGCGGGCCATCATTTGGAGCATGAGACGGCATCAGGTGAGTCGGGTCGAACCTCGCATCGGATTCCTGGCCGCGCTGGTCATGCTGCTGGGCGCATGTCAGGTCGCCGAACCCGCCGGCGCCGCGCCGGGCGGCGCGCTCGAGCAATGGTCCGGCCATCAAGGGGGCGTGACCGCCGCGTCGCATCGCGTCCTGCGCGACGGCGCCGCCTGGGACGCATTCTGGCAGGGTGTCGGCCTCCCGGCCCCGCGGCCGTTCCAGCCCGCCCGCGAACAGGCCGTGGCCGTCTTTCTCGGCGAACGCCGCACCGGCGGATACGCGGTGCGCATCGAGAGCGCGGCCCCGCAAGACGGACGGCTGGTCGTCACCTACCGGGAATCCGCTCCGCCCCGCGGCACGATGGTCACGCAGGCACTCACCTCGCCCTGGGCCCTGGTCGTGGTGCCCCGTTCAGACCTGCCCGTCGACGTGCGCCCCGTCGCGCCCCCGCCACCTTCTCCCGCCAAAAAATGAAAACGCTCACCTCCGTCATCCTCGCCCTCCTCGGCGCCTGCGTCCTGACGTCGTGCGCCTCGACCGGCCCGTCCCGTTCGGCCCGTCCGAATGACCGTCCCGTCCGACTCCAGATCGTCGTCGATGTCCCGCCCACGATGAACATCCTCCGCGAGGAGGAGGTCGAGGACGCGTTCGCCTACCGCGTGATTGCCGCGCTGCGCGAACAGGGGCTGCGCGGCCGGATCCGCTACATCGAATGGGGCGAGCAGCCGAATCCGACCGTACCCGCGCTGTCGGTTTATCTTCACGAGTGGCGCGTCGACCGGATCGGCAACGTGGACTGCACCTTCAACGCGACGCTGCAGACCCCGAATGGAAAGCGGAACCTGGGCCTCTTTTCCGGCACGTCGCTGATGATGTGGAACCGCCGCGACTGGTTCGCCCGGAGCGAAGGTTTCGAGTCCGCCGCCCGCGATGCGCTCAGTAATCTCGCACCGCGGATTCTGCAATCGGGGCTGATGCCCGACTGGCCGCGGGCGCGCTGACGCCGAAGATTTCCTCCTCGGCCTGCCGCCACGAGAGCCGGTCGGCCGAGGGACTTCGCTGGGACGTCCCGGCCAGGCGATCGGCGCGCCGGGCGACCATCAGTTCCAGGCGAAAGAGGACATCATCTTCGTTTCCGGGAAGGGCGAGGGTCGCGTCGTGCATCATGTCGCCCCCAAAGAAACTTTTCCGCGAAAAGAGTTCCGCTGAACTTCCGTCATAGTCCGCGACGCGCGGACTGCTCTGCGACGCGGCCCGGCATCGTTTGCGTTGCCTCGCCCTCCTTCCCGTCCTATCTCACGCGACGTCCGCTCATCCCTTACCCGCCTACCCGCATGAATACCCCCCGTTGCCTTGGCCGGCTCGCCGCCGTCCTTTCGCTCGCCTCCGCCGTTTCCGCCGCCGACGTCCCCGCCGGGGTCTGGGTGCGCGACGGGTACGCGCTCTCCGTCGCCGTCGACGGCATCAAGACGCCCCGCTTCCTCGCGTTTGGCCCCGATCAGACGCTGTTCGTGAGCGTGCCGAAGGAAGGCCGGATCGTGGCGTGTCGCGACAAGGACGGGGACGGCACCTACGAGACGCAGACGGCCTT
>JAEUHA010000151.1 GCA_016793535.1 Opitutaceae bacterium | reverse complement strand
GGTGGCCGAGGGATCCTTGCTGCAGATGCTGGTGCCGCTGGGCATCGCCGTCGGCGGCGTGGTCTTTTTCCAGGAGTACTTTGTCACGCGTGAACTGATCGGGGCCGCGCTAATCCTCGGGGGCACGGCGTTCATTGCGGTCCGGCGATAAGCAGCGCCCCTCCCTGTAGGCGGGGTGCCCCCACCCCGCATTCTTTCGAACATAGATTCTCTTCTTTCGCGGGGTGAGGGCACCCCGCCTACACGATGAGGTTGAGCACGAAAACGCGCCCAAAAACCCATTTCCAACCGCTCGGCGCTGGCAAGGGACCTGCTAAAGAGTTAGCAGTCCGTCTCAAAACCCTTCCGTGTCGCTCCTCAACTCCCACTACGAAACCGGCGCCTTCTTCGACGAGATGTTCGTCCCGACACCCGACAAGGGGGGCGTCCGACCTCATTATCGACGTCTGGCGGAACGGCTTGGGACGCTGTCCGAGACCGAGTTCGACCAACGGCGAGCGGCCGTGGACCTGGCCTTTCTCCGGCGGGGCGTCACGTTCACCGTCTACAGTGATTCGCAGGGGACGGAGCGGATCTTCCCCTTCGACCTGATCCCGCGGATCATCCCGGCGGCGGAGTGGAAGCGGATCGAAGCGGGGCTGATCCAGCGCCTGACCGCGCTCAATCTTTTCCTCGACGACATTTATCATGGGCAGAAGGCCCTGAAGGACCGGATCGTCCCGGCGGCCCTCATCCTCGGCGCCAAGCACTTCCGCCGGGAGTTCATGAATTTCTCGGTGCCCAAGGGCATCTACGTGCACATCTGCGGCACCGATCTCATTCGCGACGCGGCGGGAAACTACCTGGTGCTCGAGGACAACCTGCGCTGTCCGTCGGGCGCGAGCTACATGATCGAGAACCGTTCCGCGATGCGGCGGGCATTCCCGAACGTGTTTCAGAGCTACGGCGTGCGCCCGGTGGAAGGCTACGCGGACCAATTGCTCAAGGGCCTGCTGCACATTGCACCGGGCAACCAGGACAAGCCCAACGTCGTCCTGCTCACCCCCGGAGTCTACAACAGCGCGTACTTCGAACACTGTTTCCTCGCCCGCCAGATGGGCATTCCGATCGTCGAGGGCCGCGACCTGGTGGTGCGCGACGCGCGGGTGTACATGCGCACGACCGCCGGGTTGGTGCCGGTCGATGTGATCTACCGGCGCATCGACGATGATTTCCTCGATCCGACCGTCTTCCGGGAGGACTCGATGCTGGGCGTGCCCGGGCTGGTGAACGCCTACCGCTCCGGCAACGTCGCGCTCGCCAACTCCATCGGCACCGGCGTGGCCGACGACAAGGTCATCTACGCGTACGTGCCGAAGCTGATCAAATACTACCTCGGCGAGGAGCCGATCCTGCCGAACGTCAACACCTACCTCGCCTCGGAAAACACCGACCGCAAATTCATCCTCGAGAACATTGAGAAGCTCGTCGTGAAGTCCGCCAACGAAGCCGGCGGCTACGGCATGCTGATCGGCCCGGCGTCCTCGAAGGCCGAGTGCGAATCGTTCCGCGCCCAGGTCGCGGCCAATCCGCGCAACTTCATCGCCCAGGATCCGATCATGCTTTCGCGTTCGCCGACGTGGTGCGACGGCCGGCTCGAGGGCCGGCACATCGACCTGCGGCCCTACATTCTTTACGGCGAGAAGATCACCGTCACGCCCGGCGGGCTCACGCGCGTCGCGCTGCGCAAGGGTTCGCTCGTGGTGAACTCATCCCAGGGCGGCGGCTCGAAGGACACCTGGGTTCTCCAGGGCGACGCCTGAGCCGGACAACCCAACGCTCTTCACCGCCCGGATCACCCGCCTCATGCCCCCTGCCGCCAAAACCCCGTCGACCCCGCCGCTGCTCCGGCCGCAGGCGACGATCATGCTCTCCCGCGTGGCGCACTCGCTGTATTGGATGAGTCGCTACATCGAGCGGGCCGAGAACGTCGCCCGGCTGCTCGACGTCAACCTGCAGTTTCTCTCGGATTTCCAGGACGTCTCCAGCGTCGAGCAGAACACCTGGGGACCGCTGATCCTCAGCTCCGGGCAGGAGGAGCTGTTCGGCAAATACTACGAAGCGCCGGACAGCCGCACGGTCACCGAATTCCTCGCCTTCGACCTGCGCAATCCCGACTCGATTCTCGCCTGCGTCTACGCCGCGCGGGAAAACGCGCGCATGGTGCGGGACCAGATCTCCCTCGAGATGTGGGAGACGATCAACGAACTCTACCTCCTGCTCAAGGAACAGAACACCACCGCGGTCTGGGAGGCCGGGCCGCAGGAGTTCTTCGCCAAGATCAACCGGGCCTCGCATCTTTTCCAGGGCCTGACGGCATCGACCTACTCGCGCAGCGAGGGCTGGGAGTTCATCGAGTTCGGCAAATACCTCGAGCGGGCCGACAAGACGACCCGCATTCTCGATGTGAAGTATCACATCCTGCTCCCGAGTGCGACGGACGTGGGCGGCGCGCTCGACACGGCGCAGTGGCAGGCCGTGCTGCGTTCCGCCTCGGCCCTCGAGGCCTACCGGCGCTACTACGTGCGCGAGATCCTCGCCTGGAAGGCCGCCGAGTTTCTCATTTTCTCTGATTCCTTTCCGCGTTCGCTGCATTTCTGCGTGCTGCAAGTCGACGACTTCCTGCGCCGGATCCTGGGCGAATCGGGCACGCGACCCCGCTCGGCGGCCGCCCGGGCCTCGCGCCGGCTCCTGGCCGACCTGCAATCCCTCACCATCACCGACGTCCTGAACCAGGGCCTGCATGAATTCCTGATGGACATCCAGTCCACGCTCGCGTCGATCAGCGACGAAGTGGCGGCCACGACGATGTTCTACCCGGCCGAATCGGTGCTGGAGGATCAGCAGCAGCAGCAGCAACAGGCCCGCGAAACGGGCGGAGCAGGGAGCACGGGACCAGGAACAGGGAGCAGCGAGCACGGAGGCGGAACCGCTCCTCGCGCGAACGGGACGCCACCGGTTTAGTCTAGCGTCACGTCCCCTGTTTCCACCTATCTCCTGACTCCCTGCTCCTCTTCCTCCCGGTGGCCCCGCCACCGTGCCCATGCACCTACGCGTCCTCCATCGCACCACGTTCGTCTACGCCGGCAAGGCCCACGACAGCTTCAACGAAGTCCGGCTGCGGCCGGTCAGCGATGCGCTGCAACGCTGCCTCGACTTCCGGTTGAACCTGACGCCGAGCGTCGAGACGCGGGAGTACGATGATTTCTATCACAACCGGGTGCACCATTTTGAAGTCATCCCGGAGCACAGCCGCCTTTCCATCGAGGCGGTGTCGACCGTCGAAACCACTCCCACCGCCGAGCGTCCGCCTGTCCCACGCGTGCCGATCGCGGACCTGGAACGGTCCGCCGAGCGCGAGATGCTGGCGGAGTTTTATAACAGCTCCCACTACGTCCCGCTCGAGGTCGAGTTGTGGCGGGAAGCCCAGGACGCGCTCGCCGAAGGGCGCAGTGACGTCTGGGGCGATGTCCGCCGGCTCGGACAACACGTCTACCGCCG
>JAEUHA010000149.1 GCA_016793535.1 Opitutaceae bacterium | reverse complement strand
CGCGGACGCCGGCTGGAATCGCTGCCAACCGGCAACCCGCACCGAAAGGTGTAGGCGGCTTCCATCTGCCAACCGGTTGTTCGTCCCGTCAGGTTCGGGTCTTTCAGCTTTCAACCTTCAACTTTCAACTGCATGCCTCCGCCTCAGGCTCCGAAAATTTACCTGTCCAAAACCGCCGTTCCCGCACCTGTATGCTGGTGCCGTTGCCCCATGGACTCACCTCCGCCCAGCGACTCGGCTTCCCGTGACGAAGCCTACCTCCGCCTCCTCGCCGAACATGAACGCGCGCTGAGCGCTTACGTGTTCAGCCTCGTGGCCAGCCGGGCGGATGCCGCGGACATCCTCCAGGAGTGCAAGCTGGCCCTGTGGCGCATGTTCGAACGCTTCGAACCCGGCACCAACTTCCTGGCCTGGGCGAGGACCGTCGCGCTCCACCAGATCCTGAACTATCGCCGCGCCGCGAAGCGCCGGCCCGAGTCGCCGCACGAGCGCGACTTCATCGAGGCCGTGGCGGCGGAAATCGACCGGCGCTCGGATGAGCTGAACCGCCGCGCGGAGTTGCTGCGGCACTGCCTGAAAAAACTGCCCGAACGTCACCGCGCGATCGTCGTGTGGCGCTACTACGACGAGTGCGAGATCGACGCCATCGCCCAAAAGAGCGACCGCTCCGTGGTTGCCGTCTATCGCCTGCTCAGCCGGATTCGGGAAGCACTCAACGACTGCATCAGTCGCCAGCTCGCCGCGTCACGCACGCCATGAAGCCATCGGCTCACAACCAAGACCGCATCGACCGGGCGATCGAGGGGCTGTTGCCGCCCGGGGAGCTCAGCGCGTTCCAGGCCGACGTCGTGCGCGACCCGGAGCTGCGTTCGGCCTATGTCGAACGTGCCTGGCTCCATGGCGCGTTGTACGCCGAGCGCGAGCGTTTGCCGGAGTGGTTGCACGCCGCGGAGGAGACGCCGTCGGCGGCGGCGCGCTGGCCATGGTTCGCCGGTTTCGGCCTGGCGGCCGCGGCGGCGGTCGCGCTGGCATTCTTCGGCGGTCGACGCGTGGCGCCACCGGTGCCGGCGGTCGCGACGCTCGAGCAGGCGGACAACACGAAGTGGGCCGGCTCCACGCTGCCGACGTTGCCCCAGTCACGCCTTGGCCCCGGGATGTTCTCGCTGGTGGAGGGCATCGCGACGGTGCGCTTTGCCAGCGGAGCGACCGTCACCCTCGAAGCGCCCACGAAGCTGGAGATCATCAGTCCCATGCGCTGCCGGCTGCTGGAGGGCTCGATCACCGCGGAGGTGCCGGCGCGCGCCCGCGGTTTCGCGGTCGAGACGCCCGACCTGCACGTCGTCGATATCGGCACGCGGTTCGGCGTCACGGCCGGCTCGGCGGGAAATTCGCACGTGTTTGTCTTCGAAGGGGAGGTGGAGGTGGAGGATCCACGGCGCTCCGAGGTGGTGAGGCTGACGGCGGGCAAGCACTACCACGTCGGCGGAGTCTTCGGCCCGGCGACCGTCGAACCGAACCGCGCCTCGGTTCCGAAGGTGATCGACGGCTGGACCTCGATTCCGACGTCGGTGGGCCGCGGTCGCGATGCCTACGTGCGTCGCGGATATCCCGAGTTCACGGGCGGCCATCCGCTCCTGATGGTGAAACACACGGACCTGGAGCGCGGCCGGTCCAACGAGCGGCGCGCGATCCTGACCTTCGACTTGGAGGAGTTCGACCCGGAGCGAATCACCGAAGCGCAGCTCGTGCTCGATCCGGAACCGAGCGGCTTTGGGTTCGTCACCATGGTGCCCGACTCGCGGTTCTCCGTCTATGGCGTCAAGGGTGGGATCGCCGATGGCTGGGTCGAAAACGCTCTTACCTGGGAAAACCTCCCGGGTTGCGAGGATGGCGGGGTGATTCCCGGGCAGGTGGAAAAGGTCGCCGAGTTCTGGCTGCCGCGCGGCGGGTCGGGTGAGCCTTTTGCCATCCGGGGTGACGCGCTGGCGGCGTTCGTGCGTGCAAGCCGCAGCCGGCTGGTTACGTTTCTCGTCGTGCGCGAGACCGGAGAGAGCGACTCCACCGGCCTGGTGCATGCCTTTGCCTCCAAGGAACACCCCACCGCCCGACCGCCGACCCTGCGCCTGCGCTGAATCCGACCCCTGTGATGAACCACCGTTATCGTTTCTTTGCGCTCGTGCTGGGCCTGGGCTCGTCCGTCGCGGCCGCGGACCTGGGCATTTCCGGGCAGCGGCAGTTTTTCGAGAACGAAATCCGGCCGATCCTCGCCAACCGCTGCTACGAGTGCCACGGCGAGAAGAAGACCAAGGCCGGCCTGCGCCTCGATTCCGCCGCCCGCTTCGCCAAGGGCGGCGACAGCGGGCCGCTCCTGGTGGCCGGCAATCCCGACCAATCCCTGTTCCTCACGGCCATTCGGCGCACGGATCCCGATCTGAAAATGCCGCCGGATGATCCCCTGCCGGCGGTCGAAGTCGCCGCGCTGGAAAAATGGGTCGCGATGGGTGCGCCGTGGCCGGCCAGTCCGGAGATGGGGACCGGCGCCGCGCTCGACGAACATGGATTCTCCGCGGAGCAACGCGCCTTCTGGACCTTTCAACCGCTCGCCAACCCGGTGCCGCCCGCGCTGTCCGGCAACCGCTGGGTGCGCGGCGACATCGACCGTTTCATCGCGGCCAAGCACGACGAGATGAAGCTTGCGCCCGCCCCCGAGGCCGGCCGGGAGGAGATCGCGCGACGCCTTTACTTCAATCTCCACGGCCTGCCGCCGACCGCGGAACAGTTGCACGCGTTTGTCTCGGATGCCCGCCCGGATGCCTACGAGCGACTGGTCGACTCGCTGCTTGCAAGTCCGCGCTACGGCGAGCGCTGGGCGCAGCATTGGCTCGACCTGGTGCGTTATGCCGACAGCGACGGCTATCGGGGCGACTTCATGCGCCCGGCGGCGTGGCGCTATCGCGACTGGGTCGTCCGCAGCTTCAACGCCGACAAGCCTTACGACCGGTTTGTCCGCGAGCAGCTCGCCGGTGACGAGCTGGCGCGGGGCGATCCGGAGGTGCTGATCGCCACGTCCTACCTGCGCAATGGCATCTACGAGTGGAATCAGCGCGACGTGCGCGGCCAGGCCACTCTGATCGTCGACGACATTACGGCGAACGTCGGCGAGGTTTTCCTCGGCCTCAGCTTCCAGTGTGCGCGCTGCCACGACCACAAGTTCGACCCGATCCTGCAGAAGGACTACTTTGCCCTCCGCGCCTTTTTTGAAGGCGTGCTCTGGCGCAGCGATCTCAAGCTCGCCACCGCCGAGGAGAAAGCCCGCCACGCGGAGAAGCAGGCGGCTTGGGAAGCGGCCACCGTCGAGCTTCGCCGCGAGATCGTGGCGCTCGTCGGACCGGAACGCAATCGCCTGGTGAGACGCGCCCATGAGCGCTTCACGGACGACATCCAGGCGATGATGAACAAGCCGGTCCCGCAACGTCTCCCGCTGGAGCACGTGCTTGCGACCATCGCCGAGCGCCAGCTCGACTATGAGATCGAGCGCTACGAGCCGCAAAAATCCCTCAAGACTCCCGAGGCCAAGAAGCGCTACGCCGAGCTGCAGGTGGAACTGAAGAAATTCGACCACTTGAAGCCCGAACCGCTGCCCGATGCCTTCGTCGCCACCGATGCCGGCCGGTCCGCCCCGGCCACGATCATGAAGGGCCGCCGGGGGGCCGAGCGCGAAGTCGCACCCGGCTTCCTCACCCTGATCGCGCCCGAGGCGCCGCAGATCACGCCGCTCGAGGATTCCACCGGCCGCCGGAGCGCACTTGCCGCCTGGATCACGCGACCCGACAACCAGCTCGCCACGCGCACCATCGTGAACCGGGTGTGGCAGTATCATTTCGGCCGCGGCCTCTCGGCCACGCCCAACGACCTCGGCAAGCTCGGCGAAAAACCCTCGCATCCCGAGTTGCTCGACTGGCTGGCCCGGCGCTTCGTCGCGCAGGGGTGGAGCTTCAAGAAGCTGCATCGCGAGATTCTCCTTTCCGCCACTTACCGCCAGACCGCGCGCGTCGAGGTCAGCGGGACCGCGGCGACGGTCGATCCGTCGAACGCGTTTCTCTGGCGCTTCAGCCCCCGCCGGCTCGACGCCGAGCAGGTGCGCGACGCCATGCTCGCGGCCTCGGGTGAACTCGACCTTGCCGCCGGTGGCGCGCCGGTGGACGCCAATCTCACGCCGCGGCGCACGATCTACACGACCAAGCGTCGCAACGCCCCCAATGAGCTGCTCCGGGTGCTCGACGCACCGGCGGGTTTCTCGAGCAGTTCCGAACGGCAGGTCACCTCGACGCCCTTGCAGGCGCTGTTGTTTGCCAACGGCGACTGGCCGCTCGCCCGCGCGCGCCGGCTGGGCGGACGTATTGCCTCGGTGGATGCGATGTGGGAGTCGGTGCTCGGCCGGCCGCCGACGGCGGAGGAAAAACGGCGCGCCGAGGATTTCGTGACGCGCCGCCAGGCCTCCGGCCGCCCCGCGTCCGACCAGGCTTCGCCCGCGATTACGGCTGAGAGCGCGCGCGCTGAGACCGGCCGGTTCCACGAGAATACTGCGCAGGAGCGCCTGCTGGTGCGGTCCGCTCCGCGGGAAGGCGATGACTTCACGGTCGAGGCGATCGTGAAGCTCGACAGCTTCGACGACGCTTCTGCCGTTCGCGTCATCGCCTCGCGCTGGAACGGCGAGCGTCTCTCGCTCGATTCGCACGGCTGGTCGCTGGGCGTCACCGGCAAGAAGTCCGCCTACAAGCCCGGCAACCTGATCGTGCAGCTGGTCGGCGAGGATCCCAACATGAACACGGCCTACGAGGTCGCGGCGTCCGGTCTCCTCCTCGAGCTGGGCCGCACCTACCACGTGGCGGCGCGCATCTCGTGCGCGGAGGGTTCGGTTTCGTTCGTGGTCCGGGACCTCGCCAGTCCCGAATCCGCGCCGCGCACCGCGTCGGCCAAGCACGGTTTGGTCGGCAAGCTCGGCGCCGGCGCCGCATCGCCCGTGATCGGCGGGCTCTATCGCCGGAGCCCGCACCAGTTCGACGGTCGCATCGAGGGCGTGCGGGTCGCCCCTGGCCTGCTCCCCGACGGCGAACTCGCCGCCGAGCCGGCGCGCTGGCCCGCCCTCGGCGCGATGACCTGGGACGCCCGCCGTCCGCTCCCCGCCGGTTTCGAATGGCAGGCCGGTCTCAGCAGCGCCGAGAGCACCGACCCGCGCGTGCGCGCGATGACCGACCTCGCGCACGTGCTGCTGAACTCGAATGAGTTTCTCTACCTGCACTGAACGCGAACCTGAGTTGGGACCTTGCGATCCTCCCGCCTGATCACCGCCGCACGTCGTTCTCCCCGCCCTGATCCCTCGTTCCCCGAAACTTTTGTCCCATGCCCTGCCATCACGACAGGCCCGTCGCCTCCCGCCGTGATTTCCTTCGCACCGCCGGCTGCGGTTTTGGCGCGGTTGCGCTCGCGGCGCTCACGCGGACGCCGTTGCTCGCGGCTTCGGACGGACTCACGCGCGCGGGCGCGGCGCTGACCGGTCGCGCGGGCCGCGCGAAAAACGTCATCTTCCTCTTCATGGAGGGCGGTCCGAGTCACCTCGACACCTTCGACCGCAAGCCGCTCATCAACGAACTCAACGGCAAGCCGCTGCCGCCGAGCTTCAAGCCGCCGATCCTCGCGATGGGCGAAAGCAAGTCACCGATCATGGGCAGCCCGCGCCAATGGGCACAGCACGGGGAGAGCGGGCTTTGGGTTTCCGACTGGTTCCCCCACGTCGCGCGGCACGCCGACGATCTCGCGGTGATCAAGTCCTGCGTGTCCGACGGCATCAACCACGCCGGCGGCGTCTGCCAGATGAACACCGGCTCGGTGTTCGGCGGCCGCCCCTCCCTGGGCGCGTGGGTGGACTACGGACTCGGCACCGAGAACAAGAACCTGCCCGGCTTCGTCGTCATCAAGGACAGCGAGAAGGAAGTCGTGAACGGGGTGCGCAACTGGGGCACCGGCTTCATGCCCTCGGTGCATCAAGGCGTGGAGTTCAGCGCCACCGGCTCACCGATCCGGAATCTGCAGAATCCCAAGGGCCACGACGACGCGCGCCAGCGCGACAAGCTCGATCTCCTGGCCTCGCTCAATCGTCAGCACGCCGCGACGCGCGCGGACAACACCGAGCTCGAGGCCCGCATCCGCAGCTACGAGCTCGCCTACGCGATGCAGGCCGAGGCCCCGGGCACCGTCGATCTCGCCAAGGAGACCGCGGCGACGAAGGCGCTCTATGGCCTCGATGAAAAGGAGACCGCGATCTTCGGGCGCAACTGCCTGCTCGCGCGTCGCCTCGTGGAGCACGGCGTGCGCTTCGTGCAGCTTTACAGCGGCGCCGGCAGCGGCTGGGACAGCCATACTCAACTCGAGCGCAGTCACAGCGCGCTTTGCCGCTCCGTGGACAAGCCCATCGCCGGCCTACTGGCCGACCTGAAAGCCCGGGGCCTGCTCGACGAGACGCTCGTGATCTGGGGCGGCGAATTTGGCCGCACGCCCATGGCGGAGCAGACCGGCGGCCGCGATCACAACCCGACGGGCTTCACGATGTGGATGGCCGGCGGCGGCGTGCGCGGCGGCCAGAGCATCGGCGAAACCGACGAGCTCGGCCTCTACGCCGTCAAGGACCGCCTGCACGTGCACGATCTCCACGCGACGATTATGCACCTGCTCGGGATCGATCACACGAAGCTGATCTACCACCACCAGGGCCGCCCCGAGCGCGTGGACTTGAACGAGGGCAAGGTCTATCGCGGGCTGGCGAAGATGGCGTAGCCGGGCGGCGGGAGGCCCCGCCCGTATTTCGCTTTCCCCTTTTCGGTGGTTCGATGCTGAAAGCCGGACCAACGCTGGAGTGTTGGGCGAATCCGCCCCATGAACCTCTCTTCGTGTCATCCTGATCCCCGCAGTTGCGGGAGAAGGATCCAGTAAAGCAAGCGCCGGCGGACATCGGGTTGGATTCTTCACTTCGTTCAGAATGACAAACCATCTGAAAACGCGCCCTAGCCGGGCGGCCAGCGGGACGGGTCGAGGTAGATGACCCTTTCGGAGATGAACGCCGCCGGAGCGGTGCCGCGCCCGCCGAGCAGTTCCCAGGCTTGCTGGTGGCGGGCAGCATCGACGGTGTAACGAGCGAGTGAGCTCAATTGCTGCACCCTGGCTTCGCTCACCGGTTGTGGCGGGACTTCCGGATTGAAACGCGAGCGCGGGCGGGGGCCGGAGGCGTTGGTCGGTCGTCGGACCGCGGGCTGACCGACCGCAGGCGCCGGGGCGGGCGGGGTCTGGGCGAGCGGGTCGGGCAGACCGGTTTGGTCGAAGCCGATGTCCGGCTTGCCCCGTCCGACCGCGGGCGCCCGCGCGGGTGCTGGCGGCTGCGGGGTCGCGGCCGGGGCCGGCGCGGCCGGACCCGATCCGGGCCGGATCGGTGGCACGGCCGCGCGCGTCGCTGGCGCAACCAGCCAGCTTTCGCTGCTCAGATAAACCGTGCTGCCGGCAT
>JAEUHA010000124.1 GCA_016793535.1 Opitutaceae bacterium | reverse complement strand
GTTGATGTTGTTGATATTGCCGCTCGTGCCGTTGCTCATGATGCCGACGAAGGCGGGTTTGCCGGCGTAGCGCGCGTCGCCGGCGCCGAGCCGGCGCCCGAGTTCCGCCGCGAAAGCCGCGAAATAGTCTGCCGAGATGGCCGGGGTTCCGCCCACGTAGTGCAGGCTGTAGTTCGCCAGGACGGCGATCGGACGACGGTCGGCCTTGGCCCGCACGGCGAGGAGACTCACGTCGGGATCCACGGGCCCGGCCGGCCCGCTCACGCGGGCGTTGTTGTGGCCGGGATTCATCAGCGCGCGATCCCCGGTGCTGTCGAAGGGGTTCTCGTACGTCTGGTCGGGCTTCATGTGCCAGCGGCGATTGAACACCTGCGTCGGATCGCGATCCTTGCCCCACGCAATCTCGGCGGGTTCGAGGTTCCGATACGCACGGATCAGCGCTTCGGCGATCCGCGGCGGGAGACTGTGAACGTACGCGGGATCGGGATCGCTTTGAAATGCGGGCGTCATCGCCGCGCAACTGTGCGAATGGGTGGCGCTGATCAGCATCTGCGCCGCCGGGACGCCGGTGGCCTTGGCGGCGATCGCCTTGGCCGCTTCGCAGATTTCCCGGGGGATGAGGCACGCGTCGACCACGCAGAAGATCTGGGTGACGCGTCCATCACTGATGGCGACGGCGCGCGCGTGCATCGGGTCCGAGACCTTCGTCGCGAAGTTGCCCTTCATCGATCCGTTGACCGGCGCGGGAAATTTCGTGGGCGTGATGTCCTGCGCGTGGGCGCCGGCCGAGAATCCGCGCGGCTCGGCGGCCGGGACCTGAACGGCAAGGGCGAGAAGGAGGAGAACGAAGGGACCGGAGCGGAGCATGGTGAACAAAGTAGGGGACGATGACAGGGGCGAAAAACGGCCGCGGACTGCGCTCGACGGCGAGTCCGCGTGCCGGGTGTAGGTCGAGGCGTTCAGAAGCGGAAAAGCTTCTTTGAGTTTTCGAACAGGAGTTTTCGTTCGACTGCCTTGGACGGGGAGAACTGGCGGATCTGCGCGATCTGGCGCGCACCTGAACACGCGTCCAGGGCGCCGGTCTTGTCGTTGCAGTCGCTGCCATAAAGCAGCTTGTCCTGGTGGCGGGCGAAGAAGGCGCGGGCGTGCTCGGGATCGCGCTTGAACGCGCCTTCGCCGGAACCGGCCGAGAGATCCGCGTACATGTTGGGATAATCGCGGAGATACCGATCGGTGAGCCCGCCCGCGGTTACTTTGCCCTTGGGATACAGGTTCTTCGCGTCGTCCTTGTACTCGCGATCGATGTTCGCCCACCAGGTCTGCGCGTGGCCGATGAAATTCACCTTGGGATATTTCTTCAGCATCAGGTGAAACCGGTCGAAGCCGTGATTGTAGCTGCCCATCTGCCAGTGCATCAGGATCGGCACCTGGTAGGCGGCGGCGAGTTCGTAGAGCTTCTGCATCGCGGCGGAATCGCACTCCACGCCGAACTTCTGCTCGCCGATGATGCACGCGCCGAGCTTGAGGTACTTCTCGACGACCTGGGGCGCGTCCTCGAGGTCGCTGACTTCATTCGCGCCAAAGACGAATTCACCCGGATACTGACGGGCCAGCGCGAGCACGGCATCGTTGCCGCTCACGGTGCCGTTCAGTCCGTTCGAGGCGCCGGCATGCGTCGACGGACGCAATACCGGGCGGCCGGCGGGCAGGAGGATCGTCTTGGTGACTCCCATCGCGCGCTGGTGCGCCACGAGTTCGGCATCGCTGCGCGCCGGGGCAATCTGCTCGAAGATCGCGTTGCGCCGACCGCCGTAGTTCGTGTGTTGGTGGATGTCGATGATCGGCTCGGCGGCGCTGGCGGCACCGAAGGCGAGGCGCGACGTGGCGAGGGCGGCCGCCGAGCGGACGAGAAAGTCGCGGCGGGTAAGCACAGGGGCAGCATTCATTGCGCAACAAAATGAAACCGTTGCGCCCGCAAGGGAAGCGCGGACACGTGACCCGGCGAAAATAGTTCCGGCCGCAGTCGCGGAGCCGCCGCGTCAGCTCGGACCGGCGCCGCGCTTCATCAGGCTTTCGCGCGCCGACTCCAGCCGGGCGCGTTCCTTCGGGGTCAGGCTGCCGATGCCTGAGACCGCGATCTTGTCGAGGAGGGCGTCGACTTCGGCCATCGTGGCCACTTCCCGTTCGGTCCGGGGCGGCGCGGCGGGTTTGGGCGCAGGGGGAGGCAGATCGGGCAGCACGCGCAGCTTCGGCCGGCGGCGGAACCAGGAGAACGAAGGGAGGGTGAGTTCGCCCTGCTGGTGGCGGACGAACAGGTGCGCGAAACCGCAGGTCGACCACAGGAGCACGAGCGACGTCCAGTCGCGCGCGGCGAGTGCGATCAGGGTGAAGATGCCCACGAGGATCGCCGCGGCCCATTTCGCCAGCAGCGTGAAGAACACCGGCAGCCCGGGAAACTGCGTGGCGAACCCGATGAACAGCGCGAGTCCGCCCGGCTGCCCGGCCATCGACGTCGGCTTGAGCAGCCCGACGAGCGTCAGCACGATCGGGGCCGTGAGGTAGATCCCGCCGTAGAGCAGCCCAAAGACCCGGCGGCCGAAGGTGCGTTCGAGCTCCCGGCCGCACCATACGAGAATGAGCATGTCGAACGCGAACCGGAGGCTCGGCAGGTTGAACCAGCCGTACGACAAACCGCGCCACACCTGGCCCGAAAGGACACGTTCGCTGTTGAAATCGAGCCAGGTCAGCAGCGGCACGAGCTGGTTGCCGCCCACGGCGGTCACGATCATCAGCGCGCAGTAGCCGATCACGATCAGGTGCGCCAAATAGACGGGATAACCTCGCCAGTAGGTGACGGGTTGGTGGTCTTCGGAGGGAGCGCTCCAGTCGCGATATCCGTTCATGGGCTCGGCAGGAGGGCACCATGGCTTGCGCATGACGGCTCCGCAAGAGGCGAGACGGAAATTGTCCGTGAATCCCGCAATCGGCTGATCCCGCTTTGGGGGATTGCCTCGCGCCGCGGGTTGGTGCAACGACGAGTCTGCGCCCGCCCTGCGCACCGTGGAAGGTCCACCGCGGGCGACCGTTTTCACCTTACCCTATGAATCCAATCCGCGTCGTTCTGGCCTTCGGCCTCGCTCTCGCTCCCTTGCTTCGCGCCGAGCTGAAGCTTCCCGCCGTCATCGGCAATCACATGGTCCTGCAGCAAAAGCAGGCGAATCCGATCTGGGGCTGGGACACGCCCGGTACCAAGGTCACGGTCACGTTTGCCGGCCAGACTCACACCGCCACCGCCGGCAACGACGGCCGCTGGACCGTGAAGCTCGGGGCGGTAGCGGCGAACGCCACGCCGCAGACCCTGGCCATCAGCGGGACCTCGAAGCGCACGATCGAGGACGTCCTCGTAGGGGAAGTCTGGATGTGCTCCGGCCAGTCGAACATGGCCTGGACGCTCGGGCAGACGTACACGGGTGACATCGAGGGCGCCGGGGCCAATCGCCGGACGCTCCGCATCATCTCGGTGCCGCAGGTTGGCACTCAGGAGCTGAAGACCGACTTCAACGGCCAGTGGGAGGTCGCGAACCCGGACAACGTGAAGAGCTTTAGCGCGATCGGCTACATTTACGGCCGCTACCTGCACGACATCCTCGGCGTCCCGATCGGCTTGATCGACAATGCCTGGGGTGGCTCCGCCGCCGAGGCCTGGATCCGGCGCGAGACGATCGAGCGCGACCCGCGCTTTGCCGCCCTGATGGAAGATACCCGCAAGCGCGAGACGGATCTCACGTCCGCCAAGGGCAAGGCCGACTTCGCCGCCCAGCAGGCCAAGCACAAGGCCGACGCTGCCAAGGCCAAGGCGGCGAAACAGCCCGCGCCGCGCGCCCCCCAGGACTGGCTCGCCGGCAATCACCGGCCGGGCAACATCTTCGCCGGCGTTGTGTATCCGACTCTCGGCTACGGCATCAAGGGCGTGATCTGGTACCAGGGCGAGTCCAACGCCGGCCGCGCCCACGAGTACCGCGACCTGTTTCCGTTCATGATCGAACAGTGGCGCAAGGAGCAGGGGCAGGGTGAATTCTCCTTCTATTGGGTGCAGCTCGCCGACTACAAGGTCGAGGCCAAGGTGCCGGGCGACAGCGACTGGGCCGAGCTGCGCGAGGCGCAGACGCGGACGCTGAAGCTGCCGAACACGGGCCAGGCCGTGATCATCGACATCGGCGAGGGCCGCGACATCCATCCCCGCAACAAGTACGACGTCGCGTCGCGTCTGGTGCGCTGGGCGCTGGTCAAGGACTACGGCCGGACGTTTCCGTATCGGAGCCCGGAGTTCAAGTCGGCCACGTTTGCGGGCAACACCGCCACGGTCACGCTCGACACCTTTGGCAGCAGCCTGCGGGCGTTCGACATCGACGAGGCGAGGGGATTCGCCGTGTGTGGCGCCGACAAGGTCTGGCACTGGGCGACCGGCAAGGTCGTCGGCAAGGACCGTGTCGAGGTGAAGAGCGATCAGGTCGCCGCCCCGATTGCGGTCCGGTATGCCTGGGCCGACAACCCCGTCTGCAACCTCTTCTCGGCGGAAGGCCTGCCGGTCACGCCGTTCCGCTCGGACGACTTCGACATGGTCACGAAGCGGAAGACGGTCGCGGCGAAGCAGTAGAAGCGGGCCGGCTCGAGGGCTTCTTGGGAGCGCGGTCGCCCGCGGCCCCCGTCGGTGTGGTTTTGCGCAGCGGGCGCTGGCGGCCGCGCGCCCCGGGCGGTTTG
>JAEUHA010000102.1 GCA_016793535.1 Opitutaceae bacterium | reverse complement strand
TGGTTTTTTTTTTTTTTTCGGGGGGGTGTTCAGGCGGTATCTTGACGCCGGGGTAAAAAAATCCAAATTGTTGCGCAGTGGGGTCCCGGCTTTTAAATTTTCCTGCGCCTTAAACTTTAACCCCCCTGACCCCATGACCTGTCGAATGACGGACGGGGACGTCCGCGCTCCCAGGGGGGGAACCGAACCCAGGCATTGACCGCCCCGCCCGTGGAAGGCTAACTCTCCCTTCTTATGTCCGCCGATTCCACCGCTCCCGCTGTCTCCATGGACGCCATCGTCGCGCTCGCGAAGCGCCGCGGCTTCATCTTCCAGTCCTCGGAAATCTACGGCGGCTTCAACGGCTTCTTCGACTACGGTCCGCTCGGCTCCGAGCTGAAGAAGAACATCCGCGACTGCTGGTGGAACGACATGGTGCGCCGCCGCGATGACGTCGTCGGCATCGAGACGTCGATCATCATGCACCCCAAGGTCTGGGAGGCCTCCGGCCACGTCGCCGGCTTCACCGACCCGCTCGTCGACTGCAAGGTAAGCAAGCAGCGTTACCGCGCCGACCAGCTGTTCTTCGCCAAGGTCGTGGTCGACGGCAACACCGTCGGCTACGTCAGCGCCCTCGAGAGCGAAAAGACCGCCGAGGACCTGCAGTCCGCCGCCGAGACGCTCAAGCGCAAGAAGGCGATCCAGGGTGCGCTCGCCCCGGTGCAGCCGAAGGATTTCACCGAGGCCCAGCCCGAGGAGATCGCGCTCATCCCTTCGCCCGCCACCGGCGAGCCCGGCAGCCTCACCGCGCCGCGTTCGTTCAACATGATGTTCCAGACGAACGTCGGCGCCATGACCGACGCCTCGTCGGTCGCCTACCTGCGGCCCGAGACGGCGCAGGGCATGTTCGTCGACTTCAAGAACGTGCTCGATACCGGCCGCGTGAAGCTGCCGTTCGGCATCGCCCAAATCGGCAAGTCGTTCCGCAACGAAATCACGCCGCGCAACTTCATCTTCCGTTCGCGCGAGTTCGAGCAGATGGAGATGGAGTATTTCATCTCCGAGGACGCCGATTGGAAGGCGTCCCACGACGAATGGATCGAGTGGTGCCGCCAGTGGCTGCTCTCGATCGGCCTGCCCGAGTCGCACCTGTCGCTTTACGCGCACCCGAAGGAGAAGCTCGCATTCTACTCCAAGGGCACGGTCGACATCATGTTCAAGTATCCGTTCGGCGTGCAGGAGCTCTGGGGCATCGCCGCCCGCGGCAACTACGATCTCACGCAGCACGCCACCGCGAGTGGCAAGCCGATGGAGTACTTCGAGGAGGCGACGAAGAAGAAATTCGTCCCGCACGTGATCGAGCCGGCCGTCGGCGTCGACCGCATCCTGCTCGCCGTCCTCTGCGCCGGCTATGCCGAGGAGGACGTGAAGGACGAGAAGGGCAACGTCGAGAAGCGCACCGTGCTCCGGCTCTCGCCCCGCATCGCGCCGGTCAAGGTGGCCGTGCTCCCGCTGCTCAAGAACAAGGAGGCCCTCGTGGGCCGCGCCCGCGAGCTCTACAAGAAGCTCCAGCGCCGCTACGCGGTCTTCTACGACGAAGCGGGCGCGATCGGCCGCCGTTACCGCCGCCAGGACGAGATCGGCACGCCGTGGTGCGTGACGATCGACTTCGACACGGTGGAGAAGGACGGCTCGTTCACCCTGCGCGAGCGCGACTCGATGACGCAGAAGCGGATCAACGAGGCCGAGCTCTTCGCCCTGCTCGAGGAAAAGGTGTATTGAGGGAGAGTTGAAAGGTGAAAGTTGAAGGTTGAAAGACGCAGACCTTCCGGCCGCGCGC
>JAEUHA010000086.1 GCA_016793535.1 Opitutaceae bacterium | reverse complement strand
TTCCGATCGGTTGCGGCCGGGGGCGGCCGCGCTCCCAGGGGAGTCGTGCTCTACCTGATTCTCGCGGCGGCCCTGAGCGCCCAGGTCGCCGTCGAACCGCCGCTGCGCCTGGCGGAGGTAGTCGTCACCCCGAGCCGTTTCGGCGTCACGTCGACTTCGACCGCGGCCGCGGCCGCCCTGACGGCCGAGCAACACGAAGTCCTGCCGCAGCTCGGCGCCGACCTCTACCGTTCGATCACGCGGCTGTCGGGCCTGGCCGCCGATGACATCTCGGCCCAGTTCTGGGTGCGCGGGGCGCCGCACGGCGAACTGCTCGCGCGGCTCGACGGCGTGGACCTGATCGAGCCCTTCCACCTCAAGGACGTCGATGGCGCCCTGGCGATCGTGGATCCGGCGGTGATCCAGCGGCTCGATCTCACGACGGGGGGCTTCGCCGCGGAGTTCGGCGACCGGCTGGCGGGCGTGCTGACCATGGAAACGAAGAGCGATTCCCGGCCGCGCACGGCGCTCAACCTCAGCCTCACGGGCGTCGGCGCCATGCGGCGCGGCGGATTTGCGGACGGACGCGGCCGCTGGCTGGTCGCCGGCCGGCGCGGTTATCCGGACGTGGCGCTGCGGCTGTCCGATCGCGACCGGGACATCTCGCCCCGTTACTACGACGTGTCCGCAAAAGTTGAATACGCGCCCGCCCCGGCGCACCTGCTTTCGCTCCATGTGCTCCACGCCGGCGACGGGTTTCGGTACCTCCGGACCAACTCGCCGTCGCTTTCCAGCACCTATGACAGCGACTACGTGTGGGGCCGTTGGCGCGGCTCGTTCGGGGACCAGCTCAGCGGCGAGGCAGTGCTTTCCTGGACGCACCTGGCCTGGAACCGCAACGGCAGCGGGCGGCTCGACGGGTTTCCCTTTTCCCTCGTCGACGACCGTACCTTCGACGTGTTCGCGTTGCGGAACGAATGGACGTACGCATGGGGCGAGCGGGTGATCCTGCGCGGCGGCATCGAAGGCCGGAGTGGGGAGGCGGGTTACGACTACGCGCTGACGCAGCAGCGCACGGCGGTGAACAACGGGGTGCAGGTCGTCGTGACCGAGCGGGTGAACGCCCGCCTTGATCCCGCGGGCGACAGCGTGGGGGCGTTCGTCTCGGCGAAGGTGCGGCCGTTCGGACCGCTCGTCCTGGAGCCGGGCCTGCGGTTCGACCGCCACGATCACACGGGGGACGACGAGCTGAACCCGCGGCTCAACGGCGCACTTTCCGTCGGCGGGGCGACACTGCGCTTCGCCTGGGGCGGCTATTCGCAGGCGCAGGGTCTGCACGAGATCGCGGTGGCGGATGGCGAGCGCGGGTTCAGGCGGGCCGAACGCGCGGAGCACCGCGTCGTCGGCGTGGAGCGCGCCCTGGGGCGGCGCGTGTCGCTGCGCGTGGAAGCCTACGAACGGTTGCACACGCGGGTGCGGCCGCGCTGGGAGAACCTCGACCAGCCCTACGACCTCTTTCCGGAGGCGCAGTCGGACCGGGTGCGGCTGACTCCGGATCGCGGCCGGGCGCGCGGCGTGGAGTTTCTCCTGTCGAGCCGGGGTCGGGAGCCGCTGCAGTGGCACGCGAGCTATGTCCTTTCGCGGGCGGAGGAGCGGATCGCCGGCCGGTGGGTGCCGCGGTCGCGGGATCAGCGGCATGCGTTCTATGCCGACGTCACATACGCCTGGAATCCGCGCTGGCAGTTCAGCGCGGCGTGGCACTATCGGACCGGCTGGCCGACGACCGATGTCGTGTACTCGCTTGCGCCACTGAACAACGGCCGTCGGCTGCTGGTTTCGGCGAATGGTCCCGCCTACGGACTGCGGCTGCCCGACTATCACCGCCTCGACCTGCGCGCCACGCGCCGCTTCGCTTTGAAGAAGGGCGAGCTGCGCGCGTACGTCGACCTGTTCAACGTGTATGACCGGCTGAACTACCTCGGCTACGACCACAAGGTGACCGTGAGTGGCACGCAGGTCACCGATGTGAAGGAGCCGCGGGAGCAACTGCCGTTCCTGCCGAGCTTCGGCGTGAGCTGGGAGTTCTGAGTTCCCGGGAGCGCGGCCGTCCCCGGCCGCAGTCCGCACCGATGCGGCCGGGGAC
>JAEUHA010000066.1 GCA_016793535.1 Opitutaceae bacterium | reverse complement strand
CCCCTCCTGCGGGGTTTTGTGGGGCGGGGGGCCCCCCTGGCCCGCCGGGGGGGCTCGGGGGCCCTGGGCGCCCGCGCTCCCAGGAGTCAGGTTCGGGTGCGACAGACGGGCAGATTTTTCCGGAGGCTCGCCCAGGGTTCCTGGGTGGAGACGTCGGTGGGATCGGGCACGGCAGCGAGGTCGTCGGGGAGCTTCGCGGGCGAGAGGATGGCGAGAAACACGAGCGGCTCCGGGTGCGGATTGTAGGTCGCGTGCACTGTCCCGGCGGGAATGTGCGCCATCTCGCCCGGACGCAGGATGCGGTACTCGTTGCCGACCCATTGCTCGGCGCGACCGTAGATCACGTAGATGATCTCTTCGCGGTGCGGATGGTAATGGAACGGATGGCAGTGCATCGGATCCATGTTGGCGCGGACGAGCAGGAGCTTGTCCGCCGCGACGAGATCGGGCCGGCAGAGCCACTCGTTGTTGGTCCAGGCGTTCGGCTCGCGCGCGGCGTCGGCGAGCTGGATGAAACGGTTTTCGGAGGCGGACATCAGAGGCGGGGTTAAGCGCGAAGACGCAAAGGGGCGCGAAGGTGACGCAAAGACAAGCTTCCGAGCCTTGGCGAATCTTTGCGATCCTTGGCGTCTTTGCGCTTGGGTCTCAGCTGCGTTTTGCCGCCGGCGCTTTCAGCGCCTTGAATTTCCGGGTCAGCCCCGTGAGCGATTCCTCCACGCCCATGCGTTCGAGGCTGCTGGCGCCGACGAAGCCCACGCAGTCGGTCGCGCCCATGACGCGCGCGGCGTCGTCGGGCGTGTTGATCGGGCCGCCGTGGCAGAGGAAGAAGATGTCCTTCCGCACCTGCGTCGCGGCAGCGATGATGTCCCGGGTGACCTTCATCGTGTGATCCCAGCTTACGACGGCGCTCTTCACGCCGATGCTGCCGCCGACGGTCGTGCCGACGTGCGCGATGATGGCGTCGGCGCCGGCCTTCGCCATCTCGGCCGCCTCTTCCGGGCTGCCGACGTAGACGATCGAGAACAGATCCATCCGGCGCGCGAGGGCGACCATCTCGTACTCCTTCTTCACCGACATGCCGGTCTCCTCGAGCACCTGACGGAAGTGGCCGTCGACGATCGTGTGCGTCGGGAAATTGTTCACGCCGGAGAAGCCCATTTCCTTTATCTTGCCCAGCCAGTGCCACATGCGGCGGCGGGGGTCGGTGGCGTGGACGCCACAGATGACGGGCACTTCCTCGACGACCGGCAGCACCTCGTATTCACCGATCTCCATGGCGATCGCATTGGCGTCGCCGTAGGCCATCATACCGGCGGTCGAGCCGTGGCCCATCATCCGGAAGCGGCCCGAATTGTAGATGATGATCAGGTCGGCGCCCCCCTTTTCGATGAACTTGGCGCTGATGCCCGTGCCGGCACCGGCGGCGATGATGGCGCTGCCCTGATCCAGGGTGGCCTGCAGGCGGGCGCGCACTTCCTCGCGCGTGTAAGGGTTTCCTTTTCCGGTCCAGGGGTTGGGCATGGTGAGGGCGAGAGGCGGGAGGCTGGGGGCGAGAGGTGAGGGGGACTGCACGATCGGCCTGCGAGGTCGGGCCGGGTGAGTGGGGGTCAGACTGTCCCTTGGACTCCGTGGGGGAAAGCTTGCGATTCACACATTCAACCGACGTTTTTGCACCCGCAGCCTGCTGGCGATGAACCTCGAGTGGAAAGAAACGACCATGGATGGTCCACGGACGCGCCGCTGGAGCGTGGATGCGCGGCAGTGTCCCGAGCTGGCGGCGCACCACATCGCCTGGCTGGGCATGGACACGGTGCATGTGCCGTACCGCCGGGTGCGGCTGGCGCCGACGGGCAGCTTCTTTCTCGCCTGCCTCGCGGGCGAGGGCCGGGTTTTCCTGGAAGGTCGCTGGCAACGGGTGACCGCCGGGCAGCTCTGCCTGGCGCCGCCGCGGGTGCTGAACGCGTTTCATGCCGTGCCCGGGAAGCCCTGGGCGTTTGCCTGGCTCCGGTACGAGGAGGCGCCGGCGGTGAAGCCGCTGGTGGGGGCTGATTCCCCGCTCCGGCTGGCCGACGGCGCGGAGGAACTCGGCCGGATCATTGCCGGACTCCGCGCCGAGTGGGAGGGCGAGCGCGACGCCGCGCTCGTGCGGCACTGGATCAGTCTCGTGCACGGCTTCGCGCAACGCCTGGCGCGCCCCTGGCGCAGCCAGTCGCGCGTGGCGGAACTGTGGGAGGTCGTGGCCCGCGACCTGGCGGCCGACTGGAAGCTGACGCGGCTCGCCGCGCAGTGTTCGCTGAGTGCCGAGCACCTGCGCCGGGTGTGCCGCCGTGAACTCGGGCGCACCCCGATGGAGCACGTCACCTACATGCGGATACAGCGGGCGCAGGAGCTGCTCGAGGCGAGCAGCGAGAAGCTCGACGCGATCGCGCCGCAGGTCGGCTACCGCAGCGCGATCGTGTTCTCGCGCGCGTTCGTCCGCTGCGTGGGGATGACGCCGTCACAGTACCGCGAGCGGCGGGGGCGCGGCTGAAATTGAGGTGGGGTGCCGCCACCCCGCACGGGCATGTGGACCTTCCAGCCCGCGGGGTGAGGGCACCCCGCCCACAGGAATACGTTCGCCGCCGGCGCCTTACTTTGCCGTCGGCGCCCGCACGTCGCCGACCAGCTGGCGCACGCTGGTCGCGATGGTCTGCTCGACGTCGTCGGCCCAGCGGTGCGCCGGCATGCCGTAGACGTACATAGAGGTGTTGCCCTCGTAGCCGGAGCGGCCGGGGGCGCGCGGCGGCTTGTCCTCGGCGAGCACGCGGGCGGACGGGATGTAGGCCATGACGTCGTTGGCGTACCCGGCGACCCAGGTGCCGCGGCCGAACTCGCCCTTGAACCGGAGGGCGTAGTCCACGACGACCTCGCCGCCGAGCGCGATCCAGAGCTGCCGTTCGCCGAGCTGCCACACCTGCACCGGGTATCGGTAGCTGCGGGCGAGCGGCTTGCCGGCCTTCACTTCGGCGAGCAGCCGGGCCGACCAGCGCTGGAGGGTGGAGGGCTTCTCCTTCGCGCCCTTCTCCAGTTCGTCCATCGTCGGCGCATCGCCGAGCTTCAGGTCGGCGAACTGGTGCGCGGTCGCGAGCCGGGGCGTGAGGGGGGCGGGCTTCTGCAGCAGGACCTCCTCGACGGCGGCGGCGAGCATCTGCCCGTAACGCTCGGCCTGATACACCTCGCGGCGCGGCAGCGGATTCTGGTCGGCGCCGCAGCCCATGAAGAACAGCGCGACCGCGCCCGGGTGGCTGCGCTCCAGCGCATTCTGGGCGAAGCCCGCGTAGTCGCCGGCCCACTGGTAGAAACTGAGCGTGGTGTTGTGGCACGCGTAGCCGAAGACGACCGCCTTGAGCGCGCCGTCGGCATCGCTGACGCTCAGCACGGGCACGTCGTGGTCGACCGGGCCCTTGAGCTCGCCCTCCGCGATGGCTTTCGGCACGCCGCCCTCGGGATTGTTGCGGCGGTTGACCGCAAAGCGCGTGACGCCCTGGCCAGCGGAAAGCGTGGCGGGGGCAAGGCGGCCGAAGGCCTCGCCGACGGTTTTCTCGATCTTCGCCTCGAGCTCGCTCGAGTACTTCTCGATCACGGGCCGCTGGCTGTCCGGCAATGGATACGCATCGTAGAGATGGTTCCGCAGTACGGGCGTGCAGTGCGAGTGCGAGGCATGGATCATGATCTGGTCGCGCTTCAGGCCGAAGGCGCGCTGCAGGCGGGCGCTGACGTTGTCGTAGATCGACTGCGGGATCCCGAGCAGGTCGGTGGCCATGACCACGGCGCGGTGGCCGCGGGCGTCCTCGAGCGCGAGCACCCGGACGAAGAGCGGGTGCAGCGTGCCCTCGGCCGGCTTCGTGCGGCCGCCGTATCCAGACATCCATTGCGGCTGGAGCGGCGTGATGTCGACGGTGGCCGTGCCGGCCTTCCAGCCGGCCGAAGCCGCGGCGGCGGCGCGGGTCAAGGGGAGCAGCAGGACGACGGCGCAGGCGAAGAGGACAGGGAGGGCGAATCGGGGAGTCTTCATGGCGGGATGCCGGTGAGAGTCGGCCCCGGCCGGGAACGGTCGCAAGCGCTTTTGTCCGCGGGACGAAGGACACAAGTGCCCGGAGCCGCGCCTTGCGTCTCTCCGGCGGGTGGGATATTCCGGCGCCGGTCTGTTTTTCCCCATGGCCCTATTCATCCGGACGTTTCACGCGCGGCCTTTCGCGTCGCACAGGTGGGTGGCAGTCGCGCCCTGCCTTTGGGTGCTGTCGCTACTGTTGCCTCGGATCCTCTGCGGTGCGGACGCTCCGGCCACGGCGGGCGGCCTGGAAGGGCGGGTGCAGAACGTCGCCACCGGCGAATACCTCGAGAACGCGCGGGTGACGCTCGAGCAACCCGCGCGGGAGACGTTTACGGATGCGATCGGACGGTACGCGTTCCCGGACGTGCCGGCGGGCCGGGTGCGGGTGCGCGTGTTCTTCACGGGCTTCGCGCCCGAGACGGCCGATGTCTCGGTGAGCGCCGGACAGACGTCCACGCGGGACTTCGCGCTCGCGGGCTTCGACCGCGGAGCCGCGGCGGGCCCCGCGGCCGTGCAACTGGCGCGCGTGGTCGTCGCCTCGTCGAAGGAGATGGACGGCGCGGCGATCGCGATCAACGAGAAGCGTTTCGCGGCGGACATGCGCAATGTGATCGCCGCGGACGAATTCGGCCCGATGGCGGACGGCAACGTGGGTGAGCTCCTGAAAACCGTGCCGGGCGTGGCGCTCGACTACGTGGGCGGCGCCGCGATGAACATTTCGCTCAACGGTGTCCCGTCGGGCTACGTGCCGGTGACGATGAACGGCTTTCCCCTCGCGAGCACGACGGCCACGGGACCCAACGCGCGCGACACCGAGCTAGTCAACGTCGCCACGAACAATCTCGCGCGCATCGAGGTGCTGCACTCGCCGACGCCGGAGATGCCGGGCAACGCGCTCGCGGGCTCCGTGAACATGGTGCCGCGGAGCGCGTTCGAGCGCACCAGGCCGCAGCTGACGACGAATGCCTATGTGCTGATGCGCGACGACGTGCGCACGTTCGACAAGACGTCCGGGCCCGGACGCGATCCCACGCGCAAGATCCATCCCGGATTCGATTTTTCGTACGTCAATCCCGTCAGCCGGAACTTCGGCTTCACGCTCTCCGGCGGGACCTCGACACAGTACCAGCCGACATACTTCGTGCAGGCGGAATGGCGCGGCGTCGGCGCCCCGACCACGGTGCCGGCGAACGGCACGACCGGCTTCCCGGCCACCACGCCCGACCGGCCTTACCTGACGAATTATCTGATCCGCGACCAGCCGCGGCAGTCGCGGCGTTCGTCCGCCGGGGTGACGCTGGATTTCCGCTTGAGCCGCACGGATCGGCTCTCCGTTTCGTTGCAGGGGACGAAGTTCGATGCGCAGTACAACCAGCGCGACCTAACCTTTGCCATCAACCGCGTGCTGCCGGGAAATTTCTCGACGTCCTTCACCCAGGGAGACCGCGGCACCGGCGCCGGCACGCTCACGCTCGCCAACGCGAACGATCGTGATCGCCGCAACGTCAACTTCACGCCGTCGATCACGTATCGTCACGACGGTCCTCTCTGGAAGGCCGAGGCCGGCGTCGGGGTGTCGATGTCGACGAGCCGGATCTATCAGATGGGCAAGGGACAATTCGGCGGGACGGTCGCGACGCGGCCCAATGTCTCGATCCGGTTCGACGATATCTTCTACCTGCGTCCGCGCGTGATCACGGTGACCGACGGTGTGACCGGAGCGCCGGTCGACCCCTACAGCCTCGCGACCTACAGCGTGACGCAGGGCAGCGGCAACATTTACGGTGCCAACACGGTGCTCGGCACCGGCCCCGGCGAGGGCCTGGCGAACAAGACCACGGACACGCAGCGCAACGCCTTCGTCAAACTGCGGCGGGACCTGAATGGGAGCGTGCCCCTCACGCTCCGCGGCGGTTTGGATCTGCGGCAGTCGGTGCGCGATTATCGGGGCGGTGCCGCGACCTACACGTATGTGGGCCCGGATGGTCGCGCCGCCTCCGGGGACGAGGGTGCCCTGCCGTTTCTCGACCCGGGCTATTCGGCGCGCGAGGGCGTGTTCGGCTTTCCGAAGACCCAGCGGGTCTCCGGCTGGGCGCTCTGGGACTACTACGTCGCGAATCCGGCGGCGTTCACGAAAGTCGACAACACGATCTACCGCTCGGCGGTCCAGCTCTCCACGTGGGCCCAGGAGGTGATTTCATCGACCTACCTGCGCGGAGACACGGCGTTCTTCCGCCACCGGCTCAAACTCACCGCCGGGGTCCGGCTGGAGCAGACCAACATCAAGGCCGCGGGCCCGCTGACGGATCCCACCCGCAACTACCAGCGCGGTCCGAACGGCGCGGTGATCGACACCAATCCCAATGTGGCGGGGATCCAGCCGGCCTTGATCGTGCCGGCAAGCGATGCGCTCGGCGTGTCCCGGCTCACCTTCCTTGATCGCGGCGCGCAGACAAAAAAGGAATACCTCCGCTGGTTCCCCAGTCTCAACGCGAGCTATGCGCTGCGGGAGAACCTCGTGGCGCGCGCCGCCTACTACACCTCGATCGGCCGGCCGGCCTACGGACAATACGCGGGTGGCGTCCAGTTGCCCGACGAGACCGTGGCGCCGAGCCCGAACAATCGGATCGTGGTCAGCAATGTCGGCATCAAGCCGTGGTCCGCGCAGACGATGAAGGTTTCGCTCGAGTATTACTTCGAGCGTGTCGGTCTCGTGTCGGTCGGGGCCTTTCGCCGCGAGTTCAAGGAGTTCTTCGGCAGCACGCAGTTTCGCGCGACGCCCGAGTTCCTCGCCCTCTACAACCTCGATGCGGCGACCTACGGCGCCTACGACGTCGCGACGCAGTACAACCAACCGGGCACGGTCCGCATGGAGGGCTACGATGTTTCCTACAAGCAGGCGCTCACGTTCCTGCCGCACTGGGCGCGGGGCCTGCAGGTGTTCGCGAATGGCGCGGCGCAACGCGGCACGGGCAGCCTGGTGGACAACTTCTCCGGCTTCATCCCGAAGACCGCCGCGTGGGGCGTCAGCCTGACGCGACCCGACTACAGCGTGAAGGTAAACTGGAACTACAAGAGCCGGCATCGCCGCGGTGCGATCACCGGCACCGGCATTCCGCCGGGAACCTACCAGTGGGGATCGAAGCGGCTCTTCGTCGACGTCATCGCCGAATACACCCTCACCGAGCATTTCGCGCTCTTCGGCAACCTCCGCAACCTGCGGGACACGCCGGAGGACTTCGTGCGCGACGGGCCGGGCATTCCCGACGTCGCGCGGTTTCGCCAGCGCGACCGTTACGGCGCGCTGTGGATCTTCGGCGTGAAAGGCACGTTTTGACCTGGATGCGCGGGCGTCCCCACCCGCGTGGCCGCCGGGAAGATAGATCGACTTTCCATTTTCAAGTAGCCGGGGGACAGGCTGCTCCACCTTGGGAATTTCTCACCGCCATGCGTCGCCTCCTCTCCGCCCTGCCTTTCGTCGCCGCTTCGTTCGCGTACGCCGCGGCGCTCCCGCCGGTGGCCGACGCGCTGCAGGCCACGCGCGACGTCTGGGGCGAGGCCGCCATGGCGCAGTCCAACGGCGCAAGCTACGAATTCTTCGCGCCGCTGCTGCCGCCGCCGCGGTACGTCAACGCCGACTTCCGGCACTATCCGATCGTGCTCAGCGCGCCGCGGGCGAAGGTGAAGGCGCGGCTCATCGCCAACGGCAGCGGCGTCAACCTTCGCGGCGGGGCCCGCTCGTGGAACGACCCGGGCGCACCGGTCACGTTTCGCGTCGGACCCGACGAGTTCATGTTCGGCGGCCTGCCGGAGCGGACCTTCGAGCCCACGCTCGCGGAGGGCTGGCTGCCCATCGTCGAGATCCGCTACCGACACACGTCGCCCGTGCAGTCGGAGGGTGCGGTGCCGCTCAATCAGGTGCGGCCGGTGCGCGAAGGGGAGATCTACCGGCTCGAGGCGTTCGCCAGCACCGACCCTACGCAGGCGGAATACGGAGTCGTGTACGTGCAGTTTTCGCTGGCGCAGGGCCGCAGCGGCAGCGTCGCCGTCAACGTGGGCGACGGCGCGCCCGTCACGTTTGCGCGCGGCGAGGTCACGAACGCGGCCGGCGAACGGCTCGCGCGGTTCGACTCCCGCTGGCGGTGGGAACGCGGGCGGGCCGTCGCGCGACTGGCGGCGGGCGAGGCGGTGACCCTGGCCATTTTCACACAGCCGCTGCCGGCCGGCGCGACCGGGACGTTCGACTACGACGCCCAGCGTACGCAGGCGGTCGCGACCTGGCGCGCGCACCTGGCGTCCGGCATGGCCGTCGTGACACCGGAGCCGCGCGTGAACGACGCCTGGCGGCACCTGCTGGTGCAGAACTTCGGCCTGATCTCCGGGGACCGGATCCATTACAGCGCGGGCAACCAGTACGACCGTCTGTATGAGGCCGAGGGCAGTGATGCGGCGCTCGCGCTGCTGGCGTGGGGCTTCCCGGACGAGATGCGGCGGCTGATCGGCCCGCTGCTCGATTTCACGCGCCAGGGCCTGGAGAACCACCAGGCGGGCTTCAAGGTGATGAACGTCGTGCGCACGTATTGGCAGACCCGCGACGCCGCGTTCGTCCGCGCCCTGCAGCCGCGCTGGGCGAAGGAGGTGACGCGGCTCGTCGACGGCCGCACCGGGCCGCACGGGCTGTATCCGGCAGAGCGTTACGCGGGCGACATCAGCACGCCGGCCCAGGCGGTGAACGTGAGCGCGCATGCCTGGCGGGCGTTGCGGGACCTGAGTGCGGTCCTCGGGGAAATCGGGGAGACGGCGGAGGCGGCCCGGCTCGCGGGCGTCGCGGCGGAGTTTCGTCCGCAGGTGCTCGCGGCGATCGCGCAGAGCGCGCGGCGCGAGACCTCGCCGCCCTTCGTGCCCGTGGCACTCTTGAGCGACGAGCCGGCGCACACGCCGATCGTGCGCAGCCGGATCGGCAGCTACTGGAACATCATCATCGGCTACACCATCGGCAGCGGGATCTTTCCGGTGGGCAGCCCGGAGGAGAACTGGATCCCGCGCTACCAGGAGCAGCATGGCGGCCTGTTCATGGGCATGGTGCGGTCGGGTGGGGACGAGTTCAACTTCTGGCCCGGCGAGCACCGGGTGAATCCGCTCTACGGCACGCGCTATGCCCTCGACACGCTGCGCCGCGATGAACCCGAGCGGGCGCTGGTGAGCTTCTATGGCATGCTGGCGCAGGGATTCACGCGGAACACGTTCGTCTCGGGCGAGGGCGCGGCACTCACACCGTACGACGCCGGCGGCCGCGTGTTCTATTGTCCGCCCAACAGCGCCGCGAACGCGCACTTTCTTTCCCTGCTGCGCCACCTGCTCGTGCAGGACTGGGACCTGAGCGACGATGGCCGGCCGGAGACGCTGCGTTTGCTGTTCGCGACGCCGCGCCGCTGGCTCGAGGACGGCCAGGCGATCCGGGTCGACCGGGCGCCGACCGCGTTCGGTGAGGTGTCGGTGGCGCTGATGTCACGGCTGGCGCAGGGCGAGGTGATCGCCGAGGTGGCGCTGCCGGGTCGCAGTCGCCCCGAGCGGACCTTGCTGCGCGCCCGGGTGCCGGACGGCTGGCGCGTGCGCGAAGCCACGATCGGTGCACAGACCCTGCCGGTCGACGCACGCGGCACGGTGGACCTCACGCGTTACGAGGGGCGGGTGACCGTGCGATTCGCGGTGGAACGTGCGTAGCGGGCCCGGCAGTCGGCCCACGGAACACACGGAATACACGGAAACCGGACACGCATCCGGGTATTCCGTGTGTTCCGTGGGCAAGGCATCCAGCCTCAGAACAACCGCTCGAACCCCAGCCGGGCGAAGACGTTCCCGCGTGAGCCGAACCTCGGCCCGCTGAGGGTGTGCATGTAGCCGGCCTCGAATTTGGCCGTGACGATCACGAGTTGCAGGCCGGCGCCGGCGGCGGTCCACGACGCGCGCTCCGGGCCCGACTCCAGCTCAGCGATATCGAATAGCAGCAGCGGCTTCACGGCGAAGACATTGGCCTGGTCGATCACGAAATGGGTCGCGGGCTGGATCTCGCCGAAGATCTGGTTCGCCCGGAGCCGGGCCTCCTCCGGGGTGAGTTTGTCCGACACCTGCAGGCTCGACTGCAGCAGGTTCGGGCCGGTGCGGTCGACCTGGGAGCGGAGGATCTGCTTCAAGGTCTGCGGCGTGCCGTCGGGGCCGGGCAGGTCGGTCACCTCGTCGGGAATCAGCGGGCGGGACCAACGGGGAACCGGCAGGGACACGTTGAGATTCAGGTGGCTGAAGCGCGTGCCGCCGCGGACGGCGGACGGAGCCGGTCGCAGTCCGCCTTGCGCCTTGCCGAGGCTGCGGAGCAGCGGCCCGTCGGGGATCGCGGCGAGCGCGGGCGCCGCGGCGTTTTCGTAGAGGAACTCGCCCTGGCTGCCGCCGGCGAAGTAGCGGCGGGGCGCGTCCGGGGCGCCCCAGGTCTGGCCGGCGCCGGCGATGATCTCCACCCCGATGCTGCGGTTGGGGCCGAGCGGAAACTCCTTCGCGTAGCCCGCCCGGACGACGAGCCGCCGGGCCGCCGGGCCGGGGCGGGGTTCGAGGTGCTCGAGCCACACGGCGGCGCGCAGGAAGCCGAGCGCCCGGGGCGGGATGGTCTCGAAGAGCGCCCGGCCGGCCTGCTCCCGCGTGTCCGCCCAGCCGGCGGCCGCCGTGGTATCCGAGAAGCGGTGACGCGCTGTCCCGTAGCGGGTGTCGAACCGCAGGCGCGTGTTGGCGTTGAGGGCCAGCGCCACGCCCGCCGCTCCGCCCCAGCGCCGCTGATCGTACCGCCCGGCGCCGCGCGGGGTCAGGGCCGCGGAGCCCTCGAGCCCGCCCGTGACCTGCCGCAGCAGGCCGGAGGCCCATTCGCGGCCGGCCCGGACGTCACCGCTGGCTGAATACAGCGCGGAATCCAGCGAGGTCAGGCCGTCGAGCCGGAGCCGGAAGAGCCGCGCGCGGGACTCGTCCGCCGGGGCCGGTCCCGCCTGCACCAGCCAGCGTCCGCCCACCGTCGGCCCGAGCACGCGGTCGCGACCAAACGTCACCGTCGCGGGCAGCGCGAGCGGAGCGCGCCGGCCCGGCGCGAGGCTGAAGCCCAGGTCGCGCGGGATCGGCAGCACGCGGGAGCCGGTATCTTCGAGCGGCAGGCTGAAGTGGAAGGGCCTGAGGGTGACGCCCACGGCGTCGTTTCCCGGATGACCGGGAGGCTGGAGATCGAAGTCGGCCGTGACGTAGGTGAAACTCAGGCTGCCGCCGCCGGTGAGGGCCGCGGCGGCCTCGGCGCGCCGGCCGAGGTGGTCCTTGATCTCGTTCATCGCGGCTGACAGCGCGGCGGACGTCAGGATCTGACCGGGCTGCAGCGACAGCTGCGCGGGCGGCAGTGACGCCGGGCGTGAACGGACCTCGACGATGCGGCGGCCGAGCGGGGAGTCGGTCTGGGCGGCGAGGGAGCAGGCGGCCAGAAACAGAAGAAGGAAACAGCCGGACCTTCT
>JAEUHA010000657.1 GCA_016793535.1 Opitutaceae bacterium | reverse complement strand
CTGGTTCAGAAGTCGAAGCCGCCCGTGAGCCGCCAGGAGCGCGGGGCGACGATGAGCGCGCGACTCACGCGCACGCCGTCCTCACGCCAGGTCGTGATGCGCGGGTCAGTTTCGTCGAGGACGTTCTTCACGTTGAGCTGGAGGCTGAGGCCCTTTTTGAGGAAGCCGAACGAGGTGCGCAGGCGGTAGCCGAGAAAGGCGTCGGTCTCCCCCTGGGCGGCGCTGTAGAGGAGCTTCGAGTTCACGTCGAAGCCGGTGGGGGCCTTGCTCTGGTGCCGATAACCGGCGCCGCCGAACAGGCCCTTGAGCGGGCCACGATCGAACGCGTAGCGGGCCAGGAGGCTGAACTTGTGCTTGCGGTTGCCGAGGATGAGATCGCCCTCGCGGATCCAGCGGAGTCGCTGGACGTCGGCTTCCCACTGCGCCACGGACTCGGCGACGGTCATGAGCTGGCCGTTGGTGCCGACGGCGCCGGTGACCACGTTGCCGTATCGAAGATACCAGGGAATCGTCTCCGCCGCCCATGCCTTCACTTCCGGGGCGATGTTGCTGTCGTAGCCGTCGCTGTACGAGTAGGTGGCGGAGAGCCGCCAGTTTTTCGTCACGGCGCCGTTGAGGCTGAACTCATAGCCCTCGAGCTTCCGGTCGATGGTGGCCTCATTGGTGGTGAACGTGCGGGCGTCGACCTCGGCCGCAGTGATGAGGCCGTTGTTCAGCAGCGCGGTCAGGATGCGATTGTTGAGGCCGGTGGGATTGTCGACCGACCCGCTGAAGCCGCCGCCCGTCGCGCCGATCATGTCGACGGTGTAGCGGTTGAGGCGCACGGAGAGCCGGTCATCGAAGAAGGAGAAGCGCAGGCCGAAGTCCTGGCCGCGCGCCTCGGAGTTGGGCGGGGTGCGGCCGTCGGGCAGGATGCGGTGCTGGGCATTCGGAACGTTGATGCTGTTGGAAAAGTTGTAGAAGAGGGAGATCTGGCGCGTGAGGTGGCCGACGGCGCCGAGCGTGCGCGTGGTGCCCTCGTATTTCTCGTGTTCACGGACGACGTTCGGCGCGCCGAGTGACCATTGGTTGTTGGCCGGGTCGCGTTGCGCCTGGGCGGTGCGGAGATGGAGGATGTCCTTGCGCACGCCCACGCCGAGGATGACGCGGCCGGAGAGGTAGCGGGCATGGCCGCCAACGAGCGCGGTGTCCTGGTGTTCGACGACATCCCGCTGCCCCGCCTGGTTGAACGGCACCCAGGTGGAGTTGAGCGCGCGGCCCGGCGTCGTGGGATCGGGCACGTTGCGCAGCAGCCCGCTGAGCGGTCCGGTGCCGGAGTGGTACGTGGCCCAGTCGCCCTCGGTGACGTAGAAGCGACGCCAGACATGGTTTTGGTCGTTCTCTGGCGCGGTATTGAACGGCCGGCCCTCCCAGACCTCGACCCAGTTGCGGTTGATGTCCTTCCGCCACTCGTGCTCGCCCATGATGGCGGCGCGGTAGTTGCCCCACCGGCCGAAGTCAGCCTCGTGCGAAAACATCAGGCGCGTGTTGTGTGATTTCTGACGCTGCGTGGACGTGTTCCAGCGGCCGCCCTCGAACATCAGCCGGCCGGCGAAGGGATTCGGCTGGCCGTTGGGCAGGAACTGGTGCGGGTCGGCGTAGAGCGTGGCGTTTTCGACGCGACCCTGGCCGGCAACAAAGGTCTCGCGGTTCACGAACTGGAGGTTGTGCGACAACTCGGCGAAGGTGTGGCGGCCGAGCCGCTGCTCCCAGATCGCGGTGAACGCCTGGAAATTGGCGTCGCGGCGGTTGTACGGTCCGACGGGGTTCACCGAGAAGTCGACCACGCGGGCGTCGAGGATCGGGTCGCTGTTGCCGGTGGCGCGGTTCTGTCCCTGGTAGTTGAATACGGCGCCGGCCTGCTCGAGGTAGGTGAGCCGGCGGGCGTTGGTGGCGTACTGGGTCAGGCCGCGGGGCCCGAGGTTGGACGTTTGCGGAGTCGCAACCGTGGGAGCGCCGGCGGCGCGCCAGAGACCGACGCCGTCATAGGCGGGCGCGGGGCGCGAACCCACGCTCTCGATCAACCCGATCTCATAATCGACGCGAAGCTGCGTGGCGGGGCGGGCCTGCCAGGTCGCGGCGAGGTGCGCGCGCTGGGTGTCGGTAAACGCGTGGTGCCGGAAGCTGCCCATCTCGCTGTAGACGGTGTTGAGCCGGAGGCCGAGTTTGCCGTCGAGCAGCCGGCGGTTGACGTCCAAGGTTCCCCGATACAGGTCGTCCGAGCCGACCACGAGGCTCGCCTGCTGGAAATTGCGGCTGAGGTTGGCGCGTTTGGTGAGGGTGTTGACGACGCCGCCGGCCGAACCGATGCCGAAGAGGATCGAGTTGGGCCCGCGGTTCTCCTCGATCCGGTCCGAGTTGTAGGAATCGGATTGGAGGCCCCAGCGGAAATAGTTGCGCGTGACTGTGGCCTCGACGCCGCGGATGCGCACGCGCGAGGCGTCGAAATTGAACATCGAGCCGTTGTCGTTCACGTTGGTGCCCTCGTTGGTGTCCATATGGACGTTCACCGCGTAGCCCACCGCGTCCGAGAGCTCGATCGCGCCGAGGTCCTTGAGGAATTCGGAGGTGAGCACGGAAATGGAGGCGCCGGTGTCGCGCAGCGGGGTGTTGAGCCGGCTGCCTGCCAGCGTGCTGGTGGCGAGCCAGCTCTCGTCCCCATCGGCGCTGACCGTGAACGGACTGAGCTCGATCGGCGTGTCGCGCCCGTTGGCGTCCGCCGGTCCAGGGCTGGCGGGCGGACGCGGCCGGCTGCCTTGCGGCGAGGCGGCGGGCGGCGGGCGGGTTGAACCGCGGATGGCGAATGACCCCGAAGGCTCGTCGCGGACGAAGGTCAGTCGGGTGCCGGCGAGCATTCGCTCGAGCGCTTCGGCCGCGGTGTAGGTGCCGCTGACCGGCTGGGTGCGCGCACCTTCGAGGGCGTCGTCGGGAAATATCACCGGGTGGCCTGCCTGGGTGGAGAAGCGTCGCAGCATCGCGGCCGCCTCGCCGGCGGGTAGGTCGAAAGTCCGACGGTGCGCACTTTCCGCTCCGCGGGCGGACAGCGAGAGGCCGGCAACGGCAAGAGCGCACACGATGCGAAACCAAACGGCGCGCCAGGCGCGGCGGCGGGGTGCGTGAGGTGAGGTCATACCAGCGAGACGGCCGAAACTGAGAAAACCCCTACGCGGCCGACCGTGGTGCGCTACGGATCCCGGTGCAGGATGATGACGTCACCGTCGTGCCGGGCGCGCAGTCCAAACGAGCGTTCGAGCAACCGGGCGAACGCCTCGGGTTGGTCGAGCCGCACGCTTCCGCCCACCCGCAGCCGGCCCAGCGACGGGTCGCCCAGTTCGATCCGCACCTGCGGGGAAGTGGCCGCATGCTGGTTGAACTGCGCCACGACGTCCGCCAGTGGCGCCTT
>JAEUHA010000652.1 GCA_016793535.1 Opitutaceae bacterium | reverse complement strand
CGAGCCGATCTATCGCGACGTGTTCGGACTGCTCACCGAGTTCGGCGACGCGGAACTCGCCAGCCTCATTGCGCCCCGTGGCCTCGTGGTCGACTACAGCGCGGCACCCCCGGTCAGCGGTCCGCCGGAACTCAGACCGGGTCGCCGGCTTTCCGGTGCGCCGGGTAGGATCGTCACGCCGGCGCTGGCCCGCGTGCGCGCCGAGGTGGCGCGGGCCGAGTCGTGTTTTGCCGGGCAGAACACGATCCGTCCGCGCCTCGCCCTGATCGCCGGTACCGGCGGGGCGACGGTGCCCGCCGGCTCCGGTCCGGCCCTGCAGGCGCTGCTCGAGCAACTCGGCGTCCGGGCCGCGCTGCCGGCCGTCACGCCCGGCACCAAAGTTGCGACGTCCGACACCGCGGCGTCGCGCGCGCGCCAGCAGCGGCAGGTGGCACAGCTCGTCGAGCACTCGCAGGCGTTGATGCGGGTGTCGGCCGGGGTGCGGGACAAGTTCTGGGCGGACGCGAAGCCCACGACGGCCGCCGCGTGGCCGGCGATCAGCGCGAAGTATCGCGCCAGCATGTGGGACAATCTGATCGGGCGTTACCCCGCGCCGACCGTGCCGCCGAACGCGCGCACGCGGCTCCTCGCGGACTTGCCGCGGATTTCGGTGTACGAGGTGGTGCTCGACGTGGACGGCGGACTTTTCGCGTGGGGCCAGTTGCTCGTGCCGAAGGACCTTCGGCCGGGCGAGCGGCGGCCGGTGGTGGTTTGCCAGCACGGACTCGAGGGCGTGCCGGCCGATGTCGTCGATGCGAACCCCGAGAGCCGGGCGTTCAAGGTCTACCAGGGTTACGCCACGCGGCTGGCCGAGCGCGGCTTCATCACGTATGCGCCGCACAACTACTACCGCGGCGGAAACGAATTCCGCCATCTGCAGCGGCTCGCGCACCCCGTGGGAAAAACCCTGTTTGCCGCGACCACAGTGCAGCATCAGCAGCATCTGCGCTGGCTGTCGTCGCTGCCGTTCGTCGATCCGCAGCGGATCGGCTTCTACGGCCTCTCGTACGGCGGCAACACCGCGGTGCGCGTGCCCGCGCTGCTCGAGCAGTACGCGGTCGTGATCGCATCCGGTGACTTCAACGAGTGGGTCTACAAGAACGTCACCGTCGACCACATCCACAGCATGATGTATAACAACGTCTGGGAGGTGTACGAATTCGACCTCGGCCATACGTTTAACCACGCAGAGATGGCGGCGCTGATCGCCCCGCGGCCGTTCATGGTCGAGCGCGGACACGATGACGGCGTCGCGCGCGACGAGTGGGTGGCCGGCGAATACGCCAAGGTGCGGCGGCTCTACACCAAGCTCGGTATTCCCGAACGCTCCACGATCGCCTTCTTCGACGGACCGCATCGCATCGACGGTGCGGTGACGTATGATTTCCTCCACCGGCATCTCAACTGGCCGGCGCCCGCGCGGTAACCGGCACCTCCTTCTCCTTATGAATCCCCCGTCGTTCTCGCATTCCCGGCTTTCCCGCCGCGGTTTTCTTGCCGCCTCCGCGCTGGCCGGCGGCGGTCTGTTCCTTCGCTCCCATGGCCGGGCCCAGGAGGCGAGGCGCGACCTCGCCGCCGATCCCGATCGCGCGCTGATCGCCATCACGCTCGACATGGAGATGTCCCGCAATTTCCCGCAGTGGGAGAACACCCACTGGGATTACGAGAAGGGCAATCTCAACGACGTGACCAAGCGCTACTGCGTCGACGCGGCGCAGCGCGTGAAGGCGCGCGGCGGCGTGATCCACTATTTCCTCGTCGGCCAGGTGCTGGAGCACGAAAGCGTCGACTGGGTGAAGACCATCGCGGCCGGCGGCCATCCGATCGGCAACCACACCTACGACCACGTCTACGTGCTGGCGAAGAAACCCGAGGACGTGCAGTTCCGGTTCAAGCGCTCGCCCTGGCTCATCGCGGGCAAGACCGCGGAGCAGGCGATTCGGGAGAACATCACGATGACCACGCGCGCCATGCAGGAGCGCGCGGGGATCACGCCGGCGGGGTTTCGCACCCCGGGTGGCTTCGCGACCGGACTGCACGGCCGCGAGGACGTGCAGCGGATGCTGCTCGACCTTGGTTTTCCGTGGGTGAGCTGCTTCGTGCCGCGGACGGAGATCGGGCCGCCGGGCGGCGCGCCCACCCCCGAGATCATCGCCGGCATCGTGAAAGCGCAGGCCGAGGCGCAGCCGTTCACCTATCCCACGGGACTGATCGACATCCCGATGAGCCCGATCAGCGACGTGGCGGCGTTTCGCACCGGGAAGTGGAAGCTCGAGAGCTTCATGACCGCGATCCGCGCCGGCGTCGAATGGGCGATCGAGCACCGCGCGGTGTTCGACTACCTCTCGCACCCGTCGATCCTCTGCTACGTCGATCCCGAGTTCAAAGTCATCGATATGATCTGTGACCTGGTGAAGAAAGCCGGTCCGCGCGCGGCCATCGTCGACCTGGATACGATCGCACTCCGCACGAAGCTGCGGGCGGCGCGCCGATGAGCGGGGTGTTCCACTTCGGCGCGTTCTTTCTCGCGGCGGCCGCGGTGGCGTCGGCCCAGGGCTTTCCGCCGGCCGAGGCGGTGAAACGCATGACGGTCGCGCCGGGTTTCGCGGTGAACCTGGTCGCGAGTGAGCCGATGATGGCGCAACCGGTGTGTCTTGAATTCGACGCCCGCGGGCGGCTCTGGGTTGTGCAGTACCTGCAGTATCCGAATCCGGCCGGGTTGAAGCGCGTGAAGGTCGACCGCTACTTCCGGACGGTTTACGACAAGGTGCCGGAGCCGCCGCCGCACGGGCCGCGCGGGGCGGACCGGGTCACGATTCTTGAGGACACGAACGCCGACGGCGTGGCCGACCGCGCGCGGGACTTCGTCAACGGGCTGAACCTGGCCACGAGCATCGCCTTCGGCCACGGCGGCGTGTTCGTCCTGCAGGCGCCGTACCTGCTCTTCTATCCGGACCGCGACGGTGATGACATTCCGGATACAGCGCCGGAGGTCCTGCTGAGCGGCTTCGGCATCGAGGACGCGCAGTCCTTCGCGAATTCGCTGATCTTTGGTCCCGATGGCTGGCTGTACGGGTGCCAGGGCAGCACGGTGACGGCGAAGGTGCGGGGCCTCGAGTTTCAGCAGGCGATCTGGCGCTATCACCCGATCAGCCGGCGCTTCGAGTTGTTCACCGAGGGCGGCGGCAACATGTGGGGCCTGGACTACGACCAGGACGGCGAGTTCTTCGCCAGCACCAACGGCGGCGGCGGCGTGCCCGCGTGGAGCATCGACGCGCCGGCGCCGTTTCCCGGCCGCTACGTCAGCTTCCGGATGATCCACATGGTGCAGGGCGCGTACTACGCGAAGAGCTTCGCGAAGCACGGCGAACTGCACAATCCGTACACCTTCGGTTATTTCGAGCGCGTGCCGGCGGCGGCCTACAAGGGGTTTCACGTCACGCCGGGCGGCACGATCTACCAGGGCGACACGTTTCCGCCGGAGTACCGCGGCCGCTTCGTCGCGAACGACCTGCTCGAGCACACGGTGCAATGGAGCGCACTCGAACCGTGGGGCACGACGTTCAAGGGGCAGTTCAACGGGCACCTGCTGGTGGCGAACGACACCTGGTTCGCGCCCGCCGACACGATTGCCGGGCCGGACGGTGCGGTGTACGTGGCGGACTGGTCCGACCAGCGGATGTCGCACCCGGACCCGGACGCGGAGTGGGATCGCAGCAACGGCCGCGTGTACCGGATTCAAGCGCAGGCCGCGGCCGGTGGGTCGGCGGCACAGGCTTTCGCGCGCGTGGTGCCCGGCGGTTCGATCGCGCGGTTGTCCGGCGAAGCGCTGCTCGCGCTGCTGGCGCAGCCCAACAACTGGTACGTGCGCCAGGCGCGCTCGGCGCTGACGGCGCGTCGCGACGCGTCGTTGTATCCACGACTGCGTGACATGGTGGCGCGGGGCGGCGACAGCCAGCTCGCGCTCGAGGCGCTCTGGGCGCTCCACACGAGCGGCGGCGCCGACGAGGCCTGGCTCCGTGCGCAGCTCCAGCATGTTTCGCCGCGGATCCGGCGCTGGGCGGTGCGGCTGCTCGGCGATCAGGAGGAGGTCGCGCCGGCGACGGAAGCCGCGCTGCTTTCGCTCGCGGCCGCCGAACCCGACGCGAAGGTCCGCGGGCAGCTCGCCGCGACCGCCGCGCGGCTGCGGCCGGAGGCCGGGCTGGGGGTGGCGCACCGCGTGGCGGTGCAGGATCGCGATGCGGCCGATCCGTTCCTGCCGCTGCAAGTGTGGTGGGCGGTGGAGCGGCACGCCGTGGCCGGTCTCGACCGCGCGGTGGCGTTGTTCGCCAGTCCGGCGGCGTGGAATTCCCGGCTCGCCCGGCAGTCTCTGCTGCCCCGGCTGGTCCGGCGCTACGGGGCGGAGGGCTCGCAGGATGCCCTGCGCGCGAGCGCGACGCTGCTGGCGGCGCAACCCGTCGGCACAGACCGCGCGATCCTGCGCCAGGCGCTCGAGCAGGGCCTGCGGCAGCGGGCGGCCACGCGGCGGCTCGGGCTCGACGACCTGCCGCCGGCCCTCGTGCAGCAGGTGCTGGCCGACTGGACGCCGGACACGCAGGACGAGGCACTGCTGCGCCTGCTGGTCTGGCTCGGGCATGGACCGGCGCGGGCGCGGGCCCTGGCGCTGGCGGGCGACGGGAAACGTGACGCCGCCGGGCGGGCGGGCCTGATCAAGAGTCTCGCCGATCCGGCGCGGCCGGAGGACGCGGCGCGGTTTCTGGCGTGGGTGGCTGACCCGTCGCCCGAGCCGGTGAAGCAGGCGGCCATCGAGGCACTGCAGGCGTTCGGGGCCCCGGATGTCGCGGCGGGGTTGCTGCGCGAGTATCCCCGGCTTTCACCCGCATTGCGGTCGCGGGTGAGGTCCGTGCTGCTGTCGCGGAAAGCCGGCGCGGCGGCACTTCTCACCGCCGTCGATTCCGGCCGGCTTGCGGCGCGCGAGGTGCCGCAGGGAGAGGTGCAGGGCGTCGCGCAGTTTGCGGATCCGGCGCTCAACGCCCTCGTGCGCAAGCACTGGGGCAAAGTGAACGACACGCCGGAGGACAAGCTTTCGGTCGTGCGGCGTTTCAACAACGACCTGAACCTGCAGCGCGACAAGCCGCCCGGCGTGCCCGAGCGGGGACGCGTTCTCTACACGCAGCTCTGCGCGGCGTGTCACCGGCTGCACGGCGAGGGTGGCACGATCGGGCCGGACCTCACCACGGCCAACCGGCGGGACAAGGACTTCATGCTGACGAGCCTGGTCGATCCGAGTGCGGTGATCCGGAAGGAGTATCTCAACTACACGGTGAAGACGACGGACGGTCGCGTGCTGAACGGCTTCGTCGCGGCGGAATCAGCCGGCAGTATCACGCTCGGTGCGGCCGACGGGGCGCGGACGGAAATCCCGCGCGACCGGATCGCTGCGATGGAGGATTCCGGCGTGTCGCTCATGCCGGAGGGGTTGTTGAATGCGCTGACGCCGCAGCAGCTGCGGGATCTGTTCGCGTGGCTGCAGTCGGACGGGGCGAGCACGAAGTAGTGATGGGAGCGCGGACGCCCTCGTCCGCCTCGGTCGGAATGCGGACGAGGGCGTCCG
>JAEUHA010000593.1 GCA_016793535.1 Opitutaceae bacterium | reverse complement strand
CCCCTCGGTCACCCGCAGGCCTTCGGCGAGCCCCGCGAGCACGCCGGCCGGCACGGGGGCGTCGAACTCGAGCCGCCATTCCGAGGGTCCCGCCGCGTAGGCCAGCACCGGCGCCGGCGCCGCGGGATCGGTGCGCGCAATCTGGAAGAGCCGGCCCGTCCCCGTCGCCCCGGTGCCCCAGTCGGGCGGACCGCTGTGCACGGAAACGAGCAGGTCCCCGCGGGGCGTCACGCACTGGTCGATCGTGAGCCAGCCGACCGCGCCAATGATCTGGGTATGCCCGACGTAGCCCGACGGCGTCCGAACCAGCTTGGTCCGGTAGAGCTTGCCACGCGCCTCGCCCGCCACGAAGGCGTCGCCGCGCCACCACGCCGGACCGAAGACCGGCCCGCCGTTGACCGGCTCGTTGAAGAACAGGCCGCAGGTGCTCTGGTGCTGCGGGCCGTAGTCGACGACGCTCGGCTCGTCGATCACGTCGGGCAGGTGTTTCGGGTGGCGGGGCGGAAACCCGTAGTGCCGCCCAGGCTGGAGGTGAAGCAGTTCGTCGAAGGGATTGCCGTTCGGCATCCAGGTGGCCCCTTCCTGGTCCGTGGCGAAGAGGTCCCCGGCCGCATTGAACGCGAGGCCGAACGCGGCCCGGATGCCCGTCGCGACGATCTCGCGCCGCGAGAGGTCCGGCGGCATCCGCAGCAGCGCGCCCCGCTCGCTCGTGATCCGGTAGCTGCCGACGCCCTGCTCGAGCAGGTATCCGTTTTGTGAATTCGCCGCGCCGAGGCTGAACCAGAGCCGCTGCTGCGCGTCGAGCGCGACGCCCACCGTATCGGTCGCGCCGCCGGGAAACCGCTTCGGCGTCTCCCACCCCGAGGCGACGACGACCTCCTTGTCCGCCCGGTCGTCGCCGTCGGTGTCGAGTTCGAGCACGAGCGCGCCCTTGCGGGCGATGAAGACCCCGTTGCCATGGCGGTAGCCGGGCGGAGTGAGCAAGAGGTTGAGCGACAGGTGCTGGGCCGGCGGCTCGTAAAACACGGCGGCCTTGTCCTCCAGGCCGTCGCCGTCGGTGTCGGTCAGGACGTACACCTTGCCGCTGAAACTGAGCGCGATGAGCTTGCCGTCGGCGCGGTAGCGGACGGCGTTGAGGTTCGGCAGCTCGAGCGGCAGCGCGCGCACGGTGAACCCCGGCCCGAGCATCTGCACGTCGGTCACGCCGCGGCCGCCGGCCGGTCCGCCCGGACGCGCCTTCGGTGCCGCCGCCTTGGGCTGCGCGGCGAAGCCCGCCACGGTGCAGCAAAGGAAAATTGGCAGCAGGAGACGGTTCATGGCCGGGCGCCGGTCGCGGGAATGGTGAGCAGGTACGCCATGAGGTCGCGGAGCTCCCCAGGCGTCAGCGTCCGGTCGAGGCCGGGCGGCATGAGCGAGACCGTCATGGGTTCGGTCTGCGCGATGTCCGACTTCTTGATCTTCACGACCGCGCCGCCGGGTTGCGCAATCTGCAGCTCGTACGCGGACTCGCCGAGCCGGGTGCCGACATGCGACTGCCCGTTCTTCAGCGTGACGACGTAGCCGACCGCATCCGGGTTGATCGCCGCGTTGGGGTCGGTGATGTCGAGCAGCACGCTCGCGTAGTCGCGGTGCACGAGGTTGCCGAGCTCCGGGCCGACCCGCTTCCCCTCCCCGCGCAGTTCATGGCAGGTGGCACAGGCGGCCTTGCCGTTGAACAGCGCGCGGCCGGCGTGCCAGTCGGCGCCGGCGATCTCCGGGATCGGGCGCGGCGCCAGGTCGTGCGCCCCGGGCTGCGCAAACGGCAGCAGGTGGCGACGGTGAGGGTCACCGCCGACCAGACGTCCTCCTTCGTCCCGGCCACAGTGAGCCGCACCTCCCGGTCGCTCCGACGCTCCACCCGCGCGCCGGGCGCCTCGACCTGCAGCGATGCGTCGCTCGTGAAGACCACCGTCACGGTCTCGGGCTCGGGGACGTAGTCGAGCACCGAGCCGGGCTGGGTGGCGGGTTGCAGCATCTGCCACAGGTCGAGCTGCGTGCGCACGGTGAGCGTGCCGCGGCCCGCGGTCTGCCGCCAGAGCGCGTCGTGCGGCGCGCTGCCGCGGGTGAAGGCCCGGGCGACGGTGAAGTCGGCATGCGGCAGCCAGCCCGACCAGCGCGCCCCATCCGCCCCGCGCCACTCCGCCGCCACTCCGGAAAGATCGTGCGCCGTGTCGAGCTGGCCGGCGACCGCGACGGCGTAGTTGACGGCCGAGGTGCGGGGCGCGGTCGAGAACACGACGCTGCGACGGTCAGGCGCGAGCCGGGCCGACTTCACCGCCACCGCCCCGCGGGGCTCCCGTTGCTGCGCCTTCACGACCGCGTAGCCCGGGCGAATCGTCTCGAGCCGGTCCGCGGCGGCGACATGGCGCCCGGAGTCGATGGTCGTGCGTGCGGCGACACCCGACCAAGCGGCGGCATCGAGCGGCCGGTCGAACGCGATGACCGTCTCCGTCTCGCTCGCCGGCCAGGTCAGCACGGGCTGCGGCGCGGCGGGGTCGGTGTAGCTGATCTTGAAGATGCGGCCGCGGCCCGTGGGACCGTTGCCCCAGTCCGGGGCGCCGGTGTGGCAGCAGATGACGAGATCACCCTGCGGCGAAATCGCGCAGTCGACCGCGAGCAGCCCGATGGCGGCGATCAGGTCAGTGCGCGCGACATAGCCGGCCGCGGTCTTCGCGAGCTGCGTGCGCCAGAGTTTGCCGCGCGACTCGCCGGTGATGAGCGCGTCGTCAGCCCACCCCGCCGGCCCGAAGCGGCCGCGGCCCGGCGCGGGTCCGTTGAACCGGAAGCCGCACGTACTCTGATGCTGCGGCGCAAAATCCCACACGCTCGGCTCGTCGATGACGTTCGGCAGGTGCACCGGATGGCGCGGCGGAAAACCGTAGTGGCGCCCCGGCTGCAGGTGCAGCAGCTCGTCGAAGGGATTGCCGTTGGGCACCCACGTCGCGCCTTCCTGCTCGGTCGCGAAGAGGTCGCCGTGGCGGTTCCACTGCAGCGACATGATGTAGCGGAGTCCGCTCGCGAGCTGCTCGACCTTGCCGTCGGGCGTGATGCGCAGGAGGCAGCCGCGGCGCTTGTCGGTCGCGTAGTGGTTGAGGCCTGTCTTCTCGTCGGTCCAGTAGGGATTGCGGTAGGCCGCCCCTCCCATGGTGACGTAGAGCGCGCCGTCGGGCCCGAACGCGACCGCCATGGCATTGTCGACCCGGCGGCGCAGCAGGTAGCTGACTTTCGCGAGCGCGGGATCATCGAAGCCGGTGGCAAACACTTCCCGCGTTTCGGGCACGCCGTCGCCGTCGCGATCGCGAAACCGGATGACCTCGCCCGTCAGGACGAAATACGGCTCGCCGTCCTTCACCGCGATGCCGAGCGGATAATTCGGGCTCGGCTGGTTCGAGAACGTGTCGACCTTGTCTTCGAGCCCGTCGCCATCGGTGTCGCGCAGGACATGAAACCGTCCGTCATAGCCGCCGGCAAAGAGTCGCCCGTCGGGCGCGTACTCGATGTTGTTGAGGCTCGTGAGTTCGACCGGCAGCTCGCGCACCGTGAAGCCGGGAACGAGCATCTGGACCGCGGCGGGATGAGCCGGCGCCGCGGCTGCGCGCGCCTCGCCGGACGCCATCACCCCGCACAGGAGCACGAGCTGGCCGACCAGGCGGAACGGGAGGGAAAACGACGAAGGCATGGGAACGGGGGGAACCGGGGTTACACGACGAAGGGCAGAGACGTAACGACAACAGCAGGGTGTCCAGCGGTAAAGTCGGGGCGTGTCATCGCGCGGAAACGTTCTGCCCGGCTGCGGCCACGAACTCGAGCACGTCGAGGTTCAGGCGCTTAGCCGCCCGTCCGGGTGCGCCTCGCGCCACCACGTAGAGATCCTGCACGCCCCCCGGATCACGCACGGCGGCCGTGACCGTGCGCCAGTCTTCCCACCGGCCTGTCTCGGGCACCTCGACGGCGCCGAGCAACGGACCGTCGGGTCGACCCGCCCGGAACTCGAGGGTGCCGCCGTGACCCGCCCCGGCCGAGACCTCGCACGCGATCTGCGCGATGCCCTGCAGGTTCACGTCGTTGAAGCGAAGGTATCCGCCTGCCTCGAGCTGCGCGCACACGCGCCGGTCGCGCCGCAGCGTCGACACCTCCATCACCGCCGCGCCGGCACTGTCGTCGAAGAGCGCGGCCCGGCGGCGCCGCGCGTGCAGCACCACGCGCGCCTCCGTCGTGAGCGCAGGTGCCGCCGGCGTGCCCCGGTC
>JAEUHA010000658.1 GCA_016793535.1 Opitutaceae bacterium | reverse complement strand
ACGACGTCGGTCGCGCCGTAACGCGCGGCGCTCGTCAGGCTCACGTCGACGGTCACTGCCTGACCGGCCGTGACGGCGACGGTCACCTGGCGGACGTCGAGCCCGGTGTAGAACACCTCGAGCGCGCGGGCGCCGACGGGGACGCCGCTCAGCCGGAACGTGCCCGACTCGTCGGTGAACGCGAGGAGGGTCGTGCCGGCGACGGCGACGCGGGCGTTGTTGAGGTAGGCGCCGGTGGCGGCGTTCTTGACGCGGCCTTCGACCGACCCGGTGCCGGTGGAAGAACGGGACGAGGCATTGCCGGCGGCGGGACCGGCACTGGAATCGGCGGCCGACGCCACGCCGGCGAAAAGGGAAAGGAGAATCAGCAGGCCGGGGAGTCGACGGAGGTGGGAACGAAGGCGACAGGTCATGGGGAAAAGGAAATGAGGTCTCACCCGCTCAGGTCAGGCTTGCTGCGGGAGCCGTGATCAAGGCGTGCGAGGGGTGGGGAGGCGGCGTTGGAACTGAGCCAATTGCAGGGCCGAGGCGAGAGGTTTCAAGGCGTACGGTGGCCGTCGGTCCACTACTTTGGTGCTATGCCTCGCGGGTGGGGTGGACTCCGTTTCGCTCAGGATGCCGCCGGCGCATCCGGCACCCAGCAATCGCCCCCTTGGCAAAGCCGCGGCCTTCTGCATCGTGGCGCCATGTTTGTTGACGAATGTACCGTGAAGCTCGCGGCCGGTGACGGCGGCCGGGGCTGCATCAGTTTCCGGCGGGAAAAATACGAACCGTGGGGCGGACCCAATGGCGGCGATGGCGGCCGCGGCGGCGACGTGATCCTGCTGGGGGACGTCAACACCAACAATCTCGTCGACTACAAGTACCAGCCGCACTGGCGCGGCGAGCGCGGCGAACATGGCCAGGGCGCGGATTGCCATGGCAGCGACGGCAAGCCCTGCATCCTGAAGATGCCGCTGGGCACGGTCGTCATCGACCTGGCGACCGAGAAGCCCGTGGCGGAGGTGATTGCCGACGGCCAGCAGATCGTGCTCTGCAAGGGCGGCAACGGCGGCTGGGGCAACACGCATTTCAAGACCTCGACCAACCGCGCGCCGAAACGGGCCAACCCCGGGCATCCGGGCGAAACGGGCACGTACCGGCTCGTGTTGAAGAGCATCGCGGACGTCGGGCTCGTCGGTTTCCCCAACGCCGGCAAGTCTTCGCTGACCACCCGGCTGACCAAGGCGCGGCCGAAGACGGCGGCGTATCCGTTCACGACCCTGCATCCGCAGATCGGCGTGATCGAATATCCCGAGACGAAGAAGGGTCAGCGCCGCCTGCTGCTCGCCGACGTCCCGGGCCTAATCGAGGGGGCGCACGAAAACCGCGGCCTGGGGCACCGGTTTCTCCGGCACATCGAGCGATGCTCGCTCCTCCTGTTCCTGATCGACATGGCCGGGACGGACGCCCGCGATCCCCGCGACGATTACAAGCACCTGCTGAACGAACTCGAGCGCTACGACCCGGCGATGCTGAAGAAGCCCCGCCTGGTGGTCGCCAACAAGATGGATGTGCCCGAGGCGGCCGGGCACCTCGCCAAGTTCAAACGCAAGTACAAGACAGCCGAGGTGATGGAAATCTCCTGCGCCACGGGCGACGGGCTGGAAGCGCTCAAGAAAGAATTGTTAAAACGGGTTGACCGGTTTGCGCGCGGTTGAAAACGAGACGCTTGGACCTTGGTCCTATCGCTCGCTTTTCAATCCATGTCGAAAGAGCTCCGTCCACTCATAATGCGCGCCAACCGCCTACTCGGGGCGCAGTTGGTGGAGCACAATCTCGTCAAGATCGAGGACCTGGAGTCCGCGAGCGAGAAATTCATCGAAGTCGTCTCCAGCGACCAGCCCCGCCGCTGCTCCATCCTGGCCGTCCTGGCCTATGAGATGAAGGTGATCGGCGAGGACAGCCTGCTGCATCATCAGGTGGAAACCGACGGTCTGGGCCTGGTTGACCTGCGCGACTACGAGATTCCCGACGAAGTGCGCAAGAGCACCGATATCGCGGCGTGTTGGGCCACCTGGTCGGTGCCGTTCGATCGCGAGGAGGAGTTCACGTTCGTCGCGACCGCCTACTACATGAGCCCCGCCGTACGGGCCCATTGGGAAAAACTACTGGGCGGAAGGGTCCTCTGGTTCGGCACCACCCTCGACGCCATTGCTGACTACCTGGAGCACCTCGCGTCCCAGACTTCCGTCTCCCAAACCTCGCCCGGCCTCGCGACAGCCGCGAAATAAACCATGCCGCTCGGAAAAATTCAGCTGCAGATCGTCTCGAAGCTGGTCGAAATGGGCCGGCTGGACGCGGAGCAGCGCACTGTCCTCGCTTCACGCCCGGACGAACTGAACGGTGACGCCCTCGACCGGCTCCTCCAGGACGAGTACAAGGTCACGGCGTTCCAGTGCCTGGTCGCGAAGGCCCGCGCCCTGAACCTGTCGCCGTTCAATGTCGCGCGTTACAAGGTCTCGCCGAAGACCTTCGAGCGCATCCCGCAGGATTTTTGCCAGGAGCACCTCGTGCTCCCGGTCGGTCAGGTGGGCGAGATGCTGCTGGTCGCGTTCGCCAATCCCTTCGAGGTCACGCTCCCGACGAAGATCCAGGAGATGACGGGCAAGCAGGTGGTGCGGCTGCTCGCGCGCGAAAAGGACCTCAAGGAAAAGTTCAACAAGAGCCACGAAAACGGCGCCGGCTTTGACGACGTCGTCATGCAGATCGGCGCCGAATACGGCGAGGCCGAGCCCGAGACCGATCTCCGCGATGAGGACGTCAGCGAGGAGTCCGGCCCCATCATCCAGCTCGCCAATCGCATCATCGAGGACGCGTTTTTCTCCGGCACGAGCGACATTCACGTCGAGCCGCAGGAAAAGGAAGTGATCGTCCGCAACCGCATCGACGGCGTGTGCCTCGAGAAGCTGCGCCTGCCCAAGAAGGTCGGACCCGCCCTCGTCGCGCGGTTGAAGATCATGTGCAACCTGGACATTTCCGAGCGCCGGTTGCCGCAGGACGGACGCATCATCTTCAAGAATTTCACGAAGAAGAACCTCGACCTCGACCTGCGCGTCTCGACCGCGCCGCTCAATCACGGCGAGGGCGTCGTGATGCGTATCCTCGACAAGCAGAAGACCACGCTGCCGCTGCCGGCGCTCGGCTTCTCCGAGGAGAACCTGGCCAAGTACCGCGAGTGCATCCGTCAGCCTTACGGCATGATCCTGCATTGCGGGCCGACCGGCTCCGGCAAGTCGATGACGCTCTACTCGGCGCTGAACGAGATCAACACGCCCGACGTCGTGATCCGCACCGCCGAGGATCCCATCGAGTACACGCTGCCCGGCCTGAACCAGATGCAGATGCACCGGCAGATCGGCCTGACGTTCGCGTCGGCGCTGCGCGCCTTCCTCCGGCAGGACCCGGACGTCATTCTCGTGGGCGAAATCCGCGACAAGGAAACCGCCAACATCGCGGTCGAGGCCGCGCTTACCGGTCACTTGCTGCTGTCCACGCTGCACACGAACGATGCGCCGACGACGATCTCGCGTCTCACGGAGATGGGCATCGAGACGTTCATGATCTCGTCGTCACTGCTCTGCGTATGCGCCCAGCGCCTGCTGCGCCGCGTCTGCAAGCAGTGCCGCGTGCCGCACACGCCCGAGAATCGGGAAAAGGAAATTCTGGAGAAGGCGCTCGGCTGGAGCGGCCCCATTTTCCGGGCGAATCCGAAAGGCTGCGCCAAGTGCAACAACAACGGGTACAAGGGCCGCGTCGGCATCCATGAGCTGATGGTGACGACCGAGGAGCTGATCGACGCGATCAACAAGGAGGTCGAGTCGGCCGAGCTGAAGAAGATCGCGATGCGCAACGGCATGAAGACCCTGCACCAGGATAGCATGCTGAAGGTGAAGGAGGGGCTCACGACCATCGAGGAGGCGATCGCGAATGTCCCGCCTGACATGTGATCCGCGGTGCGGGCTGCGCCGGCGTTGACGGCCGGGTTCGGCAGCCTAGAAAATGGCGGGGATCATGAAGACGACTCGAACCGCCGTGGTTTTGGTGGGGGCGCTGGCCCTGGGCTGGCTTGCTCCGGGCTGCAGCAAGCCGCGCGAGAAAATCTCGGAACGCGACCGGAAGGAAGCGGCGATGCTGGCGAGCGAGGCGCAGTTTGCCATCAACCTGCGGGAATGGGCCCGGGCCGAGGGCCTGCTCGCCCGGACGGTCAAGCTGGCGCCCAATGCCGACACGTGGGTGGCACTGGGTTCCTCGCGCGTGCGCCTCGGCAACAAGGCCGGCGCCCGGGAGGCGTACCAGCAGGCGTTGCGGGCGTTCGAAGACGAGGCGGCCGTCGACGAGAAGCGCGTCGAACCCTGGCTGGGGCAGATCACCGTGCTCGCCCTGCTGGGAAAGACGGACGCGAGCCGCGCGCTGGTCGCCAAGGTGGCAAAGCGCTTTCCCAACGATTCCCGCGTGAAGAACCTCGCGGATCCAAAGCAATTCGAAGCGATGCTGGCGGACCCCGGATTCCGGGAAAACGCGCTGTGAAACCGGTCCCGTGATGCCGGACTACGGCGTCGAGTTCATCCAGGTGGCGGTGGCCCACCTGCTCGCCGTCGCGAGTCCGGGTCCGGATTTCACGCTCGTCCTGCGGCAGAGCCTGGCGCACGGACGCCGCATCGCCGTCTGGACCAGCCTCGGCATCGGGAGCGCGATCCTCGTGCACATCGCGTCTGCGCTGCTCGGGCTTGGGCTGCTGATCCGCGGGTCGGAGTTCTGGTTCGCGGTGGTGAAGTATCTGGGAGCCGGATACCTCGCGTGGATCGGCTTCCAGGCGCTGCGGGCGCGGCCGGCGGCCGGGCCGGAGGCCGCAGTCCCCGGGACGCCGCCCGCCGCGCCGGCGCAGCGCAGCGCGTTCGTGACGGGTTTCCTGACCAACGTGCTCAACCCGAAGGCGACCCTGTTCTTCCTGTCACTCTACGCGCTGGTCGTGCATCCGCAGACGCCCAAGACGCTGCAGGCGGCGTATGGGCTCTGGATGGCCGCGGCGACGGCGGCCTGGTTCTGCCTCGTGTCCGTGCTCTTCACCCACGACCCCGTGCGCCGGCGTTTCCGCCGTCACGGCCACTGGATCGACCGCGCCCTCGGCGTCGTGCTGCTGGGCTTCGCGGCGACGCTGGCTTTTACCAGCCTGCGGTGAATCTGATGGGGTCAGGGCGTTACACCTTCGCGCCGCGCGCACGGGTAACGCCCTGACCCCGTAAACCGCGGCACCACCCCGGAACCGA
>JAEUHA010000650.1 GCA_016793535.1 Opitutaceae bacterium | reverse complement strand
GACGAGATCGGAGAACGGCCCCCGCTCGAGCCCGAAATCCCCGGCGCGCCATTCGCCGTCGATCGAGCGCCGGACGCCGATGCCGCGCACGCGGTTGACCGTGGCGGTCGTCAACTCGTCGATGCCGCGTCCCGGTTCGATGACGCCGTGGGCGGCGAGTCCGCTCCGGGTGCCAAGCGTCTGCAGCGCGTCGGCGAGCTTTGGCACGGCCGCCGCCGAGAACGAACCGAGCAGCACGTGGGCAGGCCGGCCCGGATTGATCAGCGGCCCGAGGATGTTGAACACCGTGCGCTCCCCGCGCGCGGCGAGAGCCTTGCGGACCGGGGCGATGTGCTTGAACGTCGGGTGATAGGCCGGGGCGAAGAAGAACACGAAGCCGAGCTCGCTCAGCGCCCGCGGCAGGAGTTCGCGGGGGGCTTCGAGATTCACGCCCAAGGCCGAAAGCAGGTCGGCGCTGCCACACTTCGACGTGATGCCGCGGTTGCCGTGCTTCATCACCGGCACGCCGGCGCTGGCGAGCACGAGCACGACGAGGCTGGAAACGTTGAACCCGCCGGCGTGGTCGCCGCCCGTGCCGACGATGTCGATGGCGCGATCGGACCAGGCTCCGACGCCGGGATCGATCGCCCGGGCCCGGAACGCGGTGGCGAACGCCGCGACCTCGGCCGCGGTCTCGCCCCGCCGGGCGAGCGCGGAGAGAAAGGCCGCCTTGGTTTCGTCGGTCTCCTCCTGTCCCGCCAGTGCCGCCGCCGCCTGTTCGACCTCGGCAGCCGTGAGTTCGCTATCGTGGAGGATCCGGGCGGTGAGGCTCGCGAGTGCGGACATGGGAGTGGGAAATGGGGCGGCAACCGGTGCCGGAGCGTAAAGGGCGTCGCAGCCTGCGCCGGTTTCAACCTGAAAATCGGTGGCATACAGGAGGAACTGGAGAAAAACTTTGCGCGGACCGTCCGAAAGTGAGACCAAAATCCACGTGTTCAGACTCCTCCTCGCGTTCGCGGCGGCGCTCGTTGGCAGCTCCGCGTGGGCCCAACCCATCGTGTTTCCGACCGACCCGGTGCTGCAGACCCGGACCGGTCCGGCGGCCGAACTGAGCGCCACCGATGCGATCATCCTCGGCGTGATCGAGGGGCTGACCGAATTCCTGCCGGTGTCCTCGACGGGGCATCTCATCATCGCCAAGGATCAACTCCGGCTGACGTCGAACGAACCACTGTTCGATGTCATCGGCGAACCGCTGTGGTACCGTCGGGCGACGTCGGAGCACGGCAGCCAGCTGCTGACCATGAACCTGGCGGCCGACACCTACATCGTCGTGATCCAGTTTGGCGCGGTCTTCGCGGTCGCGCTCGTCTGCTGGGCGCAGTTGCGCTCGATGTTCTTCGGCCTGATCGGGCGCGACCCGGCGGGACGCCGGCTGCTCATCAACGTGCTCATCGCGTTTCTGCCGGCGGCGATCGTGGGGCTGCTGGTGCACGACTGGATCGATGCGAATCTCTTTTCCGTCGGCACCGTGATCTTTGCCCAGGTCGCCGGCGCCCTGCTGATGTTTTATACCGAGGGCTGGTATGGTCGTCGCTACCTGCGGGGCATCCGGCCGGAAACCACCGAGCTCACCCCGGTCGCCGCCGCTGGCATTGGCCTGCTCCAATGCGTCGCGATTTTTCCCGGCACGAGCCGGCCGATGATGGCGATCGTAGGCGGCTACTTCGCCGGCCTCGATCCGCGGCGCGCCGCCGAGTTCAGTTTCCTGCTCGGCTTTGTGACGCTCGGTGCCGCGTCGGCGTTCAAGACGTACAAGAGCGGCGCCGCGATGATCCAGGTGTTCGGCTGGTCCCACGTGCTGCTCGGCGCGGCGGTCGCAGCGATCGTGGCGGCCGTGAGCGTCCGCTTCCTCGTGCATTTCCTGCTGCGCCATGGGCTTAATTTCTTTGCGTGGTACCGTCTCGTCCTGGCCGGCGCTCTGGTGTTGCACTACTACGGTTGAGCCGCCGCGAGAACGGCCGGCCCATGGGTAACGATACCCGTCCGAATGCAATTGCCCCCAGCGCAACAAGCTGGAACCTCGTGCCCGTGCGCCTGCCCGTCTTCGCTCTCGCCCTGGTTTGCGTCCTGCTCGGGTCGATGCCCGGGCTGCGGGGGCAAGCGGCCCAGCCGACCGTCGAAGTCCTCTCGCCCCCCTCCGCGGCCATGCCGGTCGCCCCGGCGGCGGAGCTCAAGGTTTCGGACGCGATCATCCTGGGCGTGATCGAAGGCGTGACGGAGTTCCTGCCGATCTCGTCGACCGGGCACCTCATTATCGCGACCCGATTTCTCAAACTGGAGTCCGAGACGCCCCTGAAGGACCGCAACGGCGAACCGCTCTGGCACAAACGCCCGTCGGAAAAGAATCCCGCGGGGGTCCCGCTCACGCTCAAGCTCGCGGCTGACACCTACACGGTGGTGATCCAGGCCGGGGCGATCGCGGCCGTGGCCCTGCTGTACTGGTCGCAGTTCATGGCGATGCTGCGCGGACTTTTCGGGCGCGATCCCGCGGGGTTGCGGTTGCTGGTCAATGTCCTCATCGCGTTCGTACCGGCGGCGGGCATCGGCTTCCTCGCCCACAGCTGGATCGACGCGCACCTCTTCTCGATCGGAGCCGTGATCATCGCGCAGGTCGCGGGTGCGCTGTTGATGTTTTTCGCGGAAAGCTGGCGCCGCCGCCAGGTCGCGGCACCGAGTGCCAAGCCGCTTTCCGACCTCACCCCGGGCAAGGCGGCGGCAATCGGCGCCATGCAGTGCGTCGCGATGTGGCCAGGCACCAGCCGCTCGATGATGACGATCGTCGGCGGCTATTTTGTCGGGCTCGATCCCCGGCGGTCGGCGGAGTTCAGTTTCCTCCTGGGATTCGTGACCCTGAGCGCCGCATCGGTCTACAAAGGCTACAAGAGTGGCGCCGCGATGATCCAGGTTTTCGGCTGGTCGAACGTCATCCTCGGCGCCGTCGTCGCGGCGGTCACGGCCGCGATCTGCGTCCGGTTTCTCGTCAGCTGGCTGACCCGTCACGGCCTCGCCCTTTTCGCCTGGTACCGGCTGGCGCTGGCGGCGGTTTTGGGCGTCGTATTTTACCTCTGAATCGCCCGCAGCCGGACGCTGCAGGATGGCGCTTGACGCGTCCCCTCGCCACCCTTTACTGCGAACCCTTTATCGCTCACCGCAGGCGTTTTCGCGAATGCCCGCCCACAGCACCCTTTACTCACATGGCCAATCCGAAACGCAAGCAGTCCAAACGCCGCAGCGCCAATCGCCGCGCGGCCAACGCCTTCAAGGCTCCCGAGTTTGCCAAGGATCCGACCGATGGCAGCGCGTTTCGTCCGCACCGGGTCAATCCCAAGAACGGCATGTACCGCGGTCGTCAGGTGTTGAACGTCGAGGTCTAAGCCTCGCGCCGGTTACTGCAGTCACCTTTCACCATCCACGCGATGGTTACGACCTTGGGTGCGACTAGCCGCATCGCGGTGGACGCCATGGGCGGCGATTTGGGGCCGGCCGAGGTGGTCGCAGCAGTCAAGCTTGCGCTCCATCAGTCGGGTGCGTCTCCGGCCATCACGTTGGTCGGCGATGAGGCCGTGCTTGGCCCCCTGCTCAGTCAGTCGGGGCTGAGCCGCAACAGCCGGCTCTCCGTCCATCACGCCTCGGAGGTGATCACGATGGAGGACAAGCCGCTCAACGCGCTGAAGCGGAAGAAGGACTCCTCGATGGTCCGGGCGATCGAGCTCGTGAAGAACGGTGAGGCCGGCGTGGTCGTAAGCTGTGGCAATACCGGCGCCCTGATGGCGGGTGGCACGCTGAAGCTGCGCACGATGGAAGGCGTGGCCCGCCCGGCGCTCGCGGCGATCTGTCCGCGCGAAGGCGGCCATTTTGTCCTGATCGACGCCGGCGCCAATCCCGAGGCCAAGCCCGAGCACCTCGTGCACAATGCGATTCTCGGCAGCCACTTCTGCCGGGTGATGCTGGGGGTGAAGTCCCCCCGGGTCGGCTTGATGACCATCGGCACCGAAGAGGGCAAGGGTAACGCCTTGATCACGGAGACCAACGAATTGCTCAAGCGAGTCAGCGGCCTGATCAACTACGCGGGACCCATCGAGGGCTTCCATGTGTTCACCGAGCACGTCGACGTGGTGGTGTGCGACGGCTTCGTCGGGAACATCATGATCAAGAGCTGGGAATCGCTGGTGAAGTTCTTCTCGAGCATGCTCAAGGAGGAATTGCAGGCGAATCCGATGCGCGCCACCGGCGCGTTGCTGTCCAAGGGCGCGTTCAACGCCCTCAAGGAGCGGATCAATCCGGAGCGGTACGGCGGCGCCCCGCTTCTCGGCCTCAACGGCAACATTTACAAGGCCCACGGGTCTTCCAACCGACGCGCGATCAAGAGCGCGATTCTTGCCGCCCACGAAATGGTTAAGGCCGACATGAACCAGCACATCGAGGCCGACATCGCCCGCGCCAACGAACGGCTCGCGCAACCGGTCTTCGGCTGAAGGGCGGCCGTCGCGCGGTGACGTCACGGTTTCGACGGACCGCCTGCCGTCGTCGCCCGCGCCGTTCCCGCCAGGCCCCTGGATCGCACCCACCGCAACCCCTTTTTGATGTCTTCCCGTTCCACCGTCATCCTTGGCACCGGATCCTATGCCCCCGAGCGCATCGTGACGAATGATGACCTCGCGCACATGGTCGAGACCTCCGACGAATGGATCCGGACCCGGACCGGGATTCGCGAGCGCCGCATCGCCGCCCCGACGGAGACGACCTCCGACATGGCCGTGCACGCGGCGCGCAACGCCCTCGCCGATGCCGGGGTGGCGGCGCAGGACATCGATTTGCTGATCGTCGCCACGCTGACGCCGGATATGCCGATGCCGGCGACGGCGTGCCTGGTGCAGCCGAAGCTGGGGGTGCCGACGACGGCCGCTTGCTTCGACGTCGCCGCCGCGTGTTCCGGGTTCGTCTACGCCCTCGATACGGCCTGTGCGATGGTCGGCTCGGGACGTTACCGCAAGGCGCTCGTGATCGGCGTGGAGAAGCTCTCGGCCGTGATCGACTGGCAGGATCGCACCACCTGCGTGCTCTTTGGGGACGGCGCCGGGGCGGTGGTGGTCGGAGCGAGCGACCAACCCGACTGCGGCCTGCTCGGCACGAAACTCGGCACCTTCGGCGATGGCGCCGACCTGCTCTATATTTCGCACGGCGGCAGCCTCTTCCCATCCACCCCGGAATCGATCGTGGCGCGGAACCATTGCATCCGCATGAAGGGGAAGGAAGTCTTCAAGCTCGCGGTGCGGGCCATGGATGAGGCCGCCCGCGATATCCTGGAACAACACCACGTGCGGGCGGATCAGATTTCCCTCGTCATTCCCCACCAGGCCAACTTGCGCATCATCGAGGCCATCTCCGAATACCTTGAGCTCCCCATGGAGCGCTTTTTCGTGAACGTCGATCGCTACGGCAACACCTCCGCCGCCTCCATTCCGATCGCCCTCGACGAAGCCCGGCGCGCTGGTCGCATCAAGCCGGGCGATCTCACGTTGCTCGTCGCATTTGGGGCGGGCTTGACCTACGGAAGTGCCCTGATTCGCTGGTAACTCTTTTTCGATGCGTCCCGCTCCCGTCCGCCGCCTGCCGGTTGTCCTGTCGATTCTTTTCTCCGTGTGCTGTCTCCTGACGGCCATCGCCCGGGCGGACCTGGTCTGGAATCCCCAGACCGGCTGGAGCCTCGAAGGCGGTGCGCTCTCGGGCCTCGCCGGGGCGGAGGGCCGCAATGCCCTCGACCAGATGAACAAGGCCCGGACCGCGGAGGAGTCGGGCAGCAGCCGGAGCGCGATCAAGAGCTACCAGTCCGTCGCGAAGCGGTATCCAAATTCCATCTACGCGCCCGAGGCGCTCTACCGCTCGGCCCGCCTGCGGCTCTCACGCAAGGAGTTCACCAAGGCCTTCGAGGATTTCCAGCAGGTGCTGGCACGCTACCCGAACACCCGCCGGTTCAACGAAATCGTCGGCGAACAATACCGCATCGCGAGCGCGTTGCTCGATGGCGCCCGCGGCCGGATGCTCTTGGGCCTCCTGCCGGGCTTCACCCAGCGCGACAAGGCGATCGAGTATTTCGAGACCATTCTGGCGAACGCCCCCTACAGCGACTACGCGCCGCTGTCCCTCATGAACGTCGCCCGGGGCCACCAGCGGCTCGGCAACACGGCCGAAGCGATCGATGCCCTGGATCGGATGATCAACAATTATTCCCAGACCCTGCTCGCACCGGACGCCTACCTCAAACTGGCGCAGACGCACGCGGCGTTGGTCGACGGGCCCTACTACGACCAGGGTTCGACCAAGGAAGCCATCACCTACTTCACGGACTTCATGCTGCTGTTCCCCAGCGACACGAACATCAGCGCGGCGGAAAAGGGCCTCGACGGCATGAAGACCATGCTGGCCGAGAGCAAGATGCGGATGGCCGATTTCTATTTCTACAAGCGGTCGAATTACAAGGCCGCGCGGGTGTTCTACAACGAGGCCATCACCGCCTATCCGGAATCGGCCATCGCGCAGCGGGCGAAATCACGCCTCGCCGAAGTCGAAGCCAAGGCGAACAACCAGCCGGCTCCCGCCCCCGCTCCCGGCACCGAGCAGCCCGCGAAGAAGAAGCGTTTCTTTTTCTTCTGAGCGGACTGCCAATCACCACGGCCCGAGCCGCGCCGGAATGCCCGCTCCGCGAATCATGACCACGCGAGGCTTCGTCAGCCGCCTCCTCTTGCTCACGGCCGGCGTGTTTCTGGCGGGCGGCTGCGCGAATTATCGTCTCGGCACCGGCGTCACGCCGGCCTTCCGCACCCTCTATGTCGAGCCCGTCGCCAACCGCACGCTGGTCCCGCAGGCCCAGGCCGCGGTCACCACGCGGCTGCGGGAGTTTTTCGTCCGCGACGGCCGCACCCAGCTCGCCCCCGCGCCGGAGGGCGCCGATGCGACGCTCGTCGTCGTGATCAACGAGTACCGGCGCGACATCGCCGCCGTCCGGGAAGGTGACACCGGTCTCGCCCGGAAATTCAACGTCACCCTCGGCGTCACCTGCACGCTCCGCGACAACCGCACCGGGCGCCCGATCTTCGAAAACCGGCCCGTGAACGCGGTCCGCGAGGTCTTCACCGACAGCGGACAGCAGCAGGCGGAATATCAGACGCTGCCCCTTCTCGCCGAGGCCCTCGCGAACCGGATCGTTCACGCGACACTCGACACCTGGTAGTTCGCCGATGCATCCCGCCCTGCTCGCTCCTTCGCTGCTCGCCGGTGATCACGCCAATCTGGCCTCGAGCGCGCAACGAGTCGCCGCCCTCGGCCTGACCTGGCTGCATCTCGACCTGATGGACGGACACTTCGTGCCGAACCTGACCTTCGGGCCCGAGACCCTGGCGGCACTGCGCCGCGCGGGATCGACGCTGTTTTTCGACACGCACCTGATGCTGTCCGAGCCGCACCGGTACATCGAGGCCTTCGCCAAGGCCGGAGCCAACCTCATCAGCATTCACATCGAGCCGGCCTACGATCATGCCGCCACCCTCGCCCGCATCCGGTCGCTGGGCTGCCAGAACGGCATCGTGCTCAACCCCGGGACGCCCGCGACAGCGATCGAGCCGCTGCTTGAGCTCGTCGATCTCGTGCTCGTGATGACGGTGCAACCCGGCTTCGGCGGCCAGAGTTTCCGGCCCGAGATGCTGCCGAAGCTGCGGCAGATCGATGCGTGGCGGCGCGAGCGCAACCTGACGTTTCGCCTCGAAGTGGATGGCGGAATCGATCTCGTCCACGCCGCCGAGTGCCGCGCCGCCGGCGCGGACACGTTTGTCGCCGGCACGTCGTTCTTCCGCGCCACCGACCAGGCCGCGTACGTCGCCGCAATCGCGCGACTGTAGGATCAGTCTGGTGACCGAGAAAATCTCGTGACCGCGGATTTCGCGGATCGCGCGGATCTTTCCGATCCTATCCGCGTGATCCGCGAAATCCGCGATCACGTCTGGAAGCTTGGAGCGGTTGGCATGAGGGCACCGCGCTTACGGCCCCGCACCTTCCGCGATGGCCCGCGCTTTCGCGTAGTTCGCCCGAAATCCCTCGGCCAGATCCTTCGCCAGACGCACTTCATCGACCTTGTTGCGCGAGCCAAGCCGCGTCCGAATGTCCTTCGTCGTCCGCTCGTAGCTGATCGCCGCCATGTCCTGTAACACCGCCAGCGCCTGCGTCCGGGCCGGCTCGGGTGCCGCCTGGATCGCCCGCCACGCCGACTTGAGCTCGGTATGCGTATCCTGGCACATCACGCGCACGAGCAGCGCCATCTCCCGGAAGATCCGGCCGGTCCACGCCTCGCGATACACGAGCGGATCGCGTTGTTCGAACGGTGCCTCGTCGGGATCGGCAAGGTGCGGTTTCCAGTCCGTCTGCGCATAAAAGTCCCGCCGCACCGACAACCGTCGCAGCACGAAACGCTGCGGGCCGCCCGGCGTTCCCGGCTTGAAGGTCCAGAGTTTCTGGCCGTCGAGCGACAGCACGTATTCGATGAACGCCACCGCCACCGCCCGGTGCTTCGCGCCGCGCAGGAGCGCGATCGGATCGACCGAGGAAACCGATCCGCCCGCCGGCGATGCATAGCCAACCCGGTCTGAATCCGCGCGCCGGCGCACGGCCTCCTCCTGCTGCCGGCCGTAAAAGTCGATGCACAGGCCCGCCGCGCAATTGCCCGCCGCCACATCGATCGGCGGCTTCTGCGACGTGTCGGTGAAGTAGCGGGCGTTGGCGCCGATCCGCTGCAGCAGTTGCATGCCCTCGATCCAACCCTCGCGCACGGCGCGGGCTTCGAGTTCCGGTGACGCCGCCGCCGCCGGTTCGGCCGCCTGCAAGGCGTGGAGGCGGCGCTGCATCTGCTGCTGGATGATGTTCTCAAACGCCTTCGCCACCGAGCCGCTCTTGGTCGGATCAGCCAGCGCCACCTCGCCCATCAGGCGCGGATCGCCCAGGTCGCTCCACTGCGTCGGCGGGCGATCGATCCCGAGGCGCTGGAGTGCGCCCCGATTGAAGATGATCCCGTAGGAGCTCAGGACCGTGCCGATCCAGAGCCCGTCGTTGTGCCAGTAATCCTCGCCGCCGTAGCGCCGCGGAATCACGGCGTCGCCGAACCACGCGGGGTGCGCCTTGAGCACACCGGAGTCGACCAGCCGGCCCGCCTGCGCCTGGCGCTCGAAGTCATACGTGCCGCCGCCAAAGAAGAGGTCGATGCCGCAGCCAACGTCGGAGGCCAGAAACGCCGCCCTCGCCTCCTTCACGAGCGCCGGTGCGTCGGCCGCGAGCCGGGCGTTCTGAAAGCCGGCCTGAATCTCGGCACTCCACGGCTTGCCCAACGTGCGCGTCCAGTGCTGTTCGAACGCCGCCACGTATTCGCCCTCGAGGAAGCGGGCGATTTCGCTCGTGCCGCCCACGATCCGCCAGTCGATCGCCACCGTGCGGCCGGTCCGGCCCTTGTACCAGTCCGCAAATCCCCGCGCGAATTCATAACGGATGGCTTCGTTGTGCGGCGTGATGATGACCAGGGTGTCGTCTGCCTTGGCCACGCTCACCCGCTTCGGTCGCAGCACGAACGGCACCGCAACGATCACCACCAGCGTGACGATGATGAGCAGCCGTTTCACTCCGCGAGCACCACGACGTCTTCCGGCACCGCGCTGGCGAACACTTCGCCGCGCAGCGACTGATCGATGAAACGGGGATTCAGCTCGAGCACCTTCAGGGAGCGGCCGCCGGCGATCAGCGCGTACTGGGCCAGTTCACCAAGGTAGATCGCATCGCCGATGGAGCCGCGCACCGCGTTGCGCGCCGGCGCTTCGCGGCTGAGGACCCAGCATTCCGGACGGACCGAGAGCGTCACCGCGGCACCGACGGCCGGACGCGCCCGGGCGTCGCCGAGCACGCCCTCGAACCGGCCGAGCGCCGTGTCGACCAGGGCCCGCCCGGACTCGAGCCCCGCCAACGTCCCGTCGATGAAGTCGGTTTCGCCGATGAAATCGGCGACGACCTTGCACGTCGGCCGGCGATAGACTTCGCGCGGGGATCCGACCTGCAGAATGCGGCCGCGATCGAGAATCGCCATCCGGTCCGAGACCGAAAGCGCCTCCTTCTGGTCATGCGTCACGTAGACGGTCGTCAGCTTGAACTCCTTGCAGACGCGCCGGATTTCGGTGCGCATTTCGAGCCGCAGCTTGGCGTCGAGATTGGACAGCGGCTCGTCGAGCAGCAGACATCGCGGCCGGATTACCAGCGCTCGGGCGAGCGCCACGCGTTGCTGCTGGCCGCCGGAAAGCTGATTGGGCCGCCGTTCCGCATACGCCCCCATTCGCACCGATTCGAGCGCCTCGCCCACGCGGCGCTTGATCTCATCCTTCGCAACCTTCCGTTCCTCGAGCCCGAACGCCACATTTTCCGCCACGGTCATGTGCGGCCAGAGCGCGTAGCTCTGAAACATCATGCCCGTATTCCGCTTGTGCGGGGCGAGCCGCGTCACGTCCTCGTCGCCGAACCGGATCGTCCCCTCCTCCGGCAGGTAGAACCCCGCCAGGCTGCGCAGCAACGTCGTCTTGCCGCACCCGCTCGGCCCCAGCAGGAAGAACAACTCGCCGGGCTCGATCGTCAGGTCGAGGTTCTGCAACGCCGTGACCGTGCCGAAGCGTTTCGTCAGTTGCTGGATGCGGATGGAAATCATGCCGGGCGACGCGAGCCCGCAGGCAAGATTTGGCTCCCGCGCGAGTCAAAGGAAATAGCCCGCGCGGCGCGCCGAGGAAGTGATTGCGGGCGGAGTGCCCCATCCCGCGCCGGTGCCATTCGACGCCACTCATCGGCGGAGCGACAGGCACTCCGCCGACGTGAAACGGTTCCCGCGCGGGACCCTGCTTACTCCGGCAACGGCTTGCCCTTCGTCTCAGGGGCAAACCAGACGATCACCAGGCCGACGATGTAAACCAGCGTAATGATCGCACCGGCCTTCGCGTAGCTGCCGTCGAAAGTCTGCATCAGCACGCCCATCTGCAGCGCACCCACCGCCGCGAGAATGCGGCCGGCGTTGAAGGACAGGCCCTGGCCCGTCGCACGCACGCGCGTCGGGAAGAGCTCAGGGAGATAGAGGGGCAGCCAGCCGTAGAACGTCGCCGTGAACCCGCCGACCACAAAGGTCAGCACGAGGAACATCGGGCCGTAGCTGTCGATGCCGCGGAAGAGCCAGCCGCAGGTCAGCAGCGAGCCGAGGCAGAGCATGAAGTACATCACGCGGCGGCTGAAGAACCCGCCGATCCACGCACCGGCCAGACAGCCCACGATCGCGCCGATGGCCGACGCGGCCTGCGTGTACGCCTTGGCGGTCGGATTCGCGGCGCCCGCCATCTTGTCCGCCCAGAGCGGCAGCCATTGCACGGAACCCCAGGTGCCGATCAGCGCCACGGAGGAGAGCAACGTCGCCATGAGCGTCCACTTGAGCAGCGGCGGGCTGAAGATCTCCGCCAGCGGCCGGGACGGCTTGGTGCTCGACTTGACCGAGGCGTGCCACTTTTCCGACTCCGGCACAAACAGCCGCAGGACGAAGGTCAGCGCCGCGGGCGCCGCGCCCACCAGGGCGACCCAGCGCCACGAATCGATCGTCACCTTGAAGAACATGCCGAGGATCGCAATGAGGGCGAAGCCGACGTTGGCGGCCGCGCCGATGACGCCGGCCATGAGCGGACGGTGTTTCTCCGGCCAGACCTCCATCACGAGCGCCACGCCGAGCGACCATTCACCGCCCATGCCGAGCGCGGCGATGAAGCGGAACACGCAGAGGTGCCAGGGCTCGCTCGAGAAATAGATCAGGCCCGTGAACAGCGAGTAGCACAGGATGCTCGCCGCCATCGCCCGCACCCGGCCGATCTTGTCGCCGAGCCACCCGAACGCCACGCCGCCGAGGGCCGCGCCGATCAGGAAAGCCGCCGTCGCGTAACCCATCCACTGGCCGACGAACGCGTCGGTGAGCGGCAGGTTCTTCGCCTGCTGCATCTCGAGCAGCGCCGGACGGGCGATCAACGGGAAGATGCCCATTTCCATGCCATCGAACATCCAGCCGAGGACTGCGGCGAGCAGGACGGCGTATAGTTTCTTCTTGTCGGGTTCAGTGTTGGCCATGGTGGGATGCGAAAGGACTGGGACTCGGGTCGTGGATCACAGCGGCCGGCTCACGGCAGCGCCGCCAGCGTCACGCTCGCCGGCCGGGCGTAACCTTGCCAGAACGCGTCGAGGCGGGCCCGGTCCGGCGCGCCGTCGGCCGCCACGAAACGGAACCGC
>JAEUHA010000506.1 GCA_016793535.1 Opitutaceae bacterium | reverse complement strand
CTCGTCCGCAGTTCCGATGATGCGGACGAGGGCGTCCGCGCTCCCGGGGGAAGCGACGACCGTGTCCCGTCGGGCCGCACCACCGACGTTTTTTCCACTTCCCCTTGCGGATGACGCGTTCACCCACAAACATGTCCGCGTCGCGCCGTTCCACCCCCGCTTTGCACCCATGAGATTCGCAGCTCGCTTCGTTCCCCTCACTCTGGCCCTGGTTGGCGGCTTCAGCGTCAGCTCCCTTCACGCCGCTTCCGGCTGGCTCAACTGGCGCGGTCCCGATCAGTCCGGTGTTTCCAAGGCCAGCGTGAAGTTGCCCGACAAACTCGAGGTCGGCGGGCCGGATCATCGCTGGTCCTTCAAGATCCACGGCGCGGGCGCGCCGGTGATCGCCGACGGGCGGGTTTACGCCTTCGGGTTCTATGGCGAGACGACGGACCTCGAGGAGGCGTTGCTCTGCCTCGACGTGAAGACGGGCGAGAAGCTGTGGGAATACCGCTTCCGCGACTACCTCTCCGACACGACGTACAATCGCTACGGGATCGGCGCGCCGCTGGTCGACGAGGAGACGGGCAACATTTTCGTCGAGTCCACCTGGGGACACCTGATGGCGTTCAGCCGCGAGGGAAAACTGCTCTGGCAGCGGTCGATGGTGGAGGAGTTCGGCCGGCTGACGTTCCCGAACGGCCGCACCGGCTCGCTTGCGATCGACGGTCCGCTCGTGATCACCGACGGCATCACGGCCAACTGGGGCGCCGACGGTCCGGCCCGCAATCGTTTCTACGCGTTCGACAAGCGCACGGGTGAGCTCGTCTGGTTCTCGACGCCCGGCATCGAGCCGCTCGACAGTTCCTTCGCGACGCCGGTCTTCGGCAATCTCGGCGACCAGCGGGTCTTCTATGCCGGCACCGGATGCGGCAACATCGTCTGCGTCAACGCCCGCACCGGTGAGCCGGTCTGGCGGTTCCGGCTTTCGCAGGCCGGCGTGAATGCCGACGTGATCCTGCTCGGACCGGACAAGCTGATCGGCATTCACGGCAAGGAGAACGTCGATTCGACCAGCCACGGTCGGCTGGTCGCGCTGAAGATTCCGACGCAGTATCCGACCGGCCAGAAGCCGGTGGTGCTGGGCCGCGACGCCGAGATCTGGCGCAACGACGACTTCGTCTCGTTCAGCAGTTCTCCGATTTCAGTCAACGGCCGGGTGTATTCCACCATCGCCACCGGCAGCCTGGTGTGCGCCGACGCCGCCACGGGCAAGACGCTCTGGCAGGAAAAGCTCGGGCCCGATCAGTTGCACGCCTCGCCCGCGTACGCCGATGGCAAGTTCTACGTGCCGATGCACAACGGCACCGTGCACGTGCTCAAGGACGCCGGCGACAAGGCGAGCGTGATTTCCGTCAACCCGATGGGCGCCCCCTGCCTCGGCGCACCGTCGTTCTATGGCGATGCCGTGTTCGTCTTCACCAAGGAGGCGCTCCACTGCTTTGGCCCGAAGGCCAGCGCGGCCAGCGTGCCCGTGGCCAAGGCCGCGCCCACGCCGGAAGCGCCTTCGAAGGGGCCGATCACGCAGATCCAGGTGGTGCCGGCCGAGTTTGCCCTGACGCCCGGTGAGACGGTCAATTTCACGGTCTACGGCCTCGACGCCGCCGGCCGCCGCGTGCGCGCCGTGACGAACGAAGTCACCTGGGCCAAGTTCATCCCGCCGACCGCGCTCGTGAAATCCGAGGTCGACGCCGAGATGTCCGGCGGCGTCCTCAAGTCGACCCCGGCCTCGAAGTTGTCCGCCGGCCAGTTCCAGGCCAAGTGGAACAACCTCTCCGCGTACACGCGCGGGCGCATCGTCGCCGGCTACGGTTACAAGGAAAACTTTGATGCCGTCGCCCTGACCCAGAAGAACGAGGCGGGCGAGGCCGTGGCGTTCCCGCCGCTGCCCTGGCTGGGGGCGCGCGTGAAGTGGCATATCCTCGAGAAGGACGGCAGCAAGGTGGCGGCGAACCGGCTCGATGTGATCCTGTTTCAGCGGACGATGAACTTCATCGGCAAGACCGACATGAAGAACTACACGCTCGAGGCCGACGTGATGACCGATGGCACGCGGCGCGTGATGTCCACCGTGGGCGTCGTGAACCAGCGCTACCTCATCGCGCTGACCGGCAACAGCCGCATCCTCGAGGTCACGAGCAATCACGAGCGCGTGAAGGAATCGGTGCCCTTCGATGTCGTGCCCAACACGTGGTACCGGCTCAAGACCCGGGTCGACCGGGACGCGACGGGCGAGGGCGGCTTCGTCCGCGCCAAGGTGTGGGAACGCGGCAAGCCCGAGCCCGACAAGTGGACGATCGAGGTGCGCCAGCCGAAGATTCACCAGAACGGCGCCCCGGGCGTCTTCGCGTTCTCGCCGCAAAGCCTGAAGCGCGTCTTCATCGACAACCTCGCCCTCACCGCCAATGAGTGAGGCCCGTTTCTCGCACCGCTTGTGGGCGGGGTGCCCTCACCCCGCCGTCAGCCTCTCCCATCACCCGCGCGGCGAGGGCACCGCGTCGACACCCCGGCACACCCTTTCGAGCATGCGCACTTATCTTACCTTTTCTATCCTGGCGGTCAGTCTGACGGCTTCGGCGTTGCACGCCGGCGATTGGCCGATGTGGGGCGGGCGGGCCGACCGCAACATGCGGGCCGAGGCCAAGGGCATTCCCGACGACATCGTCAGCGGAAAATTCCTGCCCAAGAGCGAAACGATCGATCCCAAGACGACCAAGAACGTCCGCTGGATCGCCAAGCTCGGTTCGCAGACCTACGGCAGCCCGGTTGTCGCCGGCGGCCGCGTCTATGTCGGCACCAACAACGAATCGCCCCGCGACGCGACCCAGACCGGCGACCGCGGCATCCTGATGGTGTTTGATGAGAAGACGGGCGAGTTTCTCTGGCAGCTCATCATCCCGAAGGTCGGCGCCGGCAAGGTGAGCGACTGGGAGTTCGTCGGCCTCTGCTCGTCGCCCGCCATCGACGGCGACCGCGGCTATGTGGTTTCCAACCGGGGCGAGCTGATCTGTTTCGACGTCAAGGGACTCAAGGACGGCAACCAGGGCCCGTTCATGGACGAGGCCAAGTTCTCGTCGGTCGACGGCAAGCCGGTCAACGTGACCGACAAGCATGCCGACATCCTTTGGGTGACGGACATCCGCACCGACCTCGGCATCTTCCCGCACAATGTCTCGAGCTGCTCGCCGCTCATCGTGGGCGACAAGCTCTTCGTCGCCACCTCGAATGGCGTCGACTGGTCGCACCTCAATATCCCGGCGCCGTTCGCGCCGTCGCTGATCGCGATCGACAAGAACACCGGCAAGGTGACCGCCGAAGAGGCGTCCGGAGTGTCGAAGCGCGTGCTGCACGCGAGCTGGAGTTCCGCCGCGCACGCCGTGGTCAAGGGCAAGCCGATGATCGTGTGGGGTGGCGGCGACGGTTTCTGCTACGGCTTCGAAATGGATCCTTACCAGCACGCGGAGGGTTTCCCGGCGCTGAAGGAGATTTTCCGTTACGACGCGAATCCGCCGGAATATCGCAGCAAGAACGGATCGCCGCTCAAGTATGCCACGCATGACGGCCCGAGCGAAATCATCGCGACCGTCGTCGTGCAGGGCGAGCGCGCCTACATGGCGATCGGCCAGGATCCCGAGCACGGCGACGGCGTCGGCATGCTGAGCTGCGTCGACCTGAACGGGAAGGGCGACATCACCGGCAAGGCGGTCTGGGTGAACCGCGACATCGGCCGCACCATCTCGACCCCGAGCATCGACGGCGACCTGATCTACCAGGCTGAGTACAACGGCAACATCCACGCGATCGACATCAAAACCGGCAAGCAGGTCTGGGTCTATCCGACGAACAGCCGCATCTGGTCCTCCACGCTCGTGGCGGACGGCAAGGTGTACTGCGGCAACGAAGACGGTGAGCTCGTGATCCTGAAGGCCGGGCGCGAGATGAAGCTGATCGGCAAGGTCGACTTCTTCACGCCGGTCTATTGCACGCCGGTCGTCGCGAACAACACGCTCTTCGTCACCACCCACACGCACCTTTTCGCCGTCGGCCAGTGATGGCGGCAGGGTGGGGCGGAGGCGCCGGGTCGCCGCCGGCGGGCGGTTCCGGCGGATGCGGCATGGCGGCAACGCCACCACGCGTCCAATTCCGCTCCTCCCGCGTAGGATCCTTGCTTTCCCCTTCATCTCCTCGAACTCCTCATGAGCAGCACCCTCACCGTTCCCCAAGCCCAGGCCGCCCTCGATGCGTGGACGCGCGACATGATCGCGTGGCATTTCTCGCCCGCCACGGGCTGCGATTACTGGCTCAAGTGGGCCGCCGCCGCGAAGTGGGACCCGATCAAGGAAGTGAAATCCTTCGCCGACATCGCGAAGTTCCCGCACTTCGACGACGAGGTGCTGCGCAAGGAGCAGCCGGAGCGTTTCGTGCCCAAGGCCTTCGCCGGCCGGCCGTACAATGTATTTGAGACCGGCGGTACCACCGGCATGCCGAAGCAGCGCATCGGCTGGGACGACTACAAGGTCGATTACGAGGAATTCAGCGACCATTACGGTCCCGATTTTTTCCCGAAGGGCGCCAACTGGCTGATGGTGGGACCGACGGGTCCGCGCCGGCTCCGGCTCGCGGTCGAGCACCTCGCGAACTATCGCGGCGGCTCGTGTTACTTCGTCGACCTCGACCCGCGCTGGGTGAAGCGGTTGATCGGCATGGGCGAGATGGCGATGGCGCGGAAGTACCAGGAACACGTGATCGACCAGGCCGCGACGATCATGCGCCACCGGAATATCCAGTGCATGTTCACGACGCCGCGCCTGCTCGAGAATCTCGCCGAGCGCATGTCGCTGGTGAAGGCCGGGCTGAAGGGCGTGTTCGTCGGCGGCACCACGATGACGCCCCAGTACGTGCGCTTTGTCGTCGAGGAAGTGCTGGAAGGAAAAATCAACTTCGCTCCCACGTACGGCAACACCCTCATGGGGCTGGCGATCAGCAAACAGCTCAAGCCCGAGGACAACTACAGCCTCACGTACTACTCGCCGCAGCCGCGTGCGGTGCTGCGGATCGTCAATCCCGACAAGCCCGAGGAACTCATGCCGTACGGCGAATACGGCCGCGTGGAACTCACCACGATGACGAAGGAGTTCTTCGTGCCCCGTTTCCTCGAGCGCGACGAAGCCATCCGCCGGCCCCCGTGCAGCGAGTTCCCGTGGGACGGCGTGGGCGATGTCCGCCCGTTCCAATCCCTCACCAAGACCATCATCGAAGGCGTTTACTAAGGCGCCAAACAGTTCTTACCACGAAACACACGAAACACACGAAAGCTTCCCGGCCCGCGGTCGCTGACTCGGGCCCGATCCCTTTCGTGTATTTCGTGTGTTTCGTGGTCCCTCCCTCATGAGCGCTCCGATCCACATTCCCGTCCTCCGCCTC
>JAEUHA010000505.1 GCA_016793535.1 Opitutaceae bacterium | reverse complement strand
CAAGGCATACTCGCCGCTCAGGTCGAGGTAGAGCCGCTTGGAGTCCCAGCGGAACGTGCCGGGCTCGATGCTGCGTCCCGAGATCAGGGTGTTCCGGGCGCGGCCGCGATAGTTCCAGTTCGCCCGTAGCTTGTATTTGTCACGCGAAAGGCTGGTACCCCAACTGTAGGTGCGCGGAACGTAGCCGTTGAAGTTTTCCGCCGCGGCGCCGGTCGCGCGTTGCGCGCTGGCGTTGGCGAAGACCTGCACGCCGCGCGCCCAGTTCGGGAGAAAGGTGAGCGCCTGCTTGTAGTTGAAATCGACGCCCGTCATGCGCACCCGCGACGGTAAATTATACTGCGTCGTGACCTCAAAATCGCCATACAGGTTGGGATCGAGACTGTAGAGCGCGAGGAAGTCCGGGGTCGCTTCAAAGACCGTCGAACCAAAGAAGTTTTCGAAGTCCCGGCGAAAAGCGCCCACGGAGACGAGGCCGACGCGCTCGAAATAGTATTCCAACGTGACCTTCGTGGTCTTGGCGCTCCAAGCCTTGATGCCCGCGTTGGCGACGGAGATGCGGTTGCTCGCGCTCGGCGGACGTTCCGTGTCGGGCAGGTTCAGGGCGCCGGCGTATTGGTTGAAGTTGGGTCGGCCGACGGACCAGTAGTGGCCGGCGCGCGCGATCAGATTCTCCCGCAGGTTGAAGCTGGCGTTGAGGCTTGGAAACCAACGCAGATACTCTTTCCGCGCCTTCAGTCCGCGTTCGATCGAGGTCAGTTGCGCCGCGGCCAGCGAGCCGGCCGGCGCAATCAACCGCGGGGTGCCATTCGATTCCAGGATGACCCGGCCGCCGGCGTCGCGCGCATAGTTCAGAGTGGGATCGAGGAGACGGCCCTCCGCCTTGATGTTGGTCTGTTCGGCCCGAACGCCACCCACGAGCTTCAGACGACGGTTGAAGAACTGTACATCGCCGCGCAGGTAGGCCGAGGAGATAGTCTCGTCGGCGTACTTGGAGGCGTTCGTCGCGTTATTGTAGGCGGTGACGGCGTTGGACGTGAAGTGCGTCGGGTTGGCCCGGTAGAGATCGTAGAAGTCGACGTTGTCGAGCCATTGCACGCGAGGGAAGCCGTAGGGCGGGATGCGTTGGGAGATGCTTTCGTCGAGCACGGCAATGGCATTGTCGTCGGCCGTATTGGCGCGGCCGTCCGCTCCAATGTACGTGCGGCTCACGACCCAGTTGCGAAAATCGCGGAGCGTCTGTCGGACATCCAAACCTGCCTTCACCGATATCGGCACGCGTCCATTGAAATCGCGGCGCAGGTTGGCGTAGGCGGTGCGCTTGGTATCGACGCCTTCGCGCTCCAGGCTGTTGGCGCCACCGAGGAAATAGTTGCGGATATCGTAGGGATCGACTGGTGCACCGGTGGCAGCGTCGGCCACGGTAATGGTGGCCGGGCGCAGATAGTTGATGTCGTTAAAGGCAAGCCGGACATTGTCCCGGATGGCGTTCGTGTCGTTGAAGGTGCCTTTGGAGACATCCCGGTGGTGGCCGGTCGCGTGCGAAAGGCCGAATCCCGCCTCGGCCTTCCAGTTTGGCCCGTTGTGTCGATAGGTAAGCCCTGGCATGTAGGTCGTGCCGTTGAAGTGGTAATCGCCGCCCTGAAGGCCGACATTCCCGGTTCCGCGGACGCTCGTGGGTGAGAAATCGCCCGGCTCGACGCGCACGAGCCGGAAATTGATGCGACGCCCATTGGTCATCGAGGTGTTGTTCGCGTATTGAAACGACAAGGATAGCGTGTCGTTCGGCGTGAGCTTGTAGTCGAGCGTGACGCCGACCGAGGCGCGCCGGGTCTGTTTCGTGCCCACGTCGAAGGAGAATCGTGAAAGGTAGGGGCGATCGGGCGTGGTGTCGGGATATTGGGTGCCGGTCGCGACGAGGCCGGTGGTCGCGAGCCCAAGGCCGCGCCAATCGCGCACGATGACATCCTCCGTCGTGTAGTTGGTCGAGGTTCCGCCGGACAGGGTGAACCCAAAGCGCTTGTTGACGGGCACGATGTAGGAGAAGTCGAATCCAGGGTGTATTTTGCGCGTCGGCGTGCGGCCCGGGCCGGGCGTCTTCTTGAACGTCTTTTCCGAGTCCCGCATCATGAGAAAAGCGCTCGCAGAGAAAACCGGCTTTGATCGTTCAAAGGCGCTGCGAGGCACCATATTCACCGAGCCGGCAAGAGCCGAGCCGGTCGTCTCGGGCGTCGGCGTGTAGGCCACCTCGATGCGCGCGATGCTGTTGAGCGAAACCTGATCGAGATTCACCTCGCGGCCGGTTCCGGTGCCGAAGTACTGGTTGGCGCTCGCGAGGTCGAAACCGCCGAGGGTGATGGGCACGTTGGCCGAAGGCACGCCGTTGATCGAAACCGTGTTGGCGTCGCCACTCTCACCGACGTTCATGGTGATTCCCGGCAGGAACTTCATGAACTCGGCGACGTTGCCCTCTGCCATCGAGCCGAACTCATCGGCGGCAACCACGTTGACGATGTTGGCCGCAAAACGCTGTTCATTGATCGCGATGGCGGCGCCATCCATCTCCTTCGTGGCTGAGACGATGTATTCGCTCAGCTTGGTAATCGCACCCTCCGCCACGGTGGCTTTCCTGTCATATCCTGCGAGGGCGATATCGTGCACGGTCGTCTGTCCTCCGGAAATGGCGACCTGGGTCACTTGCGGCATGAAGCCCGTAAAGAACGTTTTCACTCTTGCGGTACCAGCGGGAACAAGCGGTATCCGGTAATAGCCGGCCTCGTCCGTGAACGTCTCGAGCGCCGTGCCTTCGACGGCCACACGGGCCTTCTCGACGTAGGTTCCGTTGGTGGCGTTCATCACGCGGCCCGTGCTGATTCCGACTTGCTGCTGGGAGACGCCCCCCGCCGCGCTTGCAGCCTGGCCCTGCGCCGGCGCGGAGGCCAAAGCCAGGCAGCCGCTCAATAGGACGGCAATGAGAGGTCGAATTGCGGGTACGTTGGTTTTCATGGCGGTGGCGTGGACGTCTGCGAATTTGCTTGGGGTTGAAGTGGAAAACCGGGGCCAAAGGGTGCCGGCGAGGTGTCGACGCGCGAAAGTCGGGGAACGGGTGACGCGTCATGATACCGCGGCTGCGTGAAAAGCCTTTAGCCGAGTTGCACGAATTTGTCGCCGATCTGCGGAGGCGGCTCCGCGCGCAGCGGGCCGGTGGCGTCGGCCGCGATTGCGCCTTGGATCAAAGCCACGGCGATCAAAGCGTCAGCGATCTTTTCCCTGACGGTTGTCATGGTAGGGAGATGACCGCGGGAAATGCGGACTAACGGGACTTGGAGCGCGGCCCAGCCGCCCCTCCCAATGCGAGGACCCATTCGCCCTTCGCGGGCGGCGCGAGACGATGCACGCCCGGCCGGTCCACGCTGCCGCGCTCCGGGGTGAAGCGACCATGCACCGGGTCGAACCAGCGGACCGCGAGCGGGGCCGCAAAGCCCGACAGGTCCACTTCGATCGCCTCGTTGTCCGGCAGGTAGGCGACCGCGGAGTCGCGCGCCGGGCTCCGCGCGAGGATCATGCGGTGCGTCCACGGCTCGGGCTGATTGCGAATGAGCTCGGGCGCCGGTTCCAGCCGCCACCACTCGAGTGCGGCCAGGAAATCGTGGAGGTATTGCATCTGAAACGCGCTCTCCCACTGGAGCGCCTTCTCCCAATGGTCATGCTTGTCCGGATCCGTGACCCAGGACCAGATTCCGCCGTTGCCCTGCGTGACCTTGGGCGTGCTTTCGCCGGCCCCGTAGGTGTAGCCTTTCGCGCCCGCCAGCCAGCTCCGCCAGGCCGCCGAGCGGGCGTCCACGGCCTGCCAGGCCTTCTCGCCCTGCCCGTCATACATCGCCTCGAGGTTGATCACCGGCTTGTGCGGTTCGTGGCGGTAGGCCTGCAGCATCCAATCGGACGACTGGCGGGCGCTTCGTTCCCGGTTCCCCCGGTTGTGGCCGCTCTGCACGCCCGCGAAGTCGAGGTAGGGCTGATCGTAATACTGCATCGTGTACGTGGGCGTCGGCCGTCCCGAGGGCGTGCCGGGATGCTGCGTGATCAGGTGGACCGCCGTCGCCGCCCGCGTGGCCACGCCCACCTCGTCGGCCAGCGGCATGAAATCGCTGTCGAAACTCGGCGAGAAGATGGCGAAGCAGTCGAAGAGCCGCGCGACGATCTCCCGGGCGAACCGGCGCGCGGCGGCGGCCTCGGGATAACGTTTCACCGGCTCCATCAACCCGACCAGTGTGACCACGAATCCGGCATCGTTGGCCGCCCGGATCCGGCGCTCGAACGCCTGCCAGTACGCAGGGTTGATCCGCGCGAGCGCCTCGTCGTGGAACGGAGCCTCGCGGTCCCGCTCGGTTTGACCGGCCCATTTGGGCTGGGCCATCGGGGCCACTTGCAGCAGGGTGAACCGCTTCGACCGGCGATCGGCGAGATAGCGGGCCCACTCGTCGTCGGTGGCGCGCAGCGGGACGCCCCACGCGGTGTCGCCCAACCAGAAGAACGGGGTCCCGTCGTCGTGAGCGAGATAGCGGCGATCGGCGCTCACCTTGAGGAAGCCGTGGCGGTACAGCGGGTGCTCGCCACGATAGGGCACAACCTCCACCGTGCCGCGTTGGCGGTGCAGGCCGGGATTACCGGCATCGGAGCACTCCGTCTCCCAGCGCCACACGCCGGAGACGGGAAACGCGCACCGCACGCGAAACACCTCCCCGCCTTCCCAGAAACCGTAGCCGGCGATGCTGCGCCCCTCCGGTCCGGTGAACCGCACGCGCAGGGTCACGTCGGCGTAGGGATTGTCATAGGGACGTGCGCTCGTGAGCGCGTGCTCCCAGCGTTCCCACACGTGCGGGCGCGGCACCGCCGCGACCAGCGACGCCGCGACCGCGACGAACATGGCCACTCCGTGCGCCGCCGCAGGACGCCGGAGCGGGTGCCCGCAGATCCACGCGCAAAGAGCCAGAGGGCGCAGGACGGCCCGGGCGACTGAGGCCGCGGTGCGGGGCCAGGCGAGCGCGCGGGTGCCGCCGGCCAGGATTGGAATCGAGTCGTTCATGTTCGTGGGCATTGCTGATCGATCGGCGATCGCGCCGGTGTGAGAGGCACTCGGGGTGTTCGCAGATGGGAGGGGTGGGGGGCGGCGGGTGAACGAATCGCCCGCAGTAGAACCAGCGGTCCGTGCCCGGATCAATGCGGGCTATCGTGCGGGCGGCGGCTGGTCCGGCCGCCAGTTGACGGGATGGGCGACGGCGTAGCGTAGCAGCTCGTCGTACAGCAGCAACTGGATGTCGAGCAGTTGCTCGTGATTTACCTTCGGATACGGCGGCGTGCGCACACCGCACGGGGTCTCATGCACAAACGCGACGGCACCGCAGGCGTGATGCAGGGCGCTGACCAAGTTGAAGGACGGCGGCGGAAACGTCTTGCCGTCTTCCTTGGGCACCGAGCCGGACGGCCGGTGCGGCAGGCCGGCGGCGGCATAGCGTTGGTACAGCCGGTCGCCGAGGGTCTTCAGGGTTTCCTTCACGGTCCAGGGAACGTAGGCCGTCTGCATGAGGTCTGGCGCCACCGCGTGCGAGTGCAGGGAGACGATGTAATCGGGCGCCTCGTCGCGCGCCAACCGGAAGAACGACTGCGTTTCCGGCGCCATGGGGTCGAACCACTCGTCGTGCATGAGGTTGACCTGGCTGTCGTTCCAGTAAGCCCCCAGCGTGGCGACCTGGGGCCCGCGCATGGGATGGATCTGCTTCACGGAAGGCCAGGCGTGATTCGAGCCGTCGGGTCGCGTACCCATGCCGATGCGCGCGTTCTCCGCCAGGTCGAGCCCGACCCACGAGTCATAGGGGCAGCGCGCCCGCGCATCCGGGCTGCCGCAGGGAACGATCAACACCCGGCACCGGACCAGGTTGGCCGCCAGTTCGGCCCACTCGCGGCCGCGTAGATCGCGGCCCGTCTCCGCGATCTCGATCAGGTTGATCAACCCGGCGATCCCTTCCACTTCCTGCCCGTGAACCGGGCCCAGGAGGAACACGACCGGCTTCTGCGTGCCGTCTTTGCGGGCATATGCAAACGGACTGCGCCCGCCGGTGGCGGAGTTGTAGTTCGCGGTTCCCTTGCGATCTTCCGCGGCGCCATAGGCGACGAGATAGACGTTCCGTCGCCCGGGGCTTTCGGCGAGGACACTCACCGTGCCTTTCTTCACCGAACGGACGGTCGTTTCAATCTGATCGAGCCGCGTTCGCCAAAAGCCGGGCAGCTCCTTTGCCGCGGCCGGAGCGGCGGCTTCCTGCGCCACGCCGCAAACAGCGAGCGAAAGGGAAAGCAAGGCAACGCGCACTGCGCGCGCGGCGAGCCACGCATCGCATCGGAGCGCCGGGCTCCCGGGCGATTTTGCGCCCGCCGCCGCGTCAGCCGCGGCGGCGCGGCGCGGCGAGAGCAGCGCGGCTGAGCCGAGCGCGTCGGAGGCGAGGAATTTTCGGCGTTGCATGGGTTGATCGGTGTCCTGGGCGACAGCCGCCTACCTGCGGCCAAAATGCAGGTCGGCGAAGTCGAGGTAGCATTTCCAATCGTAGGGCGTCACGTCGTGGACCCCGGTGCGGATGTGGTAGCCGATGCGCCCCATCTTCGGCTCATTGAGCGGCGGCATCTCCTGCACCCCCAGCCCCGGGGCGCCGAACAGGCGATACACCGGCTCGGCGTGCAACGCGGCGAGGAATTCCCCCCGTGGATCCGCATGCAGGTCCTTTTCGGCGCTGGCGACATACACCGGGCGCGGCGCCATGAGCGCGATCAACATGTGCTGATCGAACGGCAGGTCGTTCACGCGCTCGTTGTATTGCGCAAAGTTGGCGCAGAACCAGTGCGGAAAGTCGTAGTTGATCGCATGCACCGACTCGCCGAACACGCGGCGGCTGATCTTCGCCCCGCCGCAGCCAGAGTTGTTCGAGATCACGATCGCAAAGCGTTCGTCCTCGGCGCCGGCCCACAACGCGGTCTTGCCCAGGCGCGAGTGCCCGAGCACGGCGACGCGTTTCGCGTCGATGGCGGGGTCGCGCTCGAGGTAATCGAGGGCGCGGCTGAGGCCCCAGGCCCACGCCGCAATCGTGCCCCACTCGTCGGGCGCCGGCTGCGTCTGCCCGGCCCGATAGAACAGCGGGTGGACGCCGTTCCTGAACCCATCGTGATAGTCGGGATCGATGTCGCCATAATACGCGGTCACGAGGGCATACCCGCGGGCGAGGATGGTATCGACATCCCAGCGCCGGCTCGCGTTCCCGCGCGTGGCCTCCGTGGCGCGGTTCCTGACATATCCCAGTTCGGGGCGGTTGCGTTGCCAACTCTCGGATATCTTGATCCCGGGATCCGCGTTGATCGCCTGGTTCCCGCCGAAATTCAGGCCCAGGAATGCCGGAACCGCCTGGCTCGCGTTGGCCGGGACATACAGCAGCAGGTCCATGCGCGGCCCCTGCTCATCGGCCGAAAAATAGACGGTCACCTGCTTTCGTGTCGCTTTGCCGCCGAGGGCGCCGCGGGTCTCGTCAAAGACCTTATACGTGAGCTTGGCAGGTCCGGGCGGTCGTCGACCGAACATCTGGGTGCGGAAGGACTCCAGGATTTCGCCGCGTCGTTTCCGCGACCACGTGTCCGCGTCCGTCACCCGCTGCCCGCTTTTCAGCACAAGCGGATCGGGTAGCACAATGGGCGGCACCTTGCTCTCGTCGCGATTTTCGGGCGGCGGCTTTTTTCGCGGCACGGCGGGCGTTTCCGCCGCCAGCATGCGCATGAGCGGTGCCCCTGCACCGATCACGAAGAGCGCGACGCTCAGGGCCAATGCTCGGCTCTTGAGTGTATTTCGCATCGGGGTTTTCAATCGTCGGCGATTCGAGTGTGTCGGGCAGCGAGTTGGGTCGATGGTGGCCGCTCACTGCACTTTCAGGTGGAGCACGACGTCGCCATCGAACGGCGACTGGAACGTGCGTTTCGCCGCGCCAGCCACGCCCTTCCCAGCACGGGATCTTCCCTCTCGCGGATCGAGCCACTCCACTTGAAAGGAACCAGGGGCCGCAGTGAGGTCGATGGTGACCGAATCGCCGCCGGGCACATAAACCACATACTCCTTGCCGGCGGCCGCGAGGCAGTAGCCGGAGCTGGCCAGCGCGCCTTGCGGCGTCATCGCGCCGAGGTTGACGCGGCGTGCCAATTGGTGAGCCAGCCCCAGGCTCGTCCGGACCGATTCCCATCTGGGTAACGCGCCGTCGTCGAGGACGCGTCCGTCGTAGGGATCCATGAAGATGGGATTGTGCCCGCGAGTGAAACACTTCCACACCCAGGTCGCGGTGCCCCAGATGCCGCCCAGGTGATCCGTATCGGGCACGATCACTTTCCTCCCGTCGGCGGGCGGCGGGTTGTCTTTGTAGTTCCACTCACCCGCATCCTTGTTCGGCGAAATCCAATCCGCAGGGCTGTCGAGTAGCAACTGGTTCGTCCCCCTGAATTTCGTGTCGGAGGTATACTGAAACGTCATGCCGACCGGATGCTGCTTGGGGCGGTTCGCCTCCACCGCCTTGACGAATCGGATCAGGTGATACTGCCACTCGGTCGAGTAGTTGCCGCTCTCGTTGGCGATTTCGTAGAGCACGTTGTCCAGATCGCCGACGGTCTCGATCACGCGGCGGATGTAGGCCTCCTGGAGTTTCGTGATGGCCGGTATTTCCAGGCTGTGGACTTCGCGGCCGCGGTCGTCGCGGTTCGGATCGCCGTCGATGCCGTTCACGTTGTTGTCCCGGTGGAAGGGGTGATACTTGAACCGGTCCCGCTTGTTGCCGATCGTCCAGCCCTCAAAGAACATGATCGCAACGTAGATGCCGCGCCGCCCGGCGGCCTCCACGCGCTGCCTCATGCGGTCGAAATAGGCTTGGTTGAGCTGGCCCAGATCGAACTTGGGCTTGCCATCGATGGCTGTGCCGGGGCCGCTGCGGGCCCAAGGCTGCGGGGCGACATTGTGCATCGCGTCGTAGAGCACGACCTCCTCCGGGCTCCATAGGCGGAAGAAGTTGTGGTGGTGCTTCCCGAGAAAATCGAGGTAGGCCGGGTAGTCGAAGGTAGCGGGCGGATCGCCCGGACCGATGTCGATCAGGTTGTTCCAAGTGTGCGAGCCGGTGAGATAGACGGCTCGCAACGAGCCGTCGGCGTTCTTCGTGCCGTCCGTGAAGTAGCGGGGGTTGGTCGGATGGACGCGGAGCAAACCCGGCGGCTCGGCCGCGGTCGAGCCGCCGGTGTGCGCGCACGCGGTCAGGCCGCCGATCAGTGCACACACGGACAACAACGCAGCGATTTTGGTCTGGTTGGTTTTCAACCGGGTTGGTGGTTCGAAAATCGGGTGTTGTTTTGCCATGTGCCAGCAAAGAAGTCTCTCGATCCAGCCGAACGCGGCGGCGCGAATGAGCCGAAGAGGTTTCCCACGAAGGCCTTTTCCGCGGGGTTCGATCACACCTTTTCCGGAATCACGAACGGCGGCCTTTGCGCCTCGTGCAACAGATAGCGGGCGCGGGCCATCGCCAACTCGTTGCGCGAGCTCACCTGCGTGATGGCGTCGCTCGCCGGGTCGATTTCGAGCCACGGGCCGAGCGTCATGCGCTGCGTCTCGGCGTCAATACCGTGGAGCTTCAGATGTTCCTGCACCGAGCGGTTGATTTCCGCGGCGGCCGAAATCGGCTCGACCGCCCGCGCGATCGCGCCGGGCCCGGCCGGCTCGCCGACGCGCAGAGAGATATTGCCGTAGTGGCACATCGCCGCCGTCACATGCCCCGCGATCGCGGGCGCGGCGAGGTCTGCGGCGCGCCGGCTGCGCACGGCGGAAATGAAGTTGTCCATGTGCCCCCGGCCGCCGTCTCCGCCGAAATTCTTGATCACCTTGCCCGCCGGATCATAGGCCGCGCAGCCAACGAGCCCCGTGACGTAGCCACCCTCGCAGTGCGCAACCACGCCCACGCGAATGCCATTCGCCTGATCCATCATCGTCACGCCCGGTTTCGCCGGAAGCGAGCGGCCCTCGTAGACCACCGGCGTGTCGCCATAGTCGTAAATCGCCATCTGCGTGTTGGGGGTGTCGTCGAAGTAGTCGGGGCCGTAGCGGCCGCCGAGCCCGAGGATCCGGCGCGGCGGGGCGTCCTTCCCGGCGAAGCGCCGCGCGATGTCGAGGATGTGCGCGCCGTTGTTGCCGAGCCAGCCGTTGCCCGTGGCCCACCACAAATGCCATTCCCAGTGCAGCTCCGCGCGCTCGAGCGGGATCATCGGTGCCGGTCCACAATACAGGTTGTAGTCGAGAAAGTCCGGATACCAAGGAGCGCGGCGCGCGCTCCCCTTGCGGCCGCTGTAGCCGACCGCATGCACGTGCCTCAGTTTTCCCAACTGGCCCGAGCGCACGTAGTCGATGCCCGCGGCGAGCCCGGTCTCGGAGCGATACTGCGTGCCGACTTGCACGATGCGGCCGTATTTTTCCGCGGCCTCGAGGATCTTGCGACCTTCCCACACGGTGTGGCTCATCGGCTTCTC
>JAEUHA010000486.1 GCA_016793535.1 Opitutaceae bacterium | reverse complement strand
CCACGGCACCCAAGTGCATGCGGCGTGGACCGTCCTGGAGCCCGATTGCCTCGAGGAGAAACTCGACTGGCGGTCCGGAGCCGCGGGCGAGGTGCTGCTGCGCGAGCGGCGGGTGCTCGCGACGACGCTGGTCGACGGCGGATGGACGCTGCGGTGGACCAGCGAACTCGCGAATGCGACCGGGCGCACGCTCGAACTGGGCAACTATCATGCGCTCGGCGGACTCGCCGGTTCGCACTACACCGGTCTGCAGTTTCGCGGCGCGCGCGGCCTGCTCGACGAGCACGGGGACGCGGCGATCGGGGTCAGGGCTGAGGGCGGCCTCAGCGGCGAGGCGGCGGTCCACGGCGCGGACGCGCAGTGGCTGGAGTGGCGCTGCCAGCACGACGGCTCGCTGCGGCGGACGACGATCCGGTTCGAGAATCTGTCGGGCCCGCTGCCCTGGTTCCTCCGCGCGGGGAACCCGCTCGTCGCATTTGCGTTCCACCGGGAGCGCACCCACGCTCTGCCGGCCGGGGCGGTGCTCCGGCTCGATCACCGGCTGACGTTCACCTCCCCATGAAGCCCGACCGCAGAAGCTTTCTCCGCCGTGCGACCCTCGGCGCCGCCGGCCTCATGGCGGCGCCCGCGCTGAAGTCCGGCGAACCCGCCGCCCCGGGCGCGCTTCCGGCCTACGACGAGCGCGCGCCCGAGCCGTTCTGGGCCGCGGTGCGCACGCAGTTTCCGCTTTCGCGGGACCTGATCTATTTCAACACCGGCGGCCTCGGACCGGCTTCGCAGCCGGCCCTGGCCAAGGTCGAGGAAACGACGCGGAAACTGCAGGCGCGCTCCGAGCACGGCCACGGGCTCTTCGCCGAGGCGCGCGGCGTCGTGGCGCGTTTCTTCGGGGCGCAGCCCGAGGAGATCGCCTTCGTGCGCAACGCCAGCGAGGGGAATTCGATCGTGGCCGCGGGCCTGAAGCTCGATCCCGGTGACGAAGTGATCTTCGAGACCCATGCGCATCCGGGCGGTTCGTTTCCCTGGCTGAACCAGCAGACCTTGCGCGGGATCACCGTGCGCCTGTTCGAGCCGGATCCGCGCGATCCCGCCGGGAACGTGGCACGGATCGCCGCCCTGATGAACGCCCGCACCCGGGTCGTGCAGGTCTCGCACGTCACGGCGCCGACGGGGCTCGTGATGCCGGTGGCGGAGATCGCGGCGCTGTGCCACGGGCGCGGCGTCTGGTTCCATGTCGACGGCGCGCAGTCGGCCGGGATGCTGCCGTTTACGCTGCGCGAGACCGGCTGCGATTCCTACACGACCAGCGGTCACAAGTGGCTCGGCGGCCCGCTCGAGACCGGGGTGCTGTTCGTGCGGCGCGACCGGATGAACGAGGTCGCGGCGGCGCACGTCGGCGCGTATTCAGGGGAGCTGGACGGCCTGCCGGGGGAGCTGCGCATCGCCGACAGCGCGATGCGCTTCGAGTATGGCACGCGCAACGTCGCGGCCGCGCTCGGCCTGGCGGAGGCGATTCGGCTGCAGGAGCGGATCGGGACCGGGCGGATCGCGGCGCGCATCCGTGGTCTCGCGGACCGCGTCTTCGCCGGGCTGGCCCGACTGCCCGGCGTCGAGGTCCTCACGCCCGCGGTCCCGGAGCTCCGCGCGGCGATGGTGACCTTTCGGACCGCCCGGGTGCCGCACGACCAGCTCTTCGGCCGGCTGCTGCGCGATCACGCGATGCGCACGCGGCCGGTCACCGAGCAGAAGCTGAACGCGCTGCGGGTCTCGACCCACCTGTTCAACTCCCCGGCCGAGTGCGACGCGCTCGTGGCGGCGGTGGAGAAAATCCTGCGCAGCGCATGAGGATTCCCGCACAGGACGCCGGGATCTGGCCCACGGAACACACGGATCACACGGAAGGCCCGGTCTGCTTTTCCGTGTATTCCGTGTGTTCCGTGGGCACTCCGGTGTGGTTCTCTCGGCGGCAGGCCGCCGCGTCGCCGTTGCGCGTATCCGGTTCTCGCTTACTCGACCTCGACCACCATCTCGATCTCCACGATCGCACCGAGGGGCAGCGAGCCGGCGCCGATCGCGGCGCGGGCGTGCCGGCCGCGGTCGCCGAAGAGCGCGACCAGCAGGTCGGAGCAGCCGTTCAGCACCTGCGGCTGCGCTTCGAAGTCCTCCGTCGCGTTGACGAAGCCTCCGACGCGCACGATACGCTTCACCTTGCCGAGGTCGCCGATTTCCTTCTTCAGCGTCGCGAGCAGGGCGAGCGTCGTCAGCCGGGCGGCGGCATTGGCGTCCTCGACGGTCGAGCCCCGGCCCACCTTGCCCTTGATCACCTTGCCATCGGCACCCCGCGGGATGTGGCCGGCGAGGTAGACCAGGTTGCCGCTGCGGACGGCGGGCACGTAGTTCGCGACCGGGGCCGACACGGCCGGCAGCGTGAGGCCGAGGGCGGTCAGCTTGGCCTCGACGCCGGCGGCCGGCGCGGCGGCGGCGGCGACCGGGCTCGAGGCGAGCAATCCGAGGGCGAGGAGCGAAACGGGGAGGCGGCGGAAGGGGATCATGCCGCGACTGTGCAAACGCGCCGCGCGGTGGCGAGCTGACTTTATGGCTACGACGCTTCAATCCTTGCGCGCTGCGGCGATCGCCCTGCTCCTGGCGGGGGGAGTGGCCCGCGGGGCCGCGCCGCAGCACGATCTCTACGCGTGCGCGAATCTCAGCGGCCAGTCCCAGGTGATGGGCAGCACCCGCGTGCCGGTGCCGAGCGGGCTGTATGTTTCGAGCGACCGGCGGGAGTTCGTGCATCGGGGCCACAGTCACATCCGGCTGTTCACGCTGGCACCCGACCCGGTGGAACGCGGCACCCTCTGGGTCGCTTTGCTCGACGGCGTGGTGCGGGCGCGGGATGGCGGCCGGACCTGGCGGACGATGACCGGCTGGAACATGACGGAGCCCCGCGCGATCGCGTTCGATCCCGCGGTGCCGGACACGATCTATGCCGGGCTGCCCGACGGATTCGCGGTCTCTCCGGACCGCGGCCAGACCTGGCGGCGGATGAACGAGGGTATCCGTCGTGCGTATACGGAGACGGTGACCGTCGACCGGACCAAGACCGGCCGGGTGCTTGCCGGCACCGAGCTGGGAATCTACCTCACCGAGGACGCCGCCCGCACATGGCGTCTCGTGCAGGCGACGGAAAAGACCACCTACGACCTGCTGCAGTCGCCCCATGTGCCGGCGCTGTTCTTCGCCGTGACTTCGGCCGACGGTGCGTTCCGTTCCGACGACGGCGGCCGGACCTGGCGGCGGGTCGAGGGCGTGCCGCGGGAGCACACACTGCATGCGTGCACCTTTGATCCGGCGGTGGCCGGACGGATCGCACTCTGCGGCTGGGGAGTGGGCGTGCGGGTGTCCGAGGACGGCGGTCGCACGTGGAGCGAGCGCAGCGACGGGCTGCCAAATCGGAACATCTGGACCGTGCGCGCGGACCCGGATTATCCGGGCCGCCTTTTCGCCGCGCCCCATCTCGCGCCGTTGCATGTCTCGGACGACTTCGGCCGCACCTGGCGGCCGGCGGCTTTCGAGAAGGCCATCATTTACGACCTCGTCTTTGTTCCCCGCGCATGAACGCCCCCGCCCTGATCCTGAACCTGCGCCGGGTCGGCGTTCTCTCCGCAGCGCTCGCCGGCGCGACCCTTGCGATCGCGCAGCCTTCGTTCACCGCGCCGCCGCCGTCGACGGCGCCGGTGGAGGACCCCTCGGCCCGGCGCGCCGCATACCTCGCCCGCGTCAACGAAGCCATCACCTGGCGGGCCGCGCAGGCGAAGCCCGGCGAGCCCGCGACGTTCGGTCTCGCGGAGATCGCGGTGAAGCTCGCGCGGCGGGAGGATGCCGCGCTTTGTTCGGAACGACTGGTCGAGCTGATGAAGAAGCCGGCCGGCGACATGTTCTGGATGTTTCCGGTCACGTGCGTCTCGTACCTCGGCCGGGACCAGCTGTCCCCCGCGGCCAAGGCGGCGGTGCGCGAGGCGTGGCGCACGTATTTCCCCCTGCGCGGCGACACCGAGAATCACTGGGTGATGTACTACACGTCGGTGTACCTGATGGCGCAGCTCTGGCCGGACGAACCCGGTGAGCGCTGGTTCAACGGCAAGAGCTCGGAGGAGCTCTTCGACGAGGCCCGGGCGTTCCTGCTGCACTGGATGGAACTCACCACCACGATCGGGCAGGGGGAGTACGACTGCACGCACTACATCGGCGAGTATGCGATCCCGATGCTCTACCTCGCCACCTGGGCGAAGGACCCGGCGATGCGGCAGCGGGGCCGGATGATGCTCGACTATGTGCTGGCCGACTTTGCGGTCGAGACCCTCCAGGGAATCTACGTCGGCGCCCATGCCCGGACCGACGACACGACCGTGCTCGAGAAATGGAACGGCCTGTCGTCGTTCTTCGGCTGGCTTTTCCTCGGCAACTGTCCGCCGCCCGCGAACTACGGCGGTTGGGGCATCTACTTCGCGGCCGTCGCCGAAAACTACGAGCTCCCCGAGGTCATCTACCGCATCGGCACCGACCGGGTCGAGGCCTACACGCACTTCGAACGCAAACGCACCCGGCACCGCTGGCGCAACAGCGACGTCCGCAACGCCCCCGTGTACAAGACGACCTTCGTCGGTCCGGACTATGCGGTCGGTTCCGACCAGGGCGGGCTGCTGCAGCCGATCCAGCAGCATTCGTGGGACGTGACCTGGGCGGTGCCCGATCCGCGCGGCGTGCACAACACGATGTTCTCCACCCAGCCGTACTACGGCGACATCGAGACCATGATGTATTTCACCGAGATGCCCGACAGCATGCCGGCGGCGGTGACGTTCCAGGGCAAGCCGACGTACATCTCCGAGGAGAAACTGCTCGGCGGTTCGCCTTATGAGCAGATCTTCCAGCAGGACGATGCGGTGATTTCGCTCTGCGACGTTCCGGCAGGGACGACGTACCAGCAGGTGAACGGGTTCTTCTCGAAGGATCTCAGCCGGTTCGAGGAGGACGCCTCGGGCTGGATCTTCGCGCAGGGTGGTCGCGCCTACCTAGCGTACCGTCCGCTGGCGCCGTACGAGTGGCGTCCGCTCGAACGCGGCGGGAAACGACTGCGCTCTCCGCACGGAAAGAACGGCACGATCCTCCAGGTGGCGGCCGAGTCGGAGTTCGCCAGCTGGGAGGAGTTCAAGGCCGCGATTCGGGCGCTTCCGCTCGCGATCACGCTCACGCCGGTGCCGCAGGTCACGTTCACCACACTGCGCGGCAAGAAGGTCGAATGCCGGTACGGCGCCGCCCCGCGGGTCAATGGCCGGCCGGTCGATCACGCGCAGGCGTGGAGGCTGTTTTCCGGCCCCTACCTCAATGCCGAGGTGGGGAGCGGCGTTCTCACCTTGACCCATGGGCGGCTCCGGCGCGTGCTCGACTTCAACGCGCTCACGATCACCGACGCAGTGTCGCCGTAGCGGGGTTTGACCCTCCCCCTGGGAGCGCGGACGTCCTCGTCCGCATCGATTCGAACTGCGGACGAGGACGTTCGCGGTACCAGAGGGCGGGATGCTTTT
>JAEUHA010000412.1 GCA_016793535.1 Opitutaceae bacterium | reverse complement strand
GTCCGCCCCCGGGCCCCGCGGGGCCCGCGGGCCGCGCCCCGGTTACTTCCAATGGGGGGGGGGGTCCCCCCCCCCGGGGGTTTCAGGCTTTCTAATACCCGCGCGGGGTGGGGCAACCCCGCCGACAGGGTTTCGCCAGCCCGATTCCGCACCATGGATTGACCCGGCCGGACGAACGCACGAGTCTGCCGTTCCTCCCCAAACCCCATGCGCCTGCCTGTCCTTTGCGGTCTCGCTCTCGTACTCTCGGTGTTCGGCCGCGCGGCCGATGCCTTCACCCTCGAAGCCGGCTTCACCAGTCTCTTCAACGGCCGCGACCTTACCGGCTGGAGTTATTCGCCGACGGAACGATTCGACGGCAAGACCACGGTGCCTGATGGGCGCTTCACGGTCCGCGACGGCCTGTTGGTTTCGCTCCCGAAGGAGCCGCGCCAGGGCCAGCGGATCTGGACGACGCGGGAGTTTCCGCGCGATTTCGTGCTCCGCCTGGAATTCCGGGCGAGCGTGAACGCCGACAGCGGCGTTTTCATCCGCAAGCCGCAGTTGCAGGTGCGCGATTATCCGGTCGCGGGACCTGAGCCGTACAAGAACCTCAAGAAGTACCGGGCGCAGGACTGGAACGAAATCGAGATCGTGGTGAAGGACGGCGTCGCCCGCTGCACCTGCAACGGCGAACTCCTCACGGATACGCTCAAGGTGCCGCCGACGGGACCAATCGGCCTCGAGGCGGATCGCGGGGAAGTGGAGTACCGGCGGATTCGGATCAAGGAGCTCCCGTGAAACCGCGGGTGATCGGGGCCCTGCTCTTCGCCGCGGCGGGCGCGCTGGGGTCCGCGGCGCCCACGCCCACGATCCGCGTCTCCACGCCGATGGCGGCGCCGGAGTGGGCGCGGCTGCAGCGTCGGCTGCTCGCGGAACAGGCGCCCGCGTGCCGGGAGTTCTATGCGAAGTACTTCGACGCGCGCGGCTACCTGCAGTGCTTCGTGCGCTGGGGCGCGAACGACGGTCCGGACGATGCGTTCGAGAACTTCAACGGCTGGCCGGAATTGCACGCGCTCGGGGCGGATGACGAGGTGATGCGGCTCTACCTGCGTGGACACGAAGGACTGATCCGGCAGTACACGGAAGCGCGGACGGTCGAGACGCCGATTGCGCGCGACGGCATGTACCAACGGGAGTTCATCGTGCAGTCGGACTGGATGCACCACGGCGAAGGCCTGCAGTTGTTCAACCGCATGGGCCTCTCGATTGGCGCGGAGCCATTGCACGCGACGCGCGCGCGGCGGTTCGCGGCGATGTACATGGGCGAGGATCCGGAGGCGCCGAATTACGACCCGGCGCTCAAGCTGATCCGGAGCATGCAGAACGGCAGCCGCGGGCCGATGCTGCGCAAGGCGACCGCGCTCGACTGGGTGGGAGATGCCTTCGACGTCGGCCGTTTTGTCGCGCTGCATGGCGAGAGCACCTACGCGCAGTTCCTCGCGCACTACGAGGAGTACACCGACGTCGCCGGCGATCACTTCCTCAATCTCGTGGCGACGACCCTGCCGTTGAACGCCTACCTCGTGGCCAACGAACCCAAGTACAAGGCGTGGCTCGTGGGTTACATGGATGCCTGGCTCGACCGCATGCGGCGCAACGGCGGCGTGATTCCGAGTCACGTCGACCACCGCGACGGCCGGATCGGCGGTCCGGAGAACCGCTGGTGGGGCGGCGCGTACGGCTGGGGTTTCAGCCCGGTGAATCCGGTCACGGGCCGGCGCGAAAACCGCAACCGGATCCCGCGGGCGATGGTGGGCTTCGTCAATGCGACGCTCGTGACCGGCGACGCGAAGTACGCGGAC
>JAEUHA010000353.1 GCA_016793535.1 Opitutaceae bacterium | reverse complement strand
GGGCTGCAGTTCCCGACCCTGCTCGCCAGCGTGAGCAGCGCGTTCACGGTGTCACAGCTTGTGCTGTTCACCGCCGCGGTGTCGGGCGCGGCGATCCTGGCGCGGCTGGCGTGGGTGATGCCCGGCGCGTACCTGCCCTTTCTGCTGTTTCCCCGGCTGCGCCGCACTGAGACGCCGCCGACCTGGCAGGCGGTGCTGGTCACTGGCTGGGCGGGCATGCGCGGCACGATCACCCTCGCGGCCGCGCTGTCGATTCCGCTGCTGCAGGCCGACGGCACGCCGTTTCCGGGGCGCGACATCGTGATCTTCCTCTCCTTCGGCGTCGTGCTGGTGACGCTGCTGCTCCAGGGCACGACGCTCGGGGCGTTGATCAGCCGGCTGCGTCTCCGCGCGGATGATACGCGTGGCCGCGAGGACCGGGTGGCCCGCATCGCCGCGGTCGAAGCCGGCTTGAAGACCCTGCGCGCGGCGCCGGCAGCGTCGGCCGAGGAGACCGCGGCCCTGGGTGAAGTCGTGGCCGAGTATGAACACCGCCTCGCCGAACTCACGGCGGAGGGCGAAAGCCGCACCAGCGCCCAGCGGCGGCGCACGGCCGCCCGACAGTTCCGGCTGCAGGCCCTGGCCGCCGAACGCGCGGCCCTCGATGAGCTCTGGAGCCGAGACGTCATCAGCGACGACACCCACCGGCCGCTGCAGCAGCTGCTGGACTACGAGGAAGCGCTGTTGGAGGGAAAGCGGAACGGGGAGGGAGGCGAGAAGGGAGAGGTGATGGGTCATGGGTCATAGGGTATGGGGAAGCAGCCTGCGGGAGACCGGGGCCACCCGGTAGGAGAGTGAGACAAGCCTATGACCCATGACCCATCACCTATGACCCTCTCGCCTCCCGCCTCCCTCCTCTACCCCAAAATCTCGAGCAGCCGCCCGAACAGCCGGTTCACCTTCGCCTGGTTGTCCTTCACAAGGTCCTTGAATTTCGCGAAGTCGATTTCGGTGCCCTCGAGGCCGTTCGCGTAATTGTCGATCAGGGCTAGGCTGTTGTAGTTCAACCCCGTCTCGGTGCAGAGGTCGGCCTCGTGCGCGGCGGTCATGCCGATCACGTCGCCCCAGTCCTTCACGATCCGGATCTCGGCCTTGGTTTCGAAGCGCGGGCCGCGCATCTGGACGTACACCTTGCCCGGATGCACGGTGAACTCGGGCGCCAGGCCGGCGATGATCCGCGGGATCAGGTTGTTCGCGATGCCGGGCGCGCCGCCCTTGAGCTCCGTGTCGAAGAGCGTGGCCGGGCCCTGCTGCAGTCCCACGTAATCGGAGCACGACACAAACGTGCCGGGCGGGAGGTCCTTCTTCAGCGAGCCGACGGAATTCAGCGAGACGATGTCCCTGAACCCGAGGGCGGCGAGCGCGGTGATGTTGGCGCGGTAGTTGATCGAGTGCGGGGGCAGCGGGAAGGCGTAGCCGTGCCGGTTGATCAGGACGTGTTCGCCGCGGGACTTGTACGTCACCGGACCGAACTTCGTCTCGATCGTCTTCACGTCCCAGGACGCAAAAAGCGTGGAATTCACGATACTCGTGCCACTGATGAAGGCGACTTTCATAGGAGGGAAATCACGCCACACCATTTGGGAGAGACAACGGCAAAGGGAAGAGGGCACCCCTGCCGCTGTACGGGATGACGCACCGGGCAGGATCACCACGAAACACACGAAATACACGAAAAGCAGCTTGGATCTTTTCGTGTGTTTCGTGTGTTTCGTGGTTCACGCTCTCGTTCCGAATCCGTACCCACCATGCCCCTCATCGACAAGCCGCTGCCCGAGCTCCACGAGTACCGCGGTCGCAATCCGCGGCCGGACGACTTCGACGCCTACTGGGACGCCGCCCGGCGTGAACTGGACGCCACGGACCCGCAGCCGGAACTCCGGCCCGCCGACGTCGTGGCGCCGCGCCACGCCGAGTGCTACGACCTGTGGTTCACCGGCGTCGGCGGCGCGCGCGTCTACGCGAAATACATCCGGCCGAAATACACCGCCGACGGCGCGGCCACCGCGAAGCGCCCGGCCGTGCTCCAGTTCCACGGCTATTTCGGCCACAGCGGCGACTGGTTCGACAAGCTCGGCTGGGCCGGCGACGGGTTCTGCTACGCCGCGATGGACGTGCGCGGCCAGGGCGGACGATCGGAGGACAACGGCCAGGTGAAGGGCACGACGGTCCGCGGCCACATCGTGCGCGGACTCGACGACCCCGACCCGCGGAAGCTCGCCTACCGTCAGATCTTTCTGGATACAGCGCAGCTCGCGCGCGTGGTCATGAGCTTCGGCGAGGTCGACCCCGGCCGCGTCGGCTGCTTCGGCATCTCCCAGGGTGGCGCCCTGTCGCTGGCCTGCGCCGCGCTCGAGCCGCGGATCCGGCGGGCGGCGCCCGTGTATCCGTTTCTTTGCGACTACCAGCGCGTGTGGGAGCTGGACTACGCGCGCGATGCCTACGAGGAGCTGCGGCTCTTCCTGCGCTACCACGACCCGCGGCACGAGCGGGTGAAGGAGATCTTCACCAAGCTCGGCTACATCGACGTGCAGCACCTCGCGCCGCGCGTCCGCGCCGACGTGCTGATGTTCACCGGGCTCATGGACACGATCTGCCCGCCGAGCTCGCAGTTCGCCGCCTACAACAAGCTGCCGGGACGCAAGGACCTCGTCATCTATCCCGACTACACGCACGAAGTGCTGCCGGGCATGATCGACCGAGTCTTCCGGTTCATGCAGGGCTTGTGACGGGGTATCGGGCGTTTCCCTATGCCCACCACAAATTGGGAATAACTTCGCATTGAGTTTTCCCGCCACCGGGCTGAACGAATGGGAGTCCGTCCGCCTCCGTCCAGGGGTGTGACGGCCTGCCGTCATGTCTACGCTTCAACCTTGGCTGGCGCTCTGCCAGCACATCCACCTCGTGCGGGGCCACCGGGTCGTCCTGCAGAGCGACCTGGCGCGCCTCTACGAGGCGCAGCCCCAACAGATCGCCACCCATGCCCAGCGCTTTCCCGGCGATCTCTGTTTCACCCTCGAGAATCCGGAGCTGATCTGGGTCGACGATCCACCGGCGGAGATCAAGGAGCCGGTCTACGGCTTTACCGAACATGGGGCGCTCGCCCTGGCCTACGCCCTGAACAGTCCCTCGGCGGTGGCGATGAGCACGCAGTTGGTTCGGGCGTTCGTCGCGGCGCGGGCGCCCAAGGAAAACGGCTCCGGACGCGGCGGCCGGCGGCGCCCGCCGACGTCCTGACCAGGGGAACGAATCGTCTGAACCGGTGGGCGGGGTGCCCTCACCCCGCGCTTCCCGGCGGAGCCGATACCCCGCGGGGTGAGGGCACCCCGCCCACATGGAGAGCCTGCCGGAAGACGCAGCTCACGCCGTCCGGGGCGCCGGCTGGGCGATGGGAGCGGGCTTGGAACGTTTGAACCGCAGCCGCACGCGATCCAGCCAGAGATAGACGACCGGGACGGTGTAGAGGGTCAGCACCTGGCTGACGACGAGTCCGCCCACGATGGCGAGGCCCAGCGGGCGGCGCATTTCGACCCCCTCGCCGGAGGCGAGCACGAGCGGCAGCGCCCCGAGCACGGCGGCGAAGTTCGTCATGAGGATCGGCCGCAGCCGCAGTTGCGCCGCCTGGTAGATCGCATCGCGCGGCGAGAGGTCGTCACGTCGCTCCGCGGCGATGGCGAAGTCGATCATCAGGATCGCATTCTTCATCACGATGCCGATGAGCAGGAAGAGCCCGAGCAGCGCGATCAGCGAGAACTCGGTCCCGGTGAACCGCAGCGCGAGCAAGGCGCCGAGCCCCGCCGACGGCAGGGTCGAGAGGATCGTGAGCGGATGAATCAGGCTTTCGTAAAGGACACCGAGCACGAGGTACACCGCGAGCAGCACGCCGAGGATCAGCAGCGGCTGCGCCTGCAGGCTGCGCTGCGAGTTCTGGGCGCCGCCGCCATAGGTCACCATGATCTCCTTCGGGAGCATGATCCGGGCGAGGGCCTGGTCGATCGCCAGCTGGGCCTCCTCGAGCGTCACGTCGGGCGCCAGCCCGAACCCGACGTTGGCCGCGGCAAACTGCGAGCGGTGGCGCACGCGGTCGTCGATCAGGTCGTACTCGTAGCGCATGAACGCGGACAACGGCACGCGCTGGCCGTTGGCGCCGATCACGTGCAGCTGCTCGAGCACAGCCGGATCCTCCGTGTACTGCGGCTCGAGCTCCATCACGACGCGGTACTGGTTCAGGCGTTCGTAGAGCGTGGCGACCTGCCGCTGGCTGAACGAGCTGTTCAGCGTCTGCGTGATCGTCTGCATGTCCACGCCGAGCCGGCGCGCCGCCTCGCGGTCGATCTTGAGCGTGACCCGCTTGGTGCCGCCGTCCGAGATGGTCTCGACGTCGGTCAGTTCCGGCAGTTCCTGCAAGGCCGCGGACACTTTCGGCCCCCACTTGCGCAGCAGGTCGAGGTCGTCGGCGAGCAGGTTGAGGTCGGAGGAGCCCGAGCTGCCGCTGCGGGGCATGTCGAGGTCCTGGGAAACGCCGATGTAGAGCGCGCCGCCCGCGATCGGTGGGGCATCCTGACGGAGCCGGGTCACGACGTCGTTGGCCGAAATCTTGCGCTCCGCGAGCGGCTTCAGCCGGATCATGATGCGGGCGTTGCTGGTCCCGGAGCTGCCGCCCGCGGTGCCGATGATGTCCTGGACCGCGGGATCGGCCATCACGAAGCGCCGGTACGCCTCGATCTTCGGCTTCATGAGCTGGTACGAAAACCCGTCGTCGCCGCGCACGATGCCGGAGATCTGCCCGGTATCCTGGGTGGGCAGGAATCCTTTCGGGATCCGGATGTAGAGCGAGACGTTGAGCGCGATCGTCCCGAGCAGCACCAGCAGCGTCATGGCCGGGTGCCGGAGAATCAGCGCGAGCGAGCGGGCATACCAGGCCTGCCAGGTCGCGTAAACGCGCTCCGTCCATTGCATGAAGCGGCCTTCGCCCTCATGCGACCGCGGCTTGAGCCAGCGGGCGCACAGGCTCGGGGTCAGCGTCAGGGAAACCACCAGCGAAACCATCATCGCCGCCGCCAGCGTGATCGAGAATTCGCGGAAGAGCCGCTCGACCAGGCCGCCCATGAACAGGATCGAGACGAACACCGCCACGAGCGAGAGGTTCATTGCCAGCAGCGTGAAGCCGACCTCGCCCGCCCCCTTCATGGCGGCCCGGAACGGCTTCAGCCCGCGCTCGATGTGGCGGGAGATGTTTTCCAGCACCACGATCGCGTCGTCGACCACCAGGCCGGCCGCCACGATCAGCGCCATCAGCGAGAGGTTGTTCAGCGAGAACCCGTACAGGTACATGATGCCGAACGTGCCGATGAGCGACACGGGAATCGCCAGGCTCGGGATCAGCGCGGCCCGCGCGCTGCCGAGAAACAGGAACACCACGAGCATCACCAGCGCCGCCGAGACCATCAGGGTGAACTCCGACTCCTTCAACGTCGCCCGGATGCCGGGCGACCGGTCCATCACGACGGCGAGGTCGGTGTCGGCCGGCAGCAGCGCCCGCAGCATCGGGAGCTGGGCGTAGATGGAGTCGATGGTGGCGATGATGTTCGCGCCCGGCTGGCGGCTGATCATCAGCAGTACGGCGGGGCGGTCGTTGTGAAAGCCGCTGCTGTTCCGGTCCTCGACCGAATCGGTCACCTTGGCGATGTCTCCGAGCCGGACCGGGGCGCCGTCGCGATAACGGATGACCAGCGGACGGTACTGATCGGCCTTCCGCAATTGGTCGCTGATCTGCACCTGCCACAGCCGGTCGTCCTTCTCGACCATGCCGCGCGGGCCGAGGGAGTTCGTGGCGCTGATGGCGCGGCGGACCTCATCGAGCGCGATGCCGTAGTGCGCCATCGCGTGCGGGTTCAGCTGCACCCGCACCGCCGGCAGCGAACTGCCGCCGACCGAGACCTCGCCCACGCCCGTGATCTGTGAGAGCTTCTGCGCGATGATCGTCGCCGCGGCGTCGTACAGTTTGCCCGGCGCGAGATTCGGCGAACTCAACGCGAGCGCCATGATCGGCGCCTGCGACGGGTTCACTTTGCGGAAGGTCGGGTTGCCCGGCATGCCCGCCGGCAATTCACCCCGCGCGGCGTTGATGGCCGCCTGCACGTCGCGCGCCGCCGCGTTGATGTCGCGGCCCAGGGTGAACTCGAGGTACACGGACGTCGCGCCCGACCGGCTGTCCGAATAAATGCCGGCTACGCCCGCGATGCTGCCGAAGGCGCGCTCGAGCGGCGTCGCCACGGCGGAGGCCATCGTCTCCGGACTGGCGCCGGGCAGCGAGGCGTTGACGCTGATGGTCGGGAAATCCACCTGCGGCAGCGGCGAGACCGGGAGCAGGGTGTACGCGAGCGCGCCCGCCAGCACCATCGCGAGGGCGATGAGGCTGCTGGTGACCGGACGGCGGACAAAGGGGCGCGAGAGGTTCATGGCTTACCCGTCGATCGTGACGCTTCCCCCCCTGGGAGCGCGGACGCCCCCGTCCGCAGATTCGGAGAGCGGACGAGGGCGTCCGCGCTCCCAGGACTTGACTCGAGTCCTCATCCTTTGGTCCGTTCCGCCGCCACGGCGCCGGCGAACGAACCGGGCACCGGGTTTTCTCGCTTCCGCCGGGCTTTCGCCTTGCCCGCCAGTCGGTCGAAGAAGAGGTACACCACCGGCGTCGTGAACAGTGTGAGCACCTGGCTCACGAGCAGGCCGCCGACCATCACGAGCCCGAGCGGCTGGCGCAGCTCCGCGCCGGAACCGGTCGACAGCATCAGCGGCAGCGCGCCGAACAGCGCCGCGAGCGTCGTCATCAGGATCGGACGGAACCGCAGCAGCGCCGCCTGGTGGATCGCCTCGCGCGGTGCGAGCCGCTGCTTCCGCTCCGCCTCGAGGGCGAAGTCGATCATCATGATGCCATTCTTCTTCACGAGGCCGATCAGGAGAATGATGCCGATGATCGCGATCATGTCCAAGGGCTGGTCGGTCAGCCACAGCGCGAGCAACGCCCCGAGGGTCGCCGACGGCAGCGTCGAGAGGATCGTGATCGGATGGATGCTGCTCTCGTAGAGGATGCCGAGCACGATGTACATCGTCACCACCGCCGCGAGGATCAGGAAGAGCGTGCTCGAAAGCGACGAACGGAACGCGTGCGCGGCGCCCTGGAAGCGCATCTCGACCGCTTCGGGCAGGCCGAGCGCAACTCCGGCCCGCTCGATCGCCTTCACGGCGTCACCCAGCGAGTGGCCGGCCCCGAGGTTGAACGAAATCGTGGCCGCCGGAAACTGGCCGACGTGATTGATGAGCAGCGTCGTCGGCCGCTCGCTCACGCGCGCGATGCTCGAAAGCTGCACCGGCCGGCCGCCGCTGGCGTTGACGAAGATGCTCGTCAGCGCGTCCGGTCCGGTCGCGAGCCGCGGATCTACCTCGAGCACGACCCGGTACTGGCTCGCCTGGGTGAAGAGCGTCGAGACCTGCCGCTGGCCGAAGGCGCTGTAGAGCGCGTCGTCGATCGCCGCCACCGTGATGCCGAGCCGGCTCGCGGCGTCGCGGTCGATTTCGAGGAATGCCTGCAGGCCCTTGTTCTGGAGGTCGCTCGCCACGTCCGCGAGTTCCGGCTGCTCGTCGAGATGCGCCACCAGTTTCGGCACCCATTCCTCCAGCAGCGTCTCGTCCGGCGTGGTCAGGGTGAACTGGAACTGCGTCCGGCTCACCCGGTCCTCGATCGTGAGTTCCTGCACCGGCTGGAGGTAGAGCGTGATGCCCGAGACCTCGCGCGCCCGCGCGCGCAACCGGTCGATCACGGTGAGCGCGTGGTCGGACCGTTCGTGGTGCGGCTTCAGGTTGATCAGCATGCGGCCGCTGTTGAGCGTGGCGTTGGTGCCGTCGACGCCGATGAACGACGAGAGGCTGGTGACCGCCGGGTCCTCGAGGAGCTTGGCCGCCAGCGCCTGCTGCCGCTCGGCCATCGCGGCGAACGAGATCGACTGCGGCGCCTCCGTCACCGCCTGGATGGCGGCGTTGTCCTGCACCGGGAAAAAGCCTTTCGGCACGATGATGTAGAGGAAGGCGGTCAGCGCGACCGTGCCCACCGTGACGAGCAGCGCCATCCGCTGGTGCTGGAGCACCCAGTCGAGCATCACGCCGTAGCGCGCGATGATGCCGTCGAGGTAGCCCTTCTTCGTGTGCGCGTGCGCGTCGGGCTCGGGCAGCATGCGCGCGCACATCATCGGCGTCAGCGTCAGCGACACGACCAGCGAGATGAAGATCGAGACCGCGAGCGTGATGGCGAACTCGTGGAACAACCGGCCGACGACGTCGCCCATGAACAGCAGCGGGATCAGCACCGCGATCAGCGAGAGCGTGAGCGACACCAGCGTGAAACCGATCTGGGCCGCGCCCTTGAGCGCGGACTCGAGTGGCGAGTGACCCTGCTCGCGGAAGCGCGCGATGTTCTCGAGCATCACGATGGCGTCGTCGACGACGAAGCCGGTCGCGATCGTGAGCGCCATCAGCGTCAGGATGTTCAGCGAAAAGCCCGCGAGGTGCATCACGCCGAAGGTCCCGATGAGCGAGAGCGGCACCGCGATGCTGGGGATGATCGTGGCCGGGATGTTGCGCAGGAAGAGGAACGTCACGAGCACCACGAGCCCGATGGCAAAGATCAGCTCGTGCTGCACGGCGCGCACCGAGGAACGGATGCTTTGCGTGCGGTCGGTGAGGACCGCGAGTTCCGCGGCCGCGGGCAGGCTGGCGGAAAGCTGCGGCAGCAGGGCCTGCACGCGATCGACGACCTCGATCACGTTGGCGCCGGGCTGGCGCTGCACGTTGACCAGCACCGCGGGCTGGTTGTCGGCCCAGGCGGCCAGACGCCGGTTCTCGGCGGCGTTTTCAATCTGCGCGACGTCGCCGAGCCGCAGCGGCGCGCCGTCCCGCCAGGCGATGATCAGGTTGCGGTACTCCTCGACCGAGCGGAGCTGGTCGTTGGCGTCCATCAGGATCGTCCGCACCGGGCCGTCGAAACTGCCCTTGGGCGAATTGACGCTCGCCGCGTTGATGGCGGCGCGGACGTCGCTCAGGTTGAGTCCGCGCGCGGCGAGGGCGCCGGGATTGATCTGCACCCGGACGGCCGGGCGCTGGCCGCCGGCGAGGCTGACCATGCCGACGCCGGGAATCTGGGCCAGCTTCTGCGCGATGCGGGTGTCGACGAGATCGTGCACCTGGGGCAGCGGCATGCTCGCGGACGTCACCGCGAGCGTGAGGATCGGGGTGTCGGCGGGGTTGACCTTGCGGTACACCGGGGGCGCCGGCAGGTCGTTGGGCAGGAGATTGTCGGCCGCGTTGATCGCCGCCTGGACCTCCTGTTCGGCGACGTCGAGCGACACCTCGAGGGAGAACTGCAGCGTGACGACGGACGCGCCCGCCGAGCTCGAGGACGACATCTGGTTGATGCCCGGGATCTGGCCGAAGCGGCGCTCGAGCGGCGCCGTGATCGCGCTGGCGGTGACGCTCGGGCTCGCGCCCGGGTAGAACGTGAAGACCTGGATGGTCGGGAAATCCACCTGCGGCAGCGCGGAGACCGGGAGGAGCCGGTACGCCATGATGCCCGACAGCAGGAGGGCGACCATGAGCAGGCTGGTCGCCACCGGCCGGAGGATGAAGATGCGGGAGGGGCTCATTTGCCGGATTTCCCGGCGGCCTCGCCGCCCTTCCCTTCCCCGCCCCCCTTCTTGCCGCGTCCGCCCTTGGCCTTGGCGCCGCCATCGGCCGCGGCCGCGGCCGTGGGCGCGGGCCCGTCGCCGACGACGACGACGTTCTTGCCCTCGCGCAGGCGGTCGAGGCCCTCGAGCACGACCGGTTCACCGCCCTTGAGGCCTTCGGTGACGGCCTGGTACGTGCCGTCGGAAGGACCGAGGACCAGGGGGCGCACGGTCGATTTGTTTTCCTCCGTGACGAGGTAGACGTAGGTGCCGCGCGAGCCGAACTGCACGGCGGCCGCGGGCACGACCACGGCGTCGGTGAGCGTGCGGACCTTGAGCCGGATGTTCACGAACTGGTTGGGAAACAGCTTCTCGTCCTCGTTGGGAAACTCCGCCTTCAGCCGGAGCGTGCCGGTGGCGAGGTCGATCTTGTTGTCGAACGTCTTGAGCACGCCGGTGCCGAGCTTCACCTGTTCACCACGATCCCAGGCCTCGACGGGCAGATGTTCGCCGGCGCGCAGCGGTTCGACGACCTTCGCGAGGTCGATTTCCGGCACGGTGAAGACGACGGTGATGGGACGCGTCTGGCTGATGACGACGAGGCCGTTCGCATCGTTCGCGCGCACGAGATTGCCGACGTCCACGGTGCGCAGTCCGGTGCGGCCCGAAATCGGCGCCTCGATCCGCGTATAAGCGAGTTGGAGACGGGTTTCCTCGACCTGGGCGCGATCCGCGGCGAGGGCGCCTTCCCGCTCGGCGACGAGCGCCTGCTGCTGCTCGAGCTGCTGGGTCGTGACCAGGGCCTGGGCGTGCAGGGCGCGGAAGCGCTCGAGGTCGCTCTTGGCGGTCTGGAGCTGGGACACGTTCTGCCGCTGCTGGCCCTCGGCCTGCGCGAGCCGGATCTTGTAGGGCGTCGGATCGATCTCCGCGAGCAACTGCCCCTGCTGCACGTACTGACCTTCCTCGAACGCGACCCGCAGCAACTGGCCTTCGACGCGGCTGCGGACGACCACGGTGTTGAGCGGATTCACCGTGCCGATCGCCTTGAGGTAGACGTCGAGGTTGCGCCGCTCCGCCTTCACCACCCGCACCGGCGCGGGGATCGCCGCGTACTTCTTGCGGAACGATGCCCGGGTGTTGTCCTGGACGCCCTTGGTCTTGAAGCCGAAGTACCAGACGCCGGCGGCGAACAGGAGCGTGAGACCGCAATAGATGAGCCAGCTGCGGCGGAATCGGGAGGGAGATGACATGTCTGGAGAAAGTGTAACGGTCGGAAGCGGAGCGTGGACTCACCGTGGGACATTCCGGGCGGAACGACCACGAGAAACCGGGCCGACTAAGCCACGATCGCCCCGCTGCGCAACTTCAACCGCCAGACGGATCAGGGACGGGAAACGTCGCGGGGAATTTTCCGGCAAGTGGAAGGTCGGGCCGCGCTCGCCCCGCTTGCTCTTCCTGTAGGCGGGGTGCCCACACCCCCCCGGTGACGGAGTTAGGCGCCGAGAAACCCCGCGGTGAGGGCACCCCCCCCACACCGCCCCGGAGCGGCGCCGCC
>JAEUHA010000342.1 GCA_016793535.1 Opitutaceae bacterium | reverse complement strand
CATCGCCATCAGTCTTTCCGCCACGGAGAATCTCAACTACATTGAAGCCCACACGACGCAGCCGGCGTGGGACCTCATCCGTCTCGTGCAGACGTCCAGTTCGTGGCAGGTCAGCCCGCAACTCGTTTCCGTTCGCTCCGGTCGGGTCGGCGTCGACTGGAAAGTGGGCAGCGCCACGACGGTCGGCGCCAGCATCCAGTATCGAAAGCGCGAAGCGGCATCGGCCGGGCACAGCTTCGGCACGACCTACGGGGCGGGAGCCACCGGCGGGCCCACGTTCGTCCAGGGAGCGGCGACCGGGGTCGGATCGCTCAGCCAGAGCGTGGGCACCTGGCTGGAGCTGCACAACGGGGTCATGGTTTCGAATCTCAAGTTCTCCCACCAACGCAACGAGTGGCAGCTGGACGGGCAGGCCGGCTACTCGGTGTCCAAGCACCGGCGCCCCAGCACCGAGAAGGGCTACTTCAGCAACATCAGCGGCACCATCTCCAACCTGATTATTCGCGCCGACGGCATTTCCGGCTCGGGCAACAACAAGGAGAGTATCGTGCCTGCGACCTACCGGATCGTGGATCGGACGGGTGCACCGGTGAACCCATTCGACGGCAATGCGTATTCCATCACCACGGCGGCGGACAACCTGCCCCGGGCCAAGGAGACGAGAATCGAGGGCAAACTGAACGCGGCCCGGAGGTTTGCCGGTCCGCTGCCATTCTCGCTGAAGAGCGGTTTCGCCGTCACGCGCCAGGATGTGTCCGCCAGCGACAACACCAAGAGCTACACATTTCGCCCCGGGCAGTCCGTCGATGTCAGAAAGGCCGGCAACTACAGCCTGGTGGACGAACGTTTCTCCGCCCAGTCGCCCCCCTATCTGAGCGGGGACCGGATTCAGTGGATCAGCGCCCGCAAGGCCTACGAGTTGTACCAGGCCCAGCCGGATTATTTCGTCCTCAACGAGGCAGCGGCTCACACCACGCGCGTGAACGGGTCCCGGAAATTTCAGGAAACGATTTCCGGCACCTACCTGCGCGGCGACCTGAAGCTGCTCAACAGCCGCCTGTGGCTTGTCACTGGCGTGCGCCATGAGTGGACGAAGAACGAGGGTTGGGGCGCGCTGGACGACATCAGCGCCCAGTATGTGAAGGACCAGAGAGGCAACCTTGTGCGCAATGCGGCCGGCCAGCCCACGCTGATCTCGACCGACGCCCTCGTCCGCAGCCAGCTCCGGTACAAGGAGCGCGGATCGTACGGGGCCGGCGACTACCAGACCCTCCATCCCAGCTTCAACGGGACCTATTCGATCACGGACAGCCTCGTGGCCCGCCTTGGTTATGCCCGCACGATCGGCCGCCCCAGTCTCGGGTTGATCATTCCTGGCGTCGCGGTCTCGGAGCCGACCGCGATCAACCCCACCATCACCGTGGTGAACTCGGGATTGAAGCCGTGGTCCGCGCACAACTACGACTTCTCGCTCGAATCCTATCTGCTCAAGGGCGGGTTCGGTTCGGTCGGTGTTTTCAGAAAGGACATCCGGGGATTCTTCGTGACGACGGCCAGTTCAGCGACGCCCGAGCTGCTCGAGACCTACGGGATTCCGGCCACCGCCGACTACCTCAACTACACCGTCGCGACGCGGGGCAACGGTGGCGACGCCTCGATCACCGGCATGGAGTACGCCTACAAGCAGTCGCTCACGTTCCTGCCCTCCTGGGCCCGCGGCGTTCAGGTGTTCGCCAACCTCACCAAATTGTCGCTCGGAGGCTCAAGCCAGTCGGACTTTACCGGCTTCAACCCCAAGACGCTGAGCTGGGGCGTAAGCTTGGTTCGGTCGCGATTCGCAATCCGATTTACGGCATCCGAACAGGGTGAAACGCGACGCGCTCCCGTGGCGGCGAGTGCCACGGTACCGGCGGACACCTACCTCTGGCAGGGGGCAAAGACCCGATACAACATCGGGCTTGAGTACGCGCTCTCCCGCCGGATCGGCGTTCACGTCTCCTTGAACAGCTTCAACGGCCTGGGCGTGACTGACGTACAACGCCGCTATGCCCCCGACACGCCGGAATACGCGCGGTATCAGCGCTTCCAGGAGTGGGGCAAGAACGCCGTGGTGGGCATCAAGGGCGAATTCTGATCTGCGTATTCCATCGGCGCCCGTTCCCGTGCGCAGCAGCGTCCGGACCTAGGCCTGCCCCTTCTCCTGCAACAGCGCCGCGAGCGCGACCGGATCCACGTCGCCTTTGATCGTGTTCAGCTGGCTGAGCACCTTCATGCGCTCGTCGGGACCGCAGGTGGAAATCTCGACCATCCAGTCCTCGGTCTTGGCGGCCTCCACAATCACCTCATCCGCCCAGGCGATCACCTCGGAGGCTTCGACGAAGCCGTTGGTGATGCCGCGAATGAAATACTCGGCCTTCGTGCGATAGTTCATCGTCGCAGTCTGCGGCGGCGCGGCGGCGCGTGCCGAGCGGAAAAGAGCGAGACGCTCCCGACCCGTGCTCCTGTCCATCGCCCCAAGCTTCCAGAATTAACCGCGGACTACGCCGATCACGCGGATAAGGAAGATATCCGCGTCATCAGCGAAATCCGCGGTTAAAATGCCTGGGCGGACTTCAGCCCACGCCGGAGGCATGCAGTTGAAAGTTGAAGGTTGAAATCACCTTTCAACTTTCAACTGCATGAGCCCGGCCAAGACACAAAAGCAAAGACCGCTAGGAATCATCCGGGGGCATCTGCGGTTCAAGCTCCTCAGCCAGGTTCAACGCGCCGCCGACAAATCCGCACACACCAGCTCGCGATCGCTCCGCGCGAAGATGTGCCGGTAGGCGAAGGCCGGATGCGCCCAGGTCACCGCGCGGCCGCGCGGGCCCTGCTCGAGCGTCGGTTGCAGCAGGCGCGCGCGCGCCAGCTCCTCGTATTTTTCCGCGGTCAACCGAGCGAGAATCAGGTTTCCCTCCTCGGTGAAGATCCAGGCCCGGTCGCCGGTTTCACCCGCCCTTACCAGGTGCATCGTCGCGTGCCAGGCCTTGGGCATCGGGGCGATGGTTTCCCACTGCCGCTTGCCGGTCATGAGATCGAGGCAGCGGAGCTCGCCATCGGTCTGCACGCCGATCACGAGCCCGTTCATCACCAGCGGATCGGGTATGACGGGATGCAAGGTGTCGTCCGTCCGCGGACGACGGCCCCGCTCCCACACGACCTCAATCGCGGGCCGGTCGCGCGCGAGCCGGAAGAGATACGAACCGGCGGCAGCGGTGGAGAAAAACATCAGGTCACCGACCACGGCCGGTGCGGGGATCGCAATCGGCCAGCTGCTCTTCGGCTGCTCGTGACTCCATCGCAGCGTTCCATCCGCGGGTTCAAACGCCACGAGGCGGAACCCGAGCGCCATCACGATGAGCCGGCGGCCGGCCTGCTCGATGGCGATCGGCGGGGCATAGGATGCCTCGTCGGGAAACGCCTTCCAGCGCTCCTCGCCCGTCCGGCGGTCGAGCGCCACAACGCACGCCTCCCCCGCCCCGCCGATCTGCGTGATCATGAGCTCACCCTCGATGATCGGGTGGGCGGCGATGCCCCAGTTGGGCATCCGGATCCGGTATTCGCTCCGGAGATCACGCTGCCAGAGGATCCGGCCGGAAACCGCGTCGAGACAATGCAGGTTCCCCGCCGCGCCGAGCGCGTAGGCGCGGCCGTCGTGGACCGTGACGGACGCCCGCGGGCCCGCCTCGTACGTGAAACCCTGATACGAACACGGGTAGGTCACCTCCCACAGTTTCGCGCCCGTCCGCCAGTCGAGGCAGAGCACGCGCTCGGACGCAGTGTCCTTCGCATAGTCCATGACGTAGACCCGGCCGGCCGCAACCGTCGGCCCGCCGTAACCGGGCCCAACCGGCACCGACCAGCGCCGCGGAATCTCCGGCCCCGGGAACGTCTCGATCAGGCCTGTTTCACGCCAGACTCCGTCCCGCTGCGCGCCCCGCCACTGCGGCCAGTCGCGGCCGCCCGGCGGGACGGACGGCGCGGGTGCGGCGAAAGCGCCCGCCGCCAGCAGTCCCAGAAGTGAAAGGGTGCGCCGCATCGTCCGGCTCAGTGGATCTCAGTCGGCCGTCCGATGGCGTTTTCGTAGGCTTGGTGAAGCTGGAAAGTCTGCCAGGCGCCGAGCTTCTGGCCGAACTGCGCGCCCACGTACAGCAACGCGGCGATCACCGCGGCCGTCCCGGTCACCCACAAGCCCCAGGGCGTCGTGGCGATGAACAGTTGCGCGAACCCGAGGATGCCGGCGAACGTGCCGATCAATCCCGTGATGAGGTATCCGTAGACGAACACCGACCACACCTCGATCTCGGGACCGTAGGTGCCGTGGATCCGGGTCGTGCCTTCCGGCGTGGGATCGAGCACGAGAAACAGCCGCGGTGACCAGTAGCGCCGTTCCTTCTCGGCCACATGCAGGCCGATGAATCCGGGGAAGTCACGCACCTCGAAATGCGACCGGTCGGCGGCGAACGAGCGGAGCAGGTGGTCGCGAGCCTGATCCGGGCTGAGATCCACCGTGTGCTCGAAGAGCGGGCGAACGCGAAAGCTGCTCATGGCGGGGTGAGCCGGCAGGACGCCGGGGGGTTAGCCGCACGGTTTACGGACGGCGCCGGATTCGTCAACCGCAGACGATCGGGGTCGCCGGGGCCGGCTCGCGGGCGCCTTTCTGCAGGAACGGCTTTGCGCCGCGCCCTGACCGCCCGTCGACCGATCGGTCGTGGCCCAAGGCCGCTCCTCCCCCGCGACGAGTCCCGAACGCCAGTGCGTCTGCCGCCTAGAACCGGCCCCGCACGCCAGCCACGAAACCGATGCCCTGATTCGTCCGGAAAAACCGCGGGCCCGTGAGTGCGATGTCGGTCCGCGTCGGCTCGTCGGTCAGGTTTGTCACATCGAAGAACAGGTCGTACTGGCGGCGAAAGCTGTACTGCAGCTTCACGTCGATGAACAGCCGCTCGTCGGCGTACACATCGATGCCGCCGTTGGTGCTCTTGTACTTCACGTCGGTCCAGTTCGCCAGCAGCCGCACGTCGAAGCCGCGAAACCGGTAGTTGAGGCCGGCATTGCCGCTGCGCGGGGCCAGGTTGCCGAGCTTGGTGGTGGTGGTCGTGGTGCCAAAGTCACCCTCGGCCTGCAGGTAGGTGAAGTTCGCCACCGCGCCGAGGCCCTTCAGCGCTCCCGGGAGAAAGCTGAACTGGTGCTGATAGCTGACCTCGATGCCGCGGATGCGGGCGCTGCCGACGTTGCGGGTCGTCGTCAGCGAGTAGCCGGCGTACTGGCCCTGGCCGTCGACACCCTCGGGGCCGACGGTCGACGAGGTGGAACGCGAGTAGTTCGAGATCTCCTTGAGAAACGCCCCGACGCTGAACTGGCCCACCGGCTCGAAGTACTTCTCCAGGCTCACCTCGAAATTGTTCGAGAAGAACGGCCGCAGGTCGGGGTTGCCCATCGACACGGTGTTGGTGTCGGGATTCTCGGTGACGGACGGAATCAGGTTCGCCACCGACGGCCGTGAGATCGAGCGGTTGTAGCTCGCCCGGGCGAGGAACGAAGCGACCGGCTCGTAGACGAAATGCAGGCCGGGAAACACGTTGCGGTACTGGCCGCCATCGGTGTTGCGACGCACGAACGAGCGCGCGGCGCGCGCCACGTTCGCCGCCGCCACGGCCGGGTCGAGGCTCGTCCCGCCCACGCTGTTGCCGCCCCAGCTCGCGGTGGTGTTGCGGACCCAGGCCGTGCCTTCGGTCCGCGTTTCCTCGACCCGCACGCCGCCGAGCACCCGCAGCCGGCCGAGGCGGAACGATCCCTGGATGTACGCGGCGCTGATCTGCTCGTTGTACTTCGTGTCGCCGTTGGCCGTCACGTAGCTGTTGTAAGCGTCGGCCGCCGTCTGCCGCCAGTAGCCGGCGGGCGCCTCGGTCGGCCGGCTTGTGTACGGGATCGGGCCGTACCGGCCGTCGGCCTGCTTGTATTGGAGATCCGCATACGGAGCGAAGTTGTCGTCGGCGGAATTGGCGATCCCGTCCGCCCCCACGAACGTCCACGCCGTGTAGTCGGTGATGCCCTCGCGCGCGTCGTCGGCGTGCTTCACGCCGAGCTTCACGGTCGCGGGAATCGGCAGCTGGAACCGTTTCGTGAAATCCGCGCGGAAACCGTACAGGATGTTCGGCGCCTTGTTCGACTGCCGCGTCATCGTCCGCAGGTTGTAGCTCGCCGGATTGAAGATGTCGGGCCCCGCCGTCTGCCGGAAGATCGGGTACCACTCGTCCTGCCCGCGGCGGTCGATCTCGAACCCGATGCCGGTCGTGCCGGTGGTGATCGCCCGCACGTTCACGTTGCCCGGATAGGAGATGTCGGCCTGGGAGAAGCTGCCGCGCACGAGCACGGTCGCCGTACGGTCGAAGAGCTTGAACTCGGTGCCGCCGTTGAGGGAAAAATTGCGCGAGTGCTTGGTGAACTCGGGACCGGAATTCGTGATGCCGACCGAGGCCGCATGCGGCAGCAGGACCGAGTGTTCATAGGTGCTGCCCGGGGCGAAATTGGCCAGCGTGGCCGCCGGATTGCCGAAGCCACTGCGGTACGCGACCTGGTCCATGTCATTGAAGTTGATCGAGAACTTCAGGAACACATACGCGTCCGGCGTCAGCTTGTAGTCCGCGCTCAAGCCCGCGTTCTGCGCCTTCGCCGGATAGGCGAACTCGCCGGTGCCCCAGGCGCGGGTGAGCGGATTCGAGGTGTTGCCGTTCAGATAGCCCTGCGAGAGGCCCGTGTAGACGTTGCCGGCCGGCCCCTGCTCGTCCTGCGTGGTCACGGCCACGCGCTGGCTGTAGTTGAAGGCGATGCCCAGGTTGTTCTTCGCGCCAAACAGGCTGAAGACATTCGAATAGGCGAAGGTGAAGAGATCGAGGTCGTCGGCGCGGTCCCGGTACGGGCTGTCCTTGAAGCCGCGCTTTTTCCAGATCGTGCCCGCGGTCACCGTGATCCGGCGGCCCGGCAGGTCGAAGGCGCGTCGCGACACCAGGTTCACGTAGCCGGCCACCGCATTGGCGTCCTGGTCCGGCTGCGGCGCCTTGATGAGTTCGACCGACTCGAGGTTGCCCGTGCCGAGCTGCTCGATCTGGTAGTCGCGGCTGACCGCGGTGCCCGAGGAGCTGGCGCTGCGTTCGCCATCGACCATCAGCGAGGAGAACCCGGTGCCCATGCCCCGCAGGTACAGCGTGCGCACTTCGCCGCCCACGATCTCGGTCGAGATGCCCGGCAGCCGCTGGATCAGCTCGCCCGGGTTGGCGGCGGGATTGCCGAACGTGTCCGTGGCCGCGACCCACTTGGGATTCTCCGCGTGGCGCTGCGCCTGGATGGCGAGGGCGTTGCCTTCGCGCACGCCGGAGACGGAGAACGCATCCATCTTGTAGATACCCGACGTCAGCTGCACGTCGCGCACCACGGCCTGGCCCGCCATGACGGTCACCGGCACGCGCGCCGCGTCGAGCCCCGAGAAGTTCACGATCAGCGTGTGCGTGCCTTCCGGCAGCGACAGCGAAAAGCCGCCGCCGCGCTCGGTCGTCGTGCTGGTTGCCGTGCCCTCGACCACGACCAGCGCGCCCGGCAGGAGGTCGCCCGTGGCCTGGTTGGAGACCAGCCCCGAGACGGTGCCGGTGCGCACGGGCTCCGCCGCGAAGGCCGCCGCAGTCAGCGCGAGCAGCAGAAACGAAAAGGCCGGCCGGAGAAAACCAGGACGAGGCAGGTGAAGGCGCATGGGGCGGAGCGGCGCTGCGAACACCGCGCTCGCAGAAGTAGCCGACCGGTTACCTTGGCGGCTGCCCGGCCCGGTTCAAGTTCGCAAATGGAGCGGGCGCACGCACGCCGCACCGGCCCGCGTTTCCTCTTGTAGGCGGGGTTCCTCACGCCGCGGGATTTCACGGCCGAATCCACCCGCGGGGTGAGGGCACCCCGCCCACACAGACGGCACCGCCCACGCGTCACGCCTTCGCCTCACTCGCCCGCGTCACTCGCCCGCGTCACGCGCTCGCATCAAGCACCCGCGTCAAGCCTTCGGCTTGATGAACAGCACTTCGCCGTAATCGATCCAGCGCTTCCGCAAATCGAGGCGGAACCAGCCGTCGCTGTTTTTTCCGTGGATGCGACAGCCCGAGCGGGGGCCAAACTCCTTGAGGTCGTACTGCACCCAGGTCCGGCCCAGGTCGGGCGAGTAGATGATGCCCGTGGCGTACGTGGAGGCGGGTGCGCAGTGGGTCGCGATGATCACGCCGTCCTGGATGAGCATGTTCGCCGACTCGAACTCCGGATTGAAGAGCAACTGGTGTTTCTCGCGGTGCGCGAAGTCAGCCGGCGCACAGGCGAAGATGCCGCGATCATGCTTGGGCCCGACCTTGGGACCGTTGGCATCCGAGATCCAATAAAGCCTGCCGTCGACGAAGTTGATTCCGCCCGACTTGTAGCGCGAGTCAGAGTCCGACGACATGATCACCTTCCAGTCCCACGCATCCGCCCTCGCGTCATACGTGCCGCGCAGCCAGTGGCACTCCTTGCCGTCCCCGCGATTGATGTCACCCGTGCAGGCGTAGAACGCATTCTCGCCCGGGTTGTACGTCACGCCGTGAACATGACGGCAGATGACCGGGTTGCCGGCGTCGCCGAGGAACGCGCCCGGCTGGGCTCCCTTTTGCTGGAAGCGTTTGTTCTGACCGAACGAGTACGCGACCTTGATGGTCCGCCCGCTGTCGGTGGAATAGTAGATGTTCACCGGCACCGCGCCGCCCACGACGTTGCAGTAGTTGCCCCACACGAGCATTTCCCGGCCGTTCACGTCCCACGTGTGCTCGCCATCGAGCGGGTGAAAGTACCAGCCCGGCAACGCGGGATCGACGGGCGCGTGCGGCCGGTAGTCCGAGCCATCGCGGTTCCGCACCGGGATCGGGCGGTATGACTTCAGCTTGTCCGTGCTCAGGAAGATCCGCTCCCGGGTGGCGAAGAGGATGTTTCCGTTCCTGAAAATGCAGCTGAAGGTGATGTGCGCCGCCTCCGGGAAAGCCGCCTGGTGCGGCCAGGTCTTCCCGTTGTCCTCGGACAACACGATCTTCCCGTCGCCAAACCCGAACGCTTGGTTGTCCCGCTGCGAATCGATGTAGGGCCAGGCCGGGCCCAGCCGGTAGTGGAAGTGTTCCGTCGAGGCCACGTCCGTCGGTGCGGCCCGGAGCTTCCCCGCGCCGCCCAGCAGCAGCAGGCCGCCGGCCGTCGCGGCCGTGGAGGAAAGGAACTGACGGCGGGTCGGGGCGGAGGGAGGAGTCATAAAAAAACCGCGGCAGTTACGCCGCGGCTTTCGTTGCGATTACTGACACGCCTCGCACTCTTCGCCGCGGCGCATCGCCTCGATGCTGCACGCCTTCTTTTCGGCGTCGGTGAAGGTCTTCTTCGGAATCGGGGCGTGGGAGCCGCCGCTGTCGCCGGAGTTCTGGCCGCCGTCCTGGCCTTCCTTGATCGCGCCGCGGACCTCCTTCTTCACCGCGACCGTGGCCTTCTCGATGTTCGAGGCGCCGAGGCTGCGGAGATAATACGTGGTCTTGAGGCCGACGTGCCACGCCTGCCGGTACATGTGGCTCAGCGTCTTCAGGTCGGGCGTCTTGATCCAGAGGTTCACGGACTGCGCCTGGTCGATCCACTTCTGGCGGCGCGCGGCGGCGTCGATGATCCACTTGTGGTCGATGTCGAACGCGGTGAGGTACTTTGCCTTGAGGTCGGCGGGAATCCGCTCGATGTCCTTCAGCTCGCCGTCGAAGTACTTCAGGTTGTCGATCATGTCCTGGTCCCAGAGCCCGCGGGACTTGAGGTCCTTCACGAGGAACGGATTCAGCACGATGAACTCGCCCGAGAGGTTCGATTTGACGAACAGGTTCTTGTAGGTCGGCTCGATGCAGGGCGACGTCGCGGTGATGTTCGAGATCGTCGCGGTCGGGGCGATGGCAAGGCAGTTGGAGTTGCGCATCCCCTGGGAAGCGATCTTGGCGCGCAGCGGCGCCCAATCCAGCTTGCCGCCGCGCGGCACCTCGACTTCGACGCCGCGCTCCTTTTCGAGCAGATCGAGCGTGTCCTGCGGGAGCAGGCCGCGGTCCCACTTCGAACCCTTGTAACTCGAGTAGGTGCCGCGCTCGGCCGCCAGATCGGAGCTGGCCTCGTAGGCGTAGAACGCGATCGCCTCCATCGCCTCGTCGTTGAACTCGACCGCCTCCGGCGACGCGAACGCATGGCCGCGCAGGTAGAGCGCGTGCGCGAGACCCATCACGCCGAGCCCGATCGGGCGGTGGCGCAGGTTCGACGTCTTCGCCGCGGGTGTCGGGTAGAAGTTGATGTCGATCACGTTGTCGAGCGCGCGGACCGCCATCCGGATGGTCTCGCGCAGCTTCGCATGATCGAGCTCGCCGTTGGGCAGCAGGTGCGAATCGAGGATGACCGAGCCGAGGTTGCAGACGGCGGTCTCGTCGTTGCTCGTGTTGAGCGTGATCTCGGTGCAGAGGTTCGAGGAGTGGATGACGCCCGCGTGGTCCTGCGGGGAGCGGATGTTGCAGGCATCCTTGAACGTGATCCACGGATGGCCGGTCTCGAAGAGCATCGAGAGCATCTTCTTCCAGAGCTCGAGCGCCTCGACCTTCTGGCCGTGGATCTTCCCCGCCTCGGCCAGCTGCTCGTATTCGAGGTAGCGCTTCTCGAAGGCGGCGCCGTACAGCTCGTGCAGGTCCCGGACCTGGTTGGAGCGGAAGAGCGTCCACGGCTGGCGGGCCTG
>JAEUHA010000306.1 GCA_016793535.1 Opitutaceae bacterium | reverse complement strand
AGGCGGCGCTGGCGCAGCGCTGGAACGACTGGGTGGAGCGGCTCGTGGCCCAGGGGAAACTGCAGCACGGCCAGCCGCTGGGGCTCGGCGGTCGCGTCGTCTCCGGCGCGAAAGGCGAGCGCGTGACCGACGGTCCCTACGCCGAGGCCAAGGAGGCCGTGGGCGGCTACTTGATGCTCGCCGTCGCCAATCTCGACGAAGCCACCGCGATCGCCCGGCAGTGTCCGGGACTGTCCGTCGGACTGACGGTCGAGGTGCGGCCGGTGCTCGCGTTCAGTCCGGTCCTGAGTGACGTGCGCGCCCACGCGGGCGACGCGTGAGCCCGGCCGACACACCGCCTCCAGGCCAACCGCACCCCCCCACCCCCATGCTCAAGAAAATCCTCCTCGGCCTCGCGCTCGTCATCGCGCTCATCCTCGTCGTCGCGGCGTTTCAACCCGCGGACTTCAGCGTCAAGCGGAGTCTCGCCATCGCCGCCCCGCCCGCCGTGCTCTTCGAGCAGGTGAACGACCACCGCAAGTTTCTCGTCTGGAACCCCTGGATGAAACTCGACCCCAACGTGAAGAACACGTTCTCCGGCCCGGCTTCGGGTGTCGGCTCGGTGTGCAGCTGGCAGGGCAATCGCGATGTCGGCGCCGGTTCCTCCACCATCATCGAAAGCAAGCCGGGCGAACTCGTGCGGCTGCGCATGGATTGGAAGGAGCCGATGGAGGGCACGAGCACCGTGGACTTCACCTTCAAGCCCGAGGGGAACCGCACGCTCATGACCTGGCACATCTACGGAAAGAACGGCTACATCGGGAAGGTCATGTGCCTGTTCATGAGCATGGACCGGATGATCGGCGGGCAATTCGAACTCGGCCTCGCGAGCCTCAAGTCGCTCGTGGAGGACGGGGCCAGGAAGTGACGCTCCGACCCGCAACGAAGCGTCCCTGAACCCTCTGGCCCTCGCGTCGGCCGCCGCTCACGGGCCCGGCGGAACGATCTGGCGGAAGCGCCGGATCCGGGCGGGGCGGTTCACACTTTCCACGAGGAGTTAAAGGGGTCTGCCTGTTACATGTTAGCGCGGCGCTAACATGTAACAGGCAGACCCCTTTAGAGCTCCTTTAGAGCTCGACCCCTTTCGAGCTCTCCCGCCTCAGTACGATTTCCGATCCCGCGAGCGCGGGTCGGAAACGACCTCGCCGCTGTTCAGCTTGCCGCGAATCGCATCGGCGCGGAACGGGCCGCTGGCGTCGTAGAACTTCTTCGCCGTATCGACGACATTGACCATCACGCCGGGTTGATCGAGCTCGAGGGCGCGGACGATCAGGCCGTCGGGGGTGATGAACCGGCTCTCCCAGCTGCGCGGCGCGCTGCTGTTGTTGAGCGAAATGTACATGTGGTTCGCTCCCGCATACGCCTGCGCCGTCGGCGGCATGATCTTCGGATGAATGCTGCCCTCCTTCTGCCGCGCGTTGTAGAAGGAATGAAACATCACCTGCACGCCGAGCTTCGCGTACTCGCGGTACAGCTCCGGAAAACGGATATCGTAGCAGATGAGCAGGCCGCAGCGCACGCCGTTCACCTCGAAGGTCACGAAGTGGTCGCCCGGCGAATAGTGCTTGAGATCACCGGTGGTGCAAAAGCGCTTGTCGTAACGATCAATGATCTTCCCCGCCGGATCGATCACATAGAGGGAATTGTGCGGCTTGTTGCCGTCGGAAAGCGGGTGATTCGCCCCGAGCACGACCCAGACGCGCAGCGAGCGCGCGAGGGCGAGAATCTGCTCCAACTCCTCCCGCTGCCGCGCCCAGGGAAACCCGGCGAGCGACGCGTGATCGACGCCACCGTAGCCCGACAACGCCGTCTCCGGGAAATGCACGATCTCCGCCCCCTGCGCCCGCGCCTCCTGCATCTGCTTCCGGATCCACTCGGCGTTGGCGGTGACGTTGTCGGAGATCGGAAACTGGCACGTGGCGATGCGGAGCTCGGCCGCCCGCGCGCCGGCCAGCAGCAGCAGGAAAACCAGGGCAACAACGGTGGCGTTCTTCCAGGCAGTGCAGATGTTCATGGTGACCTCGTGGGCGCGCGGAACGTGCGCGTGGACGCATTCGAAGCACTCGTAATCGAAGGGCGCAATCGAAGACGCTCGGTAGCAGGCCGGGGAATAGCCGCCCGGGGATACGTGGCTCCGCTTTCCACCCCTCACTTCTCCTTGAACTGATCGAAGACCTTCAGCTCGGCGGGCCAGGTGCGGCCGGAGCGGCGGGACTCGGCGACGGCCTTCTTTTCGTCGGCGTCGATCCAGTGC
>JAEUHA010000304.1 GCA_016793535.1 Opitutaceae bacterium | reverse complement strand
ACGTCGGACGACGTGCTGCGCGTGATGCGCAAGCCGTCGTTCAAGTACTTTCACCGCTTCAAGGCGAAGTTCGACGCGGTGAAGAAGAAGCTGGGCCGGCCGCAGCTGCAGATCATCCCGTATTTCATCAGTTCGCATCCCGGTTCGGCCGCGAAAGACATGGCGAACCTCGCGGTCGAGACCAAGGCGCTCGGCTTCAAGCTGGAGCAGGTGCAGGATTTCACGCCGACGCCGATGACGGTGGCGACGGAGATCTACGCCACCGGGGTGCACCCGTACGACCAGAAGCCGGTGAGCGTGGCGCGTTCGCCGGAGGAGAAGCAGGAGCAGCGCAGTTTCTTCTTCTGGCACAAGCCGGAGATGCGCGGTGCGCTGCGCGCCACCATGCGCAAGCTCGGGCTCGATGAGGCGGCTGCCAAGCTGCTCGGCGGTGCCTCGGCGAAGAATGAGATGCTGGGGGAGCGGAACGACTCCGGCCCCGCGCGCCCGAATGCGCCGCGGTCACAGAAGCCGTGGTTTCGCGGTCCCGGAGGCCGGCCCCCGCACAAGTGATACCAACAGCCCGTGAGGTTTGGACTGTAGCCAGACCAAGGCGCAGAATGTTTGACCGCGGATTTCGCGGATTGCACGGATACTTCCGAATCATCCGCGCTATCCGCGTCATCCGCGGTGAAGTCTTAAATTCACGGGCGATTGGTATGAGCCGAACCGCTCGACGGGCTGGGCCTTGGGCGGGGTGACCTCACCGCGTGAGACGGAAATTTCAACCGGCGTGAAGTGCGGGGTGAGGGCACCCCGCCGCCATTTGAGGTCCGCCACGAAAGCCCGCTACGGCTGGCGGCGCGGCGCGATGCCGGCGGAGCGCAGGAACTCCTCCACGAGGGCGAGACGCTTCGCATCGTAGAATTCCTTACCGCCGTGCGCGCTGCCGTGCAGCGGGACGAATTTCGCCTGCAGTCCGACTCGCTCGTACGCCCCGACGAACTCGAGCGCCTGGGCTACGGGCATCTGGGGATCCTGGTCGCCGTGGAGGAGCAGCAGGGGTGGGTCTTGGGGGTCCACGTGGGCCACCGGGCTCGCCAGTTTCGCGAGGGCCGGTTTCTCCTCGGGCTGGCCACGGAGCAGCAGTTGCAGCGCGGGAATGCGCACACCCAGGCCGTAGGGCGTCGACTGGCGCAGGATCGACTCGAGATTGGAGGCGCCGTAGAAGCTCACGATCGCGTGGACGTCGCTGCGCTGCGAGCGATGCGGGCCGACGTCGCCCTCCAGTTCAGGATGTCCGTTCGTTACGCCGACGAGGGCGGCGAGGTGACCGCCGGCGGACCCGCCGGCGATGGCGATGCGGTCGGTCGCCAGGCGATACTCGGCGCCGCGGGCACGCAGGAAACGGAGGGCGGCCTTGAGGTCGTGGACGTTGGCGGGAAACGGTGCGACAGGCGTCAACCGGTATTCGACGCTCGCGACCGCCCAGCCTCGGGCGGTGAGCGGCGCGAGCGGGGTTTCGTTCTTCGACCCGCTGCGCCACGCCCCGCCGTGGACCCAGACGATCAGCGGCGCGGGAGCGCCCGAGGCGGGCGGCAGGTGCAGGTCGAGCTTGAGCGAATGCTCGCCGACCCGGGCGTATTCAATATCCCGATGCGTGGGCGTGGCGGCAGCGAGCAGGCCGGCGGTGAGGGGAAGAAGCAAGGAGCGGCGGAACCTCATGGGGACGGCGGGTGGGGAAGGATAGGCGGTGGGGCGACGGGGATGAGGACGGGTTCCGAAACGAGTGCGACCGTGGACGGTCGCGCTCCCGGGGCACCGGGCCGCTTACGGTCCGCGCCGCAGGAGGCCGCGGCGGGCGAGCCATTCCTCCGCGCGCTTGGGCCAGGAGGTCACGGGCAGTTCCGGCACGGGCCGCAGGCCGTAGCCGTGGCCGCCCACATCGTATACGTGGACCTCGGCCGGGACGTTGACCTTCTTCAGCTCGGCGGCGAGCAGCAGCGCGTTCTGCACCGGGACACCGTCGTCGAAGGCGTGGACGAAGAACGTCGGCGGCGCGTCCTTCGTGACCTTCACGGGCAGGTTGGGGTTCATCGCGTCCTGCCCGCGTTCGACGAAGTAGGCGGCGTAGATGAGGAGGGCGAAGTCGGGGCGGCTCGAGACCCGGTCCGTGCTGTCGATCGCTTCGTATTGGCGGTCGGCGCCGAACAGCGCCGTAAAGCCGGCGGTGGCGCCACCGGCGCTGAAGCCCAGGATGCCGATGCGACGGGGATCGAGGTCCCACTCGGCCGCCTTCGAGCGCACGAGGCTCATCGTTCGTTGCGCGTCCTGCACGGGAGCGAGCCAGCGCTTCTGCGGGTCCCGAAACGGCACGCGGTACTTGAGCACGATGGCGGTGACGCCGATGGAATTCAGCCATTCGGCCACCTCGGTCCCTTCGAGATCGTAGGCGAGAATGTTGAAACCGCCGCCGGGACAGACCACGACCGCCGCGCCGGTGTCCTTGTCCCGGGCGGGCCGATACACCGCCAGCTGGGGGTTCGAGACGTTGCCGAGCTTGATGATGCGCCGGCCGGCGATGAGCTTGTCGGAGTCCTTCGTCTGGTCGGCCTCCGGCGGCAGGGATTTCGTCTCTCCGGGCGGTTTTCCCGGCCAGACATTGAGCACGAGAGGAGCGGGAGCAGCGGAACCCGTCACCGCGGCCAGGCCGAGGCAAAGAGCAGGAAGAAGGGAGCGAATGAACATTACGGGGGCGGGGTAAACGAACGGGGGAAACGACGCGGACGGTAACGCGACGAACGACCGGCAGACGTCAGGCGAAGAGGCCCTTCACCACCTTGCCGTGAACATCCGTGAGCCTGAAGTCGCGGCCCTGGAAACGGTAGGTGAGCTTCGTATGGTCGAAGCCAAGCAGGTGCAGAATCGTGGCGTGGAGGTCGTGGACGTGCACCGGATCACGGACGACATTGAAGCCGAGGTCGTCGGTTTCGCCGTGGATGTGACCGCGCTTCAGGCCGGCACCCGCGAGCCACATCGAGAAACTGCGGTTGTGGTGATCGCGACCGTCGTTGCCGCCCTGGACCATGGGCGTGCGGCCGAACTCGCCACCCCAGATGACGAGCGTGTCGTCGAGCAGCCCGCGCTGCTTCAAGTCCGCGACGAGCGCGGCGCTCGCCTTGTCGGTATCCTCACAATTCTGCTTCAGCGCCTTGGTGAGATTGCCGTGCTGGTCCCAGGCCTCGTGGAACAGCTGCACAAAACGCACGCCGCGTTCGATCAGGCGGCGCGCGAGCAGGCAGTTGCGGGCGTAGGTCGATTCCTTCGGGTCCTTGATGCCGTAGCTTTCGAGGACGTGCGCGGGCTCGGCGGCGAGGTCCATGAGCTCGGGGGCGCTCGTCTGCAGCCGATACGCCATCTCGTAGCTGGCGATGCGGGACGCGATCTCGGGATCGCGCTGATCGTCGAGCGCGATCTCGTTCAGCCGGCGCAGGGTGTCGAGGGAGGAGCGTTGCGTGGCCTGGTCGAAGCCCTTCGGATTGGAAAGGTAGAGGACGGGATCGCCGGCACTGCGGAATGGCACGCCGCTGTAGATCGTCGGGAGGAAGCCGCAGCCGTAATTGCTGGCGCCGCCGCTCGTGCCCTTGGCGCTCGTGAGCACGACGTAGCCGGGGAGATCCTCATTCTCGCTGCCGAGACCGTACAGGGACCACGCGCCGAGACTCGGACGGCCGAACTGCTGCGAGCCGGTGCTCATCAGGATCTGCCCGGGGGCGTGATTGACGGCGTCGGTCTGCATCGAGCGCACGAGGCAGATGTCGTCGACCACCTTGCCGAGGTGAGGCACGAGTTCCGACAGCTCCAGGCCCGAGCTGCCGTATCGCTGAAACTTGTACTTGGGACCGAGCAGCGCCGAGTTCGGCTTGATGAAGGCGGCGCGATAGCCTTCGAGCAGGCCGGCGGGCGGGAGTTGGCCGTCGCGTTTGGTCAGCTCGGGCTTTGGATCGAACAGTTCCAGATGACTGGGGGCGCCGGCCTGGAACATGTAGATGACGCGCTTCGCCTTGGGCGCGAAGTGTGGCTGGCGCGGGGCGAGGGGATTCGCCGCGGGAGCGGCATGACCGTCGCGCTGCAGCAACTGGGCGAGGGCGGCCGTCGCCAGGCCGACGCCGCAGTCACGCAGGAACCAGCGGCGGGTGAGATCGGTGGCGGGCGAAGGAGACGGGTGAGCGGAAGCGGGCTGGCTCATGGGAGTGGAAATCGTGGTGGCGGCCTGGTAGGAGCGGCTTGAGTTGGCGACGAGCGGTTGAGGGAATCGCCCGGTCGCGGCGTGAAGCCGGTCCTGCGAGGTCAGTTCTTGGTGAGGGTTTCGTCGAGGTTGAGCAGGACGCGGGCGACGATCGTCCACGCGGCGGCATCCTGGGGCGTCGTGCCCTTCGGCAGCGTGGGCGGCTTGCCGGGTTCACCGGTGGCGACTTCCCACGGGTTGAGCCAGCCGTCGGCGAGCCGCTGGCGGGAGTCGCGCAGCAGACCGGCGACCGCGGTCTGCTCCTCGGCCTTGATCGGGCGCGCGGTGCAGAGCCGGTAGGCAAAGTCGGCGCGGGCTGCGTCGGTGGCGCCGCCTTCGCGCAGAATCCGCAGGGCGAGCCCCTGCGCCGCCTCGACGAACACCGGCTCGTTCAGGCTGGTGAGGGCGGCGAGTGGTGTGTTGGAGCGCGGACGGCGGACGCAGGCGGTGTCGCCGTTGGGCGCATCGAACGCGCTCATCACGGGATCGGGCATCGAGCGCTTGCGGAAAACATAGAGTGCCCGCCGGTAGCGCTGGGGGCCCTGGGCCGGCTCCCAGTAGTCGGGTTTGACGTAGTTGTAATCGAGCACGCTCTTGGGCACCGGAGGAAAGATGCTGGGACCGCCGACGGTCGGCGTCAGCAGTCCCGCCATGCTCAGCGCGGAATCGCGGACAACCTCGGCATCGAGCCGGAACCGGGGGCCGCGCGCGAGCAGCTGATTGCGCGGATCGCGTTCGAGCAGGCCGGGCGAGACCCGGGACGTCTGCTGGTACGTCGCGCTGGAAAGGATCGTGCGCACGAGGTGCTTGTGGCTCCAGCCGTGCGCCATGAAGTCGACGGCGAGTGCGTCCAAGACATCCTGATACACCGGAACGGGCGCCCGGGTGCCGAAGTCCTCGGCGGTTTCGACCAGGCCGGTGCCGAAGATTGCCTGCCAGACGCGGTTGACCGCAACGCGGGCCGTCAGGGGCGAGCGCCGGTCGGCGAGCCACTGGGCGAAGGCCAGCCGGTCCACCTTGCCGCCGGCCGGAAGGGGATGCAGCGCGGCCGGAGTGTGTGGCTTGACCGCGTGCTTGGCCTGATCCCACGCGCCGCGGTCGAGCAGGTGCGTCGTGCGGGCCTCCTCGGGCTTGCGTTCGAGGAGGTGCAGGACGGTCGTCTGGGCGGCGGGAAACGTGTTCCACGCGGCGGCGATCTCGTCGTTGATCGACTGGGCTTCCGGCAGCGTCTGGCGCCAGGCCGTGAAGATCGCGCGTTGCTGCGCTGGCGTGCGCTGGCCGTCCGGGAGGGCGAGGGCCAGTACGGCGGCGTGATCAAC
>JAEUHA010000297.1 GCA_016793535.1 Opitutaceae bacterium | reverse complement strand
CGCAGCCACGGATCTTCGACCATGACGAAGGCGCTACCGGAAGCAGGGGAGCCACCGTACCCCAGACTCGGGAGGGGCGCTCCGTTGAGGTAAGCGACCATTTCGCGCGTGCTGATGACATGATTACGATCGGAATCATCCGCAAAGGCACCAACTACCTTTCGAATCACCTGCGGAAGAATGACTACTGGTCGGAGGGCGAGAGAGAGGTGCAGGGCGAATGGATCGGCGAAGGCGCCAAGGCGCTCGGGCTCACCGGCGCCGTGACCGACGAGCCTTTCGAAGCCTTGCGCGAGAACCGGCATCCGCACACCGGCGAATCGCTCACCGCCCGCGATCACGCCAATCGCGTGGCGTTCTTCGACGTGCAACTGTCCGCGCCGAAGGACGTGAGCGTGCTTGCGATGGTCGGGGGTGATGAGCGTGTCCGCGAAGCGTTCCACGAATCGGTCAAAGTCGCGCTCGCCGAAATGGAGCGGTTCGCCGCCGTTCGCGAACGTCGCGGTGAGGCCGCGGGGAGTGAACAGATTCGCCTGACCGGGAATTACGTGGGCGCGATGTTCATGCACGATACCAGCCGAGACCTCGATCCGCAGCTCCATGCGCATGCCGTGCTCGTGAACGCGACGTGGGATCATACCCGCAACGAGTGGCTGGCGCTGAAGCAAAACGAAATGCTCCGAGCGTCTCCGTATCTCCGGCAGGTCATGTACCGCGAGTTGGCCGGGCGACTGCGTGCGCTCGGCTACGAGCCGTACGAAATGAACTCAAAAGGGTTCGCGGTGCGAGGCGTCGAGCATCTGCGCGAGCGTTTCTCGAAGCGCACCCGGCAGGTTCAGCAACTCGCCGAGGAGTTCGCGGCAGCGAAGGGGCGCAAGCCGACGAAGCGCGAGGTCGAGGTGCTCGTGCGCGAGTCCCGCGGCGACAAGCTCACGGAAATCTCCACGCCGGAGGTGAGGGCACGGCAACGCGCCGAACTGAATCAGGATGAGTTGCGCGTGCTGGACGAACTCGTCCGCGCGGCGCGAATGCAGGCGCCACGTCAGCAATGGTCGCAGGGCAACGTGCGGTCCGTACTCGAGGCGGCACTACGGCACGTTTACGAGCGCAGCAGCGTCGTTCGTGAAGGCGAAGTCCTGAACGCGGCGCTCGAACTGCATCCCGACTTTTTCCGCTGGCGTGAATTGCGTGAAGCCCTGGAGGCACACCCCGACGTTATCCGCAAAGAAGGCGAGATGAGCCTGCGGCCGATCCGGCGCGAAGAGGCGGCAGCCGTGCAGCGCGTACGAGAGGGGCGCAATCAACGGTTCGTTCTGGGCAACGCATCGGGTCTGCCGGCGTCGCTGACCGCCGGCCAGCGCGGAGCCGCGAAAGCGCTCCTCGAAAGTCGGGACTTCGTGAGCGTGCTCATCGGCGACGCGGGTACGGGCAAGACAACCGTGCTTGCCGCGGTCGAGTCCGCGCATGTCGCGGCAGGCGGGCAGCGGTTCCTGCCGCTGGCGCCGACGACCCGGGCCCGGGAAGCCCTCGCGTCCAGTGGGCTCGCTGACGCGGATACCGTCCAGCGCTTCCTTGTGAGCGAAGCCATGCAGCGTCAGGCTACCGGTCGGGTGGTGCTCATCGACGAGGCGGGGCTCCTGTCGACACAGCAGCTCGATCAGCTGACACGCATCGCCGCCGGCGCTCGGGCTCGGCTGCTTCTGGTGGGCGACACGAAACAGCACTACAGCGTGCAGCGAGGCGATGCCCTGCGGAACGTGATCCGGCATTCCGGTACGCCCGTAGTGCGTCTCTCGGAGGTGCTGCGGCAACGCAACGAATCGGACCGGCGATTCAGCCGGCTCCTCGCGACCGGCGCCGTCGCAGAAGCGTTTGAATTCGCCGACCGCCGCGGACTGATCCGGGAGGCGGCCGACGATCATGCACTCTTCGCCCAAGCGTCGGACCACTACGTGCGAAACCGCGTCCGAGGGATCGAGACCCTCGTTGTGATTCCGTTCTGGGAGGAAATCGAGCGGTTCAACGCCGAGGTTCGTCCGGCGCTGCGCAAAGCCGGCCTACTCGGCGACGCGGAAGTCACGCGCGAGGCGGTGAAGCCGCTAACCTGGACGGACGAACAGAAAATCCACTGGGATCAGTACCGCCCGGGCGACCGACTCATAGTCGCCCGTGACACGCGTTTCTTCAAACGAGGCGTTGCGGCCGAAGTGGTCGCGGTGCTCCCGGATGGCCTGCGCGTGCGCGGGCCAACTGGGCGCGAGGCGAAGATCACGCGCCGGCAGCGCGCCGCGTTCGACGTCGGACGCGCGCAGGCGCTCGCCGTCTCAGTCGGGGACCGGCTGCTGATTCGAGGACGCGAGGACGATGCCGGATTCGCGAACGGCGATTTCAAAGAAGTGGCCCATGTCGATCCGACGGCCGACCGGATCGTCTTCACCGATGGACGGGAACTGCCGCGCTCGTTCGCCGCGTGGACCTATGGTCACGCGCTCACGTCCTACCGTTCGCAGGGCAGCACCTCCGAAGAATCGTTATTGGTCCTGGGCGAGGTCGCCACGCGAGCACTGGCCCGTCGTCAGTTCTACGTCGGGAATACGCGGTACCGGGGAGCCCACGCGATCTACCTATCGAACAAGGAGGAGATCCTTCGCCGACTGGCGCGGCCCGATCCGGGCCGCGAGCTCGCGACGGAGTTCATGCGTCGGCAGGGGCTCGAGTACAGCCATGTCCAGGA
>JAEUHA010000277.1 GCA_016793535.1 Opitutaceae bacterium | reverse complement strand
GGCCGCTTGCCGGATCGCCCCCGTAAGGCTGCCACCGAAGACAATCGGGTAGCTACGTTCCCCAAGATTCACGGTCAGCGGCTCGGCCATTTGAACGGATAAAGCTTTGCAGGCCAGCAAGGTCAATGCCGGTTATAAATGAGACTGAGTTCTTGTCTCAATAACGCCTTGACGTGAGACTACGTCTCAGTCTCGACTGAAGTTCTCGCCATGTTGCGCCTCACTTTCGCCGCCACGCTCTGTGCCTCGCTGCCCGCTTCCACGGTCTGGGGGCAGTCGAATCTCGCCTTCGCGGCGAATCCACCACCGGTTCAACTTCCGTCGGTTCACGTGGAAGCCGAAGCCGAGCGTGACCACTTCATCCAGGGCCCGTTCCTGCCCGAAGTTCAGGGCACGAAGATCAACGTCGGCAAGAAGACGACGGTCCTCGATTTCGACTCCCTACCCCGCATCACCGGCAACAACTACCGACAGGCCCTGGCGCAGGCGCCCGGGTTGGTCCTCAGCGAAGAAACGTCGCCGCTGGTCTCGATCGGTTATCGCGGGCTCGAACCTCACCGCAGCCAGTTCACGCAAGTCCTGAAGGACGGCGTCCCGATCCACGCGGACCAGTTCGGGTATCCGGAAGCCTACTACGCTCCCCCGCTCGACACTGTCGACCGGATCGAGTTCACCCGCGGCGGCGCCGGCCTGATGTACGGGCCCCAGCCGGGCGGCGCCCTCAACTACGTCACGCACCGTCCGCGCACCGACCGGGGGTTCGGCGCCGGCACCCTGCACACCGGCGGCAGCGACGGTTACTATTCCACGTTCAGCTATGTCGACGGTACGACCGGACCGGTGGGCTACTATGGCTACTACAATCATCGGCAGTCCGACGGCATTCGCTCGGCGAACAGCGACTACGCCCTCGACGCCGTCCACGGCCGGGTCGTGGTCGGGGCCGCCACTTCGTCGCGCCTCATCCTCTCCGCCGAAGTCTACAAGGAGGAGCACGGCGAACCCGGTGGACTCACCTTTGCCACGGGCCCGGGCGCGGTAAACTACCACGCGCAACGCGAGGCCCCGTCCCGGCTCTTCGATCGATTCACGCTCGACCGCAAGGCATTCGATCTCGTGTGGGAGCGCGACTTCTCGCGCGGCACCTTCCTGCTGCGCACCTGGGTCATCGACTACACGCGTCTCAGCCGCCGGCAGGGCGGCGGCGGCTTTGGCACGCTTCCCTCCGGCGCCGCGGCCTCGACCAATACGATCGAGCGCCAGCAGTTCGATCAGTTTGGCGCCGATGCGCGGCTGCGTTTCGATTGGGGCCCGGACAGCCGGCACGTGTTCACCGCCGGGGCGCAATACTTCCTGGGCGACTCGCCGCGCACGGATTCCCGCGGCAACACGGCCGACGCCGAGAATGGCGACGTGCGGCTGAAGTCACAGCGCGATGTCCGCTACACGCCGGTCTTCGCGGAGAACCTCTTCCGCCTGGGGGCGCTGAGTGTGACGCCCGGCGTGCGGGTCGAATTCGTCCACCAGAAAGTGCGCGAACTCGTGAACGCCGCGCGCACGAACACGCCGCTGCAACAGCGCAACGAACGCGCCGCGGTGCCGCTGTTCGGCCTGGGTGTGGCCTACGATCTCTCCCGGAACTCCGGCCCGGCATCCCAGGCCTACCTCAACGTCTCCCAGAGCTACCGTCCGATGATCTTCACCCAGGCGGTTCCCAACGGCGCCACCACGATCGTCAACGGTGATTTGGAGGAGAGCCGCGCCTGGCAGGTCGAGCTCGGCGTTCGCGGCGAACCCGCCGAGGGCCTCGTCTTCGACGCAAGTCTGTTCCAGCTCGAATTCGACAATCAGATCGGGAACTTCGCGCTCGCCGGCGGGCTCTCGACGCTCGCGAACGTCGGCCGCGCCGTCCATCGCGGCGCTGAAGCGGCCGTCAGCTACAACCTCCTCGCCCGCCGCACCGTCTCCAGCCCGCGCTCCGGCCGCAATCGGGGCGCCGCCGTGCGGCCGGCGCTGATGCTCTACGCGAACGCCATGCTGCTCGACGCCGAGTTCAAGGAGGGCGCCAACCGCGGCCGCACTCCCCAGTATGCCCCGCAGCACGTCCTCCGCACCGGCCTCGTCTATACCCGCGGGGCCAACCTCAAGCTGGCCGTCACCGGCACGCTGACCGCGGACAGTTTCGCCGACGACGGCAACACCGCGACGCGCCGCATTCCTGCGCACGCGGTCTGGGACCTGACCGCGGAATGGCGGGTGCCGGGGACGGTCGTGCGCTTCATCGGCGGACTGAACAACGTCCTCGACGAGGACTACTACAGCCGCATCCGCAACGACGGCATCGACCCCGCGCCCGGCCGCAACGTCTACGTCGGGGCCGCCATAGAATTCTAGGTTCGCGCGCCGCGCTCCCCGCCCCAACACATTTCGCCTCACTCTCCTCCCTCCTTCCCGCCTTATCCGCATGACCTTTCGTTCGGTGCTATTCTGGGTTCACCTCGCCGCCGGTTTGGTTTGCGGTGTCGTGATCGGTATTCTCTGCCTGACCGGCACCGCGTTGGCCTTCGAAAAGGACCTGATCGCCTGGTCGGAACGGGACGCCCGGCGCGTCGAGGCTCCCCCGCGCGCCACGCCGCTCGCACTCGACGAACTGGCCGATCGTTTCCGTCAGGCCAAACCCGGGGTCCAGCCCTCGACCATCGTGGTGCAGGCCGATCCGCACGCCGCCGTCGCGTTCGCCGCCGGACGGAGCGGAACGTATTACCTTAACCCCTACACCGGCGAACTGCGCGAGCCCGCGTCGAAAGCCATGGCTGGCTTCATGCAGACCATGCTCGTCTGGCACCGGTACCTCGGATTCAGCGGCGAACAGTCACGTCCGCGCGGCAAGCTGGTCACCGGCGTCGCGAACGTCGCGTTCCTCGTGCTCGCCGTCACCGGCCTCTACCTTTGGGTCCCGCGCACCTGGTCATGGCGCGCCCTGCGCCCGGTGATCTGGTTCCGCCAGAATGCCACGACCCGGGCCCGCGATTTCAACTGGCACAATACGATCGGATTCTGGTCCGCGCCCGTCCTGATCGTCCTCACGCTGACGGCGATGCCGATCTCGTTCCGTTGGGCCGGCAGTTTTCTGTACGCGCTCACCGGCACCCCGCTGCCCGCCTCGGGACCGCAGAGCAGCGGCACCCCGATCCCGACCATCGATGTGCCGGCCCCGGCCGCGGGCGCCCAACCGCTCGCGCTCAACGTCCTTCTCTCCGCCGCCCGGGAGGCCGTGCCGGGCTGGCAGACCATAACGTTGCGGCTCGCAGCACCGGGCGCCAAGGCGGGCCCCGCCTATTTCACGGTTCGCACCCGCGACTCCTGGCCGCGCACGGCAAACACCACGTTGCAGTTGGACCCGTTCACGGGCAAGACCCTGCGCCGCGACGGCCACGCCGACCTCGACGCCGCACGGCGGCTGCGCGGCTGGACCCGCTACCTGCACACCGGCGAGGCCGTGGGCTGGCTCGGCCAGCTCGTGGCCGGCATCGCCTCCCTCGGCGGTGCCGTCCTGGTCGTCACCGGCATCGCACTCTCGTGCCGGCGCTTCTTCGGCGGCGGTCGTTCCGCGGAAACCGCCCCCGCCAACGCAGCGCCGCGCGAAACTGCGAATCGCGGCTGATCCGAAACGGAAGCCTGGCCCGCCCGGATTTTTCCTACTGACCGGCAAAGGCGGTTGGCCCGGTGACGGAAGCATTCTGCTCCCGTGACTGCGAAAGGCGGACCCGGCTAGCCGGGGGCAGGATGGCCCCCGCCCCTTCGCACGTGCACCGTAGATCAGCGCACGCTCTCCGCGACGATCGTCATGAGCCGCAGCAGTTCGTCGCGGATCTTTTCCGAGGCCTCGACCTCGAGGTAGCTGGATCGGGCGAGCCAGGTTTCATAACCACCCAACTGGTGGTCGCGCGGCGTGGGCAGGTAGCCGTTGTAGCCGTTGGCGAGGCTGATCGTGAAGGTCGGACGCAGCGTGCTGCGGGCCTTGATCTCCAGGCCGGTCGACGCAAACACCTCGCACGGCGCGGCGGCGATGCCGAGTCCACCCACCCGGATCGCCTGCAGTTTCAACGGCACCTGGTCCGGAAAATCCGCGACCGAAAGCGTCTCGCGTGCATACACGTCCCGCCGCGTCAGACGCGACTTGTCCTTCACCTCCGACCAGACCTGTTTCGCCCAGGCGAGCCGTTCCGCGGTGGGCCGCCGGACCGCCAGTGGCAGGTCGCTCTCGGCCATCGCGAGCGGGACCCAGGCCTCGTGCTTGATTTTTCGATACACCTGTTCGGCCGACTCCGCCAGCTGGCCGGCCACCTCGCGGATGCGGGCGTAGGGTGCGGCCGGCGGGCCGGGCGGACGGGAGAAGTCGACGGCATTGATGTCCCCGCTGGTGCCGTTCGCCATCAGCCCGACGAACGGCGGATCCTGCAACGGCGTCGCGATCCGCTGCGCCAGCAGTTCGGCGAACGCGCCAAAGTAATCGGCACTGATGGCACCCGCGCCGGTGCCACCGACATAATGGAGCCCGTAGTTGGCGAGCACGGCCAGCGGCCGGCCGTCGGCGTGCTGGACGGACAGGATGAACAGCTCGGGATCGGGCTGCGTGGACGGCCCGAGCAGGCCGGCCCGGCCGACCCCCGGATTCATCAGCACCTGGTCGCCGGTTTCCCCGAACGGATTCGGCACGCGCGCCTCGGGCTTCACGTGCCAGCGCCGGCTGAACACGAACTCCGGCCGGGCCACGGCACCCCAGCCGATCCGGGCCGGCGCCAGGTTGGAGACCGCGCGCTGGATGCCGTCGGCAATCCGGCGGGCGAGGAATTCCTGGTACTCCCGCTCGGCCGCGTCGCCGTGCAGGGGCACCGCCCGCGGCGTGCTGTGCGTATGTGTCGCCGAAATCAGGATACGGCCCGGCATCAGGCCCGTCGCGGCAGGAACCAGGGCCTTCGCCCGTTCGTGGATTTCGCGCGCGATCATCGTGTTGTCGACCACCACGAGGGCGAGGCGCGTCCGGCCGTCGTCGAGCACCAGGCAGCGGGCGTGCAGTTCGTCGTGCACCCGCGTCGCCCGTGTGCCCTGCGCGATGTAGCCGTCAAGCGAGGCGCCGAGCGGGGGCGTGATATTGCTCGTCGCCGCGCCGGCGCGGAAGACGCGGTCGGCCGGGGCGGCCGCCCGCAGCGGAGCGCCGACCACGAGGATGACGGCGGTGGCGAAGAGCAGCGGTTTCAGGGTCAAGAGGCGGAGGAGTTTTCGAATTTGGGAGCGCGGACGTCCTGGTTCGATTGCCGATCGAGGCGGACGGGGACGTCCGCGCTCCCGGGGCGGGACTACTTGGCGGGCTTTTTCTTGCCCGACGGCTTCTTTGGCGCGGCCGCGTCGCGGCGGCTCCAATTCGGGGACGGGGTGTGCGCGTCGGCCATGTACTTCTCGATCCGTTGCACCACCGTGGGCTGGGCGGCGGCGACGCTGGTCTTCTCGCCGGGATCGGCGGAGAGGTCGTACAGTTCGAAACTCGCCGGCGTGCCGTCCCGGCGGATGGCCTTCCATTGGCCCCAGCGCACCGCCTGTTGGAAACCACCGGAGTACTGCTCCCAGTAGATCATGCGTTCCAGTTCCTGGCGCTGACCGAGGAGGGTCGGCCGCAGGCTGACGCCATCGATACGGGGCGGCACCGGTGCGCCGGCCAGGTCGGCGAGCGTAGGCAGGATATCGAAGAACATGCACGGGAGGTCGCTCGTCTTTCCGGCCGGAACCTGTCCGGGCCAGCGCACGAGCAGCGGGGCGCGCAGTCCGCCTTCGAACACGTCGCCTTTCGCGCCGCGCAGCGGAGCGTTGCTGTCGAAGCGTCCGTCGTAGCGCCGGGCGCCGCCGTTGTCGGAGGTGAAGAAGACGACCGTCTGGTCATCGATCTTGAGTTCTTTCAGGAGGTCGAAGAGCCGGCCCATGTCCCGGTCGATGAGACTGATCATGGCGGCGTGGATCTTTTCCTCCTCGCTCCAGGGCCGGTCCGCGTAGGCGCCGAGGGACGGCACGGCCATCTCCTGGTGCGGCAGCGTGTACGGCAGGTAGAGAAAGAACGGCCCGCCGCTGCGGCGCTTGATGAAATCGAACGCGAAGTTGGTGAAGAGTTCATGCGTGTGCTGACCGCGCTTCCCGGCAACGTTGGGCTCGATCGTGACCTTCTGCTGGTTCCGCCAGAGGTAATCCGGATAGTGGGTGTGGGCGTGGTTCTGGTTGAGAAAGCCGAACCACTCGTCGAAGCCCTTGTAGTTGGGTTCGCCGGTCGAGCCGGGCTCGCCCAGGCCCCATTTACCCGTCATGCCAGTAACGTAGCCGCGCGCCTTGAGCACCTGCGCCACGGTGACGTCCTCGGGCTCGAGCACCACGCGCCGCGCCTGGTTCTGGTCGAGTACGCCGCCGGTCATCCCGGCGTTGCCGCGCACACGGGTGTGGCCGAGGTGTTGCCCCGTCATCAGCACGCTGCGCGACGGCGCGCAGACCGAGGCCCCGACATAGGCCTGGGTGAACCGCAGCCCTTCGCGGGCCATGCGATCGAGGTTCGGCGTGGCGATGAGCGTCTGGCCATAGGGACCGATGTCCCGGTAGCCCATGTCGTCCACCATCACGAAAATGATGTTCGGCAGCGACGCGCGCGACGGAGTCTGCGCCGACAAATATGAAGCAAGCAGGGAAATCAGAACCAGGGGAAGGAAGCGTGGCATGGGCAAGGGGCGACAGGAGACGGGGAGACGGCGGGAGCGCGGAGAACAAGGGGTACTGCCGGGCACGGAACTACCGGCGCGACAGGTGCGGCTCAAGCCGGCAATGCCGCGGCGACCACAACATTGCGTTGCGGCGCCCGGATCGACTTGGATAACGCCCGCCCATGACGAACCCGTCCGCCCCTGTTGCCTCTGGAGTCTTCGCCCGCCGTGATGTCGTCCGCTGGGGCATCATCGGGTGTGGTGACGTCACCGAAGTGAAGAGCGGTCCCGGTTTCCTGAAGGCCGAACGTTCCCGACTGGTCGCGGTGATGCGTCGCAACGGAGAGAAGGCGGCGGACTATGCCCGGCGGCATGGCGTACCCCGCTGGTACGATGACGCGGCGGCCTTGATCGCCGATCCGGAGGTGGACGCCGTGTACGTGGCGACGCCGCCCGACACGCACGCGCACTACGCGGTGCAGGTCGCGCAGGCCGGCAAGCCGGTCTATGTCGAAAAGCCCATGGCGCGCCACGCGCCCGAGTGCGACCGGATGATCGCCGCCGCGGCGGCGGCGCGCGTGCCGCTGTTCGTCGCCTACTATCGGCGCAGCATGCCGCGTTTTCGACTCGTGGAACGCCTGCTCGCGGAGGGCAGCATCGGAACGATCACGGGGATCACCTACCGTTTCGCGGCTCCGTTCCACGCCAGCCCCGCGCAGTGGCGCGTCGATGCCGCGACGGCGGGCGGCGGACACTTTCTCGACCTCGGCTCCCACGTGCTGGACCTGATCGATTTCCTGACCGGCCCCCTCACGGATGTCCGCGGCAACGCGGCGAACCTGGCGTCCGCCTACGCCGTCGAGGACGCGGTCGCAGTGAGTTTCCGGACGGGCACCGGCGCGCCCGCGACGGCGGCGTGGAATTTCGCCGGGAATCCGGCCGAGGATGAACTGGCCCTGACCGGCACGCGGGGCCGGTTGAGTTTCTCCGTCTTTGGCTTCGAGCCCGTCCGGCTCGCCACGGCCGAAGGTATCCAGTCCCTGGATGCCGAACGTCCCACCCACGTGCAGCAGCCGATGATCCAGGCGGTCGTCGACGACCTGCTGGGGCTCCGGGCCAGCCCGAGCACCGGAGTTTCAGCACGCCGGACCTCGGTGGTGATGGACCGCGTGCTGGAGGCGTACTATGGCGACCGCAGCGCCGCGTTCTGGGAACACCCGGAGCGCTGGCCGGGGCGGCGGACGAGAGGAGGCGACAGTGAAAAGTGAACGGCGGGCCGGCGCTCGCGGGGTGAGGGCACCCCGCCTGCCGCGGGAGGGCGCTCACTTCATGATCGAATAGAGGCTCGCGTAGTCGTCGGTCCAGAGGGGCGAGGACTTGCGGTTCGCCTCCGGCTGCTCCGCGACGTCCTTGATGCGTTCGCTCTCGAGGAACTCTTTGTTGCGCGTCACGATCATCCAGGTGGTCGCGTAGATCCACCAGTCGGGCTCGTTGTCGTCCGAGATCGTCACGACGTTCAGCTTGAAGTGCTCCGCGAGCTTTTCGACGACCGGCTGGAGGTCGAGGTAGCGGTTGGAAATGTGGATCGCGAGCACGCCGTTCGGCGTCAGGTGTTTCAGGTAGATCTCGAACGCCTCCTTGGTGAGCAAGTGCACCGGGATCGCGTCGCTGCTGAACGCGTCGAGGGCGAGCAGGTCGAACGCCTGCGGCTGGTTTTCCGCGAGCTCGCGTTCCATCATCAGGCGCGCGTCGCCCATCACGATGTCGGTCTTGGCCTGCGCGTACGAAAGGTACTTGAACTGCGAGCGGGCCAGCTGCTCCACGGCCGGGTTGATTTCATAGATCCGCAGGTAATCACCGCTGCGGCCGTAGACGGCGAGCGAGCCGGTGCCGAGCCCCACCAGGCCGATCCGCCGCGGGGTTTCCGGGAGGGAAACGATCGCCCGCCCCACCCCGCTGCTCTCGGCGTAATAGCTCGTGGCCATCATCGACTTTTCCGGCTTCACGAACTGGATGCCATGGGTCGTCGCGCCGTGCAGGAGCAGGTGATAGTTGTCCTCCACGTCGTCCGGATAGTAGTCGAACACCTTGAGCGTGCCGTAGAAATTCCGCGTGGCGCTGAGGACGACCGTGCTGCTGCGCTCGTTCCACTGCATCACGAAGACCGCCCCGAACCCGACGCACACCGCCATCACGAACCCGCC
>JAEUHA010000270.1 GCA_016793535.1 Opitutaceae bacterium | reverse complement strand
TTCCCCGTGAATCTACCCGTTCATCTCCTTTACCGACTGCGGTGGCTGCACGTGCCGGCCGCGTTGTTGATCACGTTGCTGCAGCGCACGCCGGCGCTCAAGGTCGCGGCCAGTCTTGGCGACTATGCCGCGCGCTCGCCGGTGGCGCAGGTGCTGAAGGCGGCGGTCACGCTGGCCTCGCTCGGGGCGCTCCACGCGCGGGCCGGAGCGACCACCTTCACCGTGCTGCAGGGGACCAATGAGATCATCCGGATCAGCACGATCACCAACACGACCGTGCGCAATCCCGCCACGGGAGCGGTCGGGACCAGCCTGACGCCGGTGGCGTTCACCTACACGGGTACGCCGAGTACGCCGCAATACTACCGCGTGACGGGGCAGTTGCCGCCGGGACTTTCCTACACGCCGGGCGAGGTTGGCGGGACGGTGCTGGCGGGATTTGGCGGTGCGGTCTCGATCTCGGGCACACCGACGCAGGGCGGCACGTTCACCATCCAGGTGCAGGGCTTTGGGACCGGGGGCAATGGCCAGCCCGAACCCATCACGTTCACGATTTCCGGCGGAGCGGCGACGGCGCCGGTCTTCACCGCGCAACCGGCGGGGCAGACGGTGCTCGCGGGAGCCACGGTGACGTTGTCGGCGACGGCAACGGGCTCACCGACGCCCGCTTTTCGTTGGCGGCGGAACGGGGTCGAGATTGCCGGGGCGACGAACAGCACGCTGGTCCTGCCCAACGTGCAGCCCGCCGATGCCGGCGACTACACCGTGGTCGCCTCGAATTCCGCGGGCAGCGTCACCAGTGCGCCTGCGACGCTCACGGTCGTTGCCGCCGGTGGCACGGCCCGATTGACGAATCTCTCCGTGCGCACGGCGATGGCCGCCGGACAGACGCTGATCATGGGCTTCACGCTGCAGGGCGGATCCAAATCGATCCTGCTCCGCGCGGTCGGGCCCGGGCTCGGCCAATTCGGTGTCGGCGGCGTCATGGCCGATCCGCGGCTCGCCTTGTTCAAGGACTCCACCCAGCTCGACGCCAACGACAACTGGGGCGGCAGCGCCGCGCTGATCACGGCGTTTGCCAGCGTCGGCGCGTTTGGCCTGCCGCCGGCGAGTCTCGATGCGGCGTTGCTGCGTCCGATGGACGGAGGGCAGACCGCGCAGGTCACCGGCACGGGAGCGGGCGTCGTGCTCGTCGAGGCTTACGATGTCGGCTCCGGCACGACGCCGCGGCTGGTGAATGTCTCCGCCCGGAATCGCGTGGGCACGGGCGATGACATCCTGATCGCCGGCTTCACCGTGTCGGGCGCCGGCTCGATGCCGCTGCTGGTCCGCGCGGTCGGGCCCAAGCTGACGGCGTTCGGCGTCGGCGGCGTGCTGCTCGACCCGAAACTCGAAATCTACAATGGCGCCGGCGTGAAGGTGACGGAAAACGACAACTGGACGGCCAGCCTCGCGGCGACGTTCAGTGCCGTCGGCGCATTCGCGCTCGACGCCGGCAGCCGCGATGCCGCCCTGCTCACGTCGCTGCCCCCCGGCAGCTACACCGCGCAGGTGAGCGGCATCGGTGGAGGCACGGGCGAGGCGCTGGTGGAGATTTACGAGGTGAGGTAGCGGTTGGACTTCCCCTCCTGGGAGCGCGGACGCCCCCGTCCGCATGAATGCGAAATGCGGACGAGGACGTCCACGCTCCCCGGGGGGGCGGCCGGCGGAGGATTGACGCCTCGCGGCGCCCTGAAATCTTCTGATCCCCGGCAGGCGCCCCCAGGCCTGCCTCCATGCGCATCCTTGTCATTGAAGACGAACGGCAACTCGCCGGTCACATCAACCGTGCCCTGACCCGGCATGGCCACTGTCTCGCCGAGGTGCACGACGGCGTCGCGGGACTTCGGTCCGCCCTCGACGATCCGCCCGACCTGGTCGTGCTCGATCTGAATCTTCCCGGCCTGGACGGACTCTCGGTCCTCGCGCAACTGCGCGCGGCGAAGTGTCCGTCGCGCGTGCTGATTCTCACCGCCCGCGGCGAGGTCGAGCATCGCGTGAAAGGGTTGCATGCCGGCGCCGACGATTACCTGACCAAGCCTTTTTCGATGGATGAACTGGCTGCCCGGATCGAGGCGCTGGGCCGGCGCGGCGGCGGGGGCGGAGTGTCGGACGTCTTGAAGGTGTCCGACCTGCAGATGGACGTGCGGCACCGGCGCGTCACGCGTGCCGGGCGCACGGTGGCCCTTTCGCCCCGCGAGTTCGACGTCCTGCAGGTGCTGATGCAGGAGCCCGGCCGCCCGTTCTCGCGCACGGAGCTGTGCGAACGGGTGTGGCAGCGGGACCACGAGTACGACACGCGGACGGTCGAAATCTTCATCACGCGCTTGCGGAAGAAAATCGATTCGGCTTCCGCCGCCCCCCTCATTCACACCCTGCGCGGAGTGGGTTACGTGGTCCGGGCTGAACCATGACTCCACTCCACCCAGTCGATGTTCAGACGGTGAAGCGGCCTTTCTCCACGCTGCTCCTCCGTGCGGGTTGGGCGCTCGCGGCGCTGCTGCTGCCGGTCGCGCACGCGGCGACGATCGAGGGCCGCGTGGCGCTGCCGAAGACCCGCACGGCGCCGGTCGTCAACCAGCGTTATGAGATCGTGGCCAAGGCGGGCGTGCTGTCCACGAATCCGCCGGTCGCGGTCGTGTACCTGGCCGGGACGTTTCCGAAGCCGGCAACGCCACCCCGGGCGGAGATGCGGCAGAAGGACCTCACGTTCCTGCCGTCGCTGCTGCCGGTGCAGATCGGGACGAAGGTCGAGTTTCCCAATCTCGACAACACGTACCACAACATCTTCTCGTTTTCCCCGCCGAAGCGTTTCGATCTCGGCCGCTATCGCTCCGACGAACGGCCCATTCCGTCGGTGGTGTTCGACCAGCCGGGCCTCGTGACCCTGCGCTGCGACATTCACGACCACATGCGGGCGCTGGTCCTCGTGCTGGAGACGCCGCACTTCATCCTGACCGACGCCGACGGCAGCTTCCGGCTCACCGACTTGCCCGAGGGGAAGTACACGTTGAAGGCCTGGATCGACAGCCGGACCACGCGCGAGCAGGTCGTGGAACTGAAAGCCGGTGCGCCGCTACGGGTGGATTTTCCGTGAGCTCGGCGGACGAGTCCCTGCGGCCGCGGGTCGCCGGCTTTCGCACGAAGCTGCTCGTGGCGATCATGCTCCTCGTGACGTTGCTCACGCTCCTGGCCCTTTATCTCGCCCAGAGCAGTCTGGCGGAAAACTTCGAGGAGGACCTGCAGCGGGAGTTCCAGGGTGAGCTGGCGGCGATCGATCGGACGCAGGAGCTGCGGCGAGTGGCGCTGGTGGAACGCTGCCGCGGGCTGGTGCGCCGTCCGCGGATTCGGGCGGCCTTCGAGGACGATGCGCTGGACCTGTTGTACCCCAACGCGGCGGATGAGCTGCGCGACCTCGTGGGCCGGCTGGACCAGCCGCGGCCCCCGGGTCCGCCGCCAGCCCTGAATGCGCAGTTTTACCGGTTCCTCGATCGGAACGGGAAGGTCATCCGGCCACCGGCGGGGTCCGAGCGCGCGGTGGGGATCCTGACGCCCGGCGAGGAGTCGCGGCTTGCCCTGCCGGGCCTGAGCGAGGGACCGCAGATCGGCTACCTTGTGCGGGAGGGGAAGGGTGAGTCCCCGGCGTTGTCGGAGATCATCGCCATGCCGATCATCTCCCTCGACACGGGCGAACTGCTCGCGGCGCTGGTGCTGGGATTCGAACCGCCCGAGTTCGTCGGGCGCGACACGCACGCCGGAATGAAACGCGGGATCTGGCAGGACGGCCGGCTGTTCGGCCCGGACTTCCCGGCGGCCGCGGCCCTCCGCCTCGCCGGCAACGTGGACCGGGCCGCCGCGGCGCCGGTGCGGGTCGCGCTCGCGGGCGTGCCGCACCTGCTCTTCTCCAATCGCCTGAATCCGGGTTCCGGATACCCGCCGGCGTTCGAGGCCTGCGTCTACCCGCTCCTGGATCTGGAGGCGCGGCAACGGCGGCTCCGGTGGCAGGTGCTGAGCGCGGGCACGCTCCTGCTCCTGCTCGGCCTGGCGGGCAGCCACGTGGTGTCCGCGCGGTTGTCGGCCCCCGTGGAGCGGCTTGCGCAGGACTCCGAGGTGGACCGCGCCCGGCGGGCGCAGGCGGAGGCCGCGCTCGAGATGACCAGCGCGGAGCTCCAGCGCTCGGCGCGGTTCTCGGCGGATGCGTCGCATCAGTTGAAGACGCCGGTGACGGTCCTGCGCGCGGGACTCGAGGAACTGCTGGCGCAGGACAACCTCACGCCGGAGGAGTGCGCCGAGGTGTCGGCGCTGATTCACCAGACTTACCGGCTGTCGAGCCTGATCGAGGACCTGCTGCTGCTGTCGCGGCTGGATGCGGGCCGGCTGAAGCTCGAGTTCGTGCCGGTCAACCTGAGTGCGCTGATCGAGGCGTCGCTGGACGACCTGGGCGCGCTGCCGGAGGATTTCGGGCTGGAGGTGGAGAACGACTTCCCGCCGGACCTGTGGATCGTCGGCGAGAAGCGCTACACGGCGATCATCCTGCAGAACCTGCTGGAGAACGCCCGGAAGTACAATCGCCAGGGCGGCCGTATCCGGGTGGTGGCCCGGATCGAGGCCGGCTGGGTGCGGCTGACGGTGGGCAACACGGGCCGGTCGATCCCCGTCGCCGCGCAGGCGCACATCTTCGAGCGCTTTCACCGCGGGGCGATCGGGGAGAACGTCCCCGGCTACGGCCTTGGCCTGAATCTTGCACGTGAACTTGCCCGACTGCATCAGGGTGAACTACGTTTGATCGGTTCCGATGCCGACTGGACTGAATTCGAGGTGAGCTTCCGGCTCGCCGACCCCGTGAGCCGTTCCGCCCCTCCCGCATGAGATACCTTCGTCATGGTGTGGCCCTGTTGCTGGGCGTCGCGCTGGCGCGGGCCGACGACTCGCTGTTCGATCGTCTCGAGCAGGCGCTCACGTTCAGCGCGGCGGAGACGCAGTTGCGGGCGCGCGTCAGCGGCACGCTGGAGTTGGAAGGCTACGACTTTCAGACGCCGCCGCCCGGGGTGATCGACGCGCCGGGCCGGCGGCTGTTCACGCCGCGGCTGAGCGTGTTCGTCGACGCGCAGTTCGGCCCGACGCTCTACGGATTCGTGCAGGTGCGCGCCGACCGCGGCTTTGATCCGCGGGCGGCGGACGCCGAGGTGAGGCTCGACGAGTACGCCCTGCGCTACACTCCGTGGCGGCGCGGCATCCTGAACGTGCAGGTCGGCCGATTCGCGACCGTGGTGGGCAACTGGACCAATCGCCACGGGGGCTGGGTGAGCCCGTTCATCACGGCGCCGCTGCCCTACGAGTACCTCACCGGAATCTGGGACACGGAGGCGATCCGTTTCCCCAACACCCTCTTCCAGTGGTCGCGCGTCCGGCCGGGTCAGCCTGACGCGGTGACCGCGGTCGAAAAGACACTGCGGGTTCCGATCGTGTGGGGACCGGCCTACGTGCCGGGTCTCGCGGTGTCGGGCGATGTCGGACGCTTCCGCTACGCCGTCGAGGCCAAGCTCGGGTCGCTCTCGTCCCGGCCCGAAGCCTGGGACCACGGCCGCGAGCAGCGGCACCATCCGACCTTCGGGGCCCGGTTCGGCTATCGGCCGAGTCAGATGTGGGACATCGGCTTCTCGGCGAGCTCCG
>JAEUHA010000238.1 GCA_016793535.1 Opitutaceae bacterium | reverse complement strand
TGAACTCTTACGGCCCCCCCCGGGCGCGCGCACGTCCTGGTCCCACCAAAGCATCCGGCTGACGTGGCCGCCCCCGCTCCCGGGGTTGCCTCTTTTCCTCTTGCCGCGGCTGACGCCCCCTCTGACGCTGATCGTTCGCGGCAGTCAGTCGGTCAGGTTGGCGTATCGCCGCGGGCTCCCGCCAGCCTCCCAACGTTAGTGCAACCATCAACCAATCCGATCGCACTTTACGGTGCGGTCGACCCGTCGGATGGGCGTCCTTGGAGCAGGCGCACGGCCGACGTATTCGTCCTATGAGTTCAGTAATGCAAGACCTCCTGGCCCAGTCCTCCTTCGACAAGCTGAAGGAAGGCGCGATCGTCCCGGGCGTCATCACCGAAATCCGCCAGAATGAGGTCGTCGTCGATATCGGCGGCAAATCCGAAGGCGTCATCCCCGCCAACGAGTTCATCGACATCGGCGAACTCCAGATCGGCTCCACCATCGAAGTGCTGGTGGAAAAGCTCGAAGACAAGTCCGGCGCCCCCGTGCTGTCCTTCGACAAGGCCGAGCAAAAGAAGAACTGGGATAACATTCTCACCAAGTTCCCCGAGGGCTCCGTGGCCGCGGGTCGCGTCAAGGCCAAGGTCAAGGGCGGCCTCATCATCTCGATCGGCGTCGACGCCTTCATGCCGGCGTCGCACATCGACATCCAGCCCCCCAAGAACCTCGACCAGTACGTGGGCCAGACCTACGACTTCAAGGTTCTCAAGATCAACCTCGACCGGAAGAACATCGTTCTTTCCCGCCGCGAGCTCATCGAGCAGCAGCGCACCGAGAAGCGCCGCAACCTCCTCGATTCGATCCAGCCGGGCCAGGTTCGCCGCGGCGTGGTCAAGAACATCACCGACTTCGGCGCGTTCATCGACCTCGACGGCATGGACGGCCTGCTCCACATCACCGACATGTCGTGGGGCCGGATCTCGCACCCGAGCGAAATGCTCAAGCAGGGCGAGGAAGTGCAGGTCATGATCATCGAGGGGAATCGCGAGAAGGAACGCGTTTCGCTCGGTCTCAAGCAGACCACCAAGAATCCGTGGGACGAGATCGACCGCAAGTATCCGGTCGGCGCCAAGGTTCACGGCAAGGTCGTCAACCTGGTCCCGTACGGCGCGTTCGTGGAAATCGAACCCGGCGTCGAGGGCCTCGTGCACATCACCGAGATGTCCTGGACGAAGCGCATCACCAAGCCCTCCGAGCTGCTCAAGGTCGGACAGGAGCTCGATGCGGTGGTGCTCGGCATCCAGAAGGAAGAGCAGAAGATCTCGCTCGGCCTGCGTCAGCTGGAGCCGAATCCGTGGGACATGGTCCGCCACAACTACCCGATCGGCGCCCGCGTCCGCGGCAAGGTCCGCAACATGACGACCTACGGTGCGTTCATCGAACTCGAAGAGGGCATCGACGGCATGGTGCACGTCTCCGACATGAGCTGGACCCGCAAGGTCAACCACCCGTCCGAAGTCCTGAAGAAGGGCGACGAAGTGGACGCGATCGTGCTGGACGTCGACGCGCAGCAGCAGCGCATCAGCCTCGGCATGAAGCAGCTCGCGACCGATCCGTGGTCGGACATCGACTCGTTCTTCAAGATCGGCGACGTCGTGAAGGGTACGGTCACCAAGATCACGTCGTTCGGCGCCTTCGTGGAGCTGAAGGACGGCATCGATGGTCTGGTGCACATCTCGCAGATCAGCGAGGACCGCATCGACAAGGTGAAGGACGTGCTCAAGCCCGCCCAGGAAGTGACCGCCCGCGTGATCAAGATCGATCGCGAGGAGCGTCGCCTGGGGCTGTCGATCAAGGCCGCCAACTACTCGGACTCGCAGCTCGCGGCCGAGACGTCGGCCTACGAGGCGCTCAATCGCAGCGCCGGCAACGACATGATGAACCTCGGCGACATCCTCGACGAGGCCGCGAAGAAGGAGTAATTCGTCTCGCTGTCGAAAGACTTCAAGCCGCCGATCCCGCCATGCGGGGTCGGCGGCTTTTTTTCGTCTCCTCTGGGAGCGCGGACGTCCTCGTCCGCCTCCTGGCTTGATGCGGCCGGGGACGGCCGCGCTCCCAGGAAGCCGCGACGCTCGCGAATCCCCGCCGATTTTTTCCGTGTCTTTCCCGCTCCCGGCGGGCAATGCTCACCTTTCCTTTTCGCCCATGCGCATCCATCCGTTTCAAGGTCTCGTCCCCACGCCGGCACTCGCGCCTGAAGTCGCCTGCGTGCCGTACGACGTCGTCAACGCCACCGAGGCGGCCGCCCTGGCCGCCGGGAGGCCGCACAGCCTGCTCCATGTCGACCGCGCGGAGATCGATCTCCCGGCCGGCACCGATCCGTACAGCGAGGCCGTCTACGCGAAGGCGCTGGAGAACTTCCTCGCCCTCCAGCGGGCCGGCGTGCTGGTGCGCGAGACCGAGCCTTGCCTCTACGTCTACCAGCAGCAGATGGGCAGCCACGTGCAGCGTGGGCTGATGGCGGGCTGCCACGTCGACGATTACGACGAGGGCCTGATCAAGAAGCACGAGAAGACGCGCAAGGACAAGGAGGACGACCGTACCAAGCTGATTGATACGCTGAGTGCGGACACGGGGCCGGTGTTCCTGACCTACCGGGACAACGCCGCCGTCACCGCGCTCGTGAACGCCAAGACGCGGGAGAAACCGCTGCACGATTTCACCGCGCCCGACGGCATCCGGCATACGGTGTGGCGGATCGCCGGCGGCACCGAGTGGGTGCAGGCGTTTTCCGCCGTGCCGGTCACCTACATCGCCGACGGCCACCATCGGGCGGCGAGCGCAGCGCGGGTGGCGCGGCTGCGCCGCGAGCGCAACCCGAAGCACACCGGCAACGAGGATTACAACTGGTTCCTGTGCGTGCTGTTTCCCGCCAGCGAGCTGAAGATTCTGCCCTACAACCGGATCGTGGTCGATCTCAACGGGCTCGCGCCGGCTGACTTCCTGGCCCGCGCCCGCTCGCTCTTCGGCCTGGCCGAGGGGGCCAGCCCCGCGCCGGCGGCGGTCGGGCAGGTGAGCATGTATCTCGGAGGGAAGTGGTATGGCCTGACGATGCCGGTCGAAGCCAATGCCGACCCGGTCAGCCGCCTCGATGTGAGCGTCCTCCAGGACAAGCTGCTGGGCCCGGTGCTCGGCATCGCGGACGTCCGCACGAGCAAGCGGATCGACTTCGTCGGCGGCATCCGCGGCCCGGGCGAACTCGTGAAGCGCGTTGATGCCGAGGGCGGGGTGGCGTTCTCGATGTATCCGGTGACCTTGGACCAGCTCATGGACATCGCGGATGCCGGCCAGATCATGCCGCCGAAGAGCACCTGGTTCGAGCCGAAGCTCCGCTCGGGGCTCGTGGTGCACACGTTCTGAGCGGCGAGCGGCCCACGTTGTAGGCGGGGTGCCCTCACCCCGCACGATTCCGTCCTCAAGCGCGATTACGCGCGGAGTGAGGGCACCTCGCCTACGGGGGATCGACTCGGCGCCAGCTAGCCGCCGAGCCGGGCCCGTGCCTCCTCCGGCACGGTGAAGGACGTCGTGCCGGCGTCCGTCACCGTGGTGACACTCACCTGGTTCACCTCGAGCGTGCGCGGGCCGCCTGGGAGCTGCACCGAGAGTGAACCGTGCAGCTGGAGCCGGTACTTTACGATCGCGTCGCCCCGGAGCCACAGGGTGAAGGTGCCGGCGGCGCGCAGCGGCGTGATCTTCTCCTGGCCATCGCGCACCAGCAGCAACCTGGCGCCGAGATCGGTGAGAGTGCCGCTTACGACACCGTCCTCGACCGTGAGTGACTCGTGGCTCGCGACGATCACGCCCAGGTCCTCGTGGGGATGGCTGAGGCCGAGCTGCAGGTTGCTGTAGGCCCGCGGGGCGTCGGTCCTGGCCGGCGGCGCCGGTGGCGGCCGGACGATGGAACCTCGGCTCCCGGCCGTGGCACTGGAAGCGCCGGCGGCCGCGTCCTCCGGTGGAAGCAGGGGCAGTTCGTCGGGACGCCGCCAGCCGTGCTCCGTCTCGACCACGCAGGCGACGTTTCCGCGGAAAATGAACTCGATCTGTGTATCCGTCACGCTGCGACCGAGCTGCCGGCGGAGGGAGTTGATGACGGGCATTTTCACCCGCGAATAGCCACCGCGGACGGTTCGGCCGAAGATCTCATAGGTGCGCGCGTCGTCGGTGACGGTCGTGACCCAGCTGTAGTTGGGCTGCTCCGAAAGGCGCATCGCGGCCAGGATGGCGTCTTCGACCGGACCGGCGCCGGCGTGGGGGGAGAGAAAAGGGAGTGCGCACCCCAGGACGGGAAACCACTTCATATGGATTCGGAGCGAGTCACCGGGAGAGCGCAGACGTCCTCGGCCGCCATCGAAACGATGCGGCCGGGGATGTCCGCGCTCCCAGGTCGGAAGCTCACGGAAAAAGGCCGCGACTCTGCTTCGCGTCCGCCACGCGCTGGATGCCGAGCGTGAGGGCGGCGAGGCGGCGGCTGAACTTGAATTTCCGTTTCTGGTACTCGACCGCGTCCTTGGCCTTGTCGAGGATGCCGTGCAGCTTCGTCATCACTTCGTCGCGGTCCCAGTAGAAGCTCGAGAGATTCTGCAGCCATTCGAAGTAGGAGACGATGACGCCGCCGGAGTTGCACAGGATGTCGGGAATGAGCTCGATGTCGCCGCGGGCTTCGATGATCCGGTCGGCTTCGTTGGTCGTGGGCCCGTTGGCCGCTTCGGCGACGAGGCGGCACTTCAGGCGACCGGCGTTTTGCTCCGTGATCTGGCGTTCGAGCGCCGCGGGGATCAGGACCGTGCACTTCAACTCCAGCAGGGCCTCGTTGCTGATCGGCTCGCCGCCGTCGAAGTCACGCAGCACCTTCTGATACTGCACGTAGGTCAGGGCCTTCTTCAGGTCGATGCCCTTGGGATTGTAGATGCCGCCAGTGTAGTCGGAGATCGCGATGATCTTCGCGCCGGACGCGGCGAGGGCGACCGCGGTTTCGCTGCCGACGTTGCCAAAGCCCTGGATGGCGACGGTGGTCTTGCTGAGCGGCACCTTGAGATCGGCGAGGTATTTCTTAACCAGATACGCCACTCCCGCGCCGGTCGCCTCGCGGCGCCCCTGGGAGCCGCCGAGCGAAATCGGCTTGCCCGTCACCACGGCGGGCACGAGGTGGCCGACGTGGTTGGAGTAGGTGTCCATCATCCAACCCATGATTTTCTCGTTCGTGCCGACATCGGGTGCGGGCACGTCGGTGTGCGGGCCGACGAAGTTCACCATCTCCTGCATGTAGCGCCGGGAGAGATGTTCGAGCTCCTCGGGCGTGAGTTCGTTCGGATTGACAATGACACCGCCCTTGGCGCCGCCGTAGGGCAGGCCGACGAGCGAGCATTTCCAGCTCATCCACATCGCGAGCGCCGCGACCTCGCCGAGGGTCACGTCCTGGTGAAAGCGGATGCCGCCCTTCGAGGGGCCGGTGGAGAGGTTGTGCTGTACCCGATAGCCCTCGAAGACCGTGACGCTGCCGTCGCGCCGCCGCACCGACAGGGCGACGGCAAGGCAGCGGCGCGGGTACTTCGTGCGGTCGCGGATCGTGTCGGGCAGGTTGATCGCGTCCGCGGCCTGGTCGAACTGCCGGCACGCCATGCGAAACACCTCGGAATCGTAGAGCGAAGAAACGATGGCCTTGGACATGGCGGAAGCGTAGGTCGCGGCGCGGTACCTGGCAAACGGGTTTGCGTTGCCGGCGAAACCGACGGCTCCGCTCCGCTGTTGCCCGCGTCACGGCCGGCCCGCCAGACTCGCACTCGATGCAGGGGGTGTTGATCAAGTTCGGGCTTTGGCTGCTCCAGAAAGTGGGCGCGGCGCTGCTCATCGTGGTCATTGCGGTCGCCGGGTACGGCCTGTGGCTGTTCCTGCAGGAGGAAGGGGCTCTCGAGGTGAGGCGGCAGGAGCGGCTGGCGCAGCTGGTCGCGGAGCGGGACCGGCTGCTGACGGTGCAGACGGCGGTGGAGCAGCGGCTCGCCGGAATCCGCACCGAGGTCGAGCAGCAGCGGGAGAAGGTCCGGCAGGCGGAGAAGATCATTGCGACGCTGCGGGAGCTGGAAAGCTGGTGGGAGCGCTGGTTCGGAAATCGGGAACAGCAGGCCGCCAATCTCGAACGCGTGCAGAAGATGGAGGCGATGAAGGGTGATCTCGCGCACCAGCTCGCCGAGCTGCAGCGGGTCATCACGCAAACGCTCTTTGAACGCGATGGCGTCGACCAGGCCCTGCGGCGCACCAACGCCGAAGTGGCCGGATTGGAAGCGAGCCGGTCCCGGGTCCGGCATCTCGTCATCCTGGCCTGGGAAAAGACGCGCTGGTACGTGCTGGGGGCGCTGGCGGCGTATTTCTTCGGGCCGACGCTCTGGGCCCTGGGCATGTTCTACGCGGTCGCGCCGGTGCTCTCCCGCGGAAGGCCGATCCGGCTCGGGCCGGAGCCGGCGGCGCTGCCGGAGATCGGGGCGAGCCGGGTCTCGGTCGAGGCCGCGCTCGGCCCGGGCGAGACGCTGCGGATCAAGGAGAAGTTCCTCCAGGCGTCCGACGAAGGGATCGGCCGCCGCACCCGGTTTGTCCTGGATTGGCGGATACCGTTCACGAGCGTCGCATGCGGGCTGGTCGAGCTGGTCGAGCTGACGAATGCCCGTTCCGACGGCGAGTTCCGGATCACCGCCTCGAACGGCGAGGACCCGCACCTGGAGCTGGCGATCGTCGAGCTGCCGGCCGGAAGTTCGCTGGTGCTGCGGCCCCGTTTTCTCGCCGGCGTCATCCAGCGGCGGGACGAGCGCCTCGTGATCCGGCGGCACTGGCGGGTCTTGCACTGGCAGGCGTGGATCGGGGGGCAGTTTCGCTATTTCGAGTTCGTCGGGCCGTGCCGCCTGCTCGTCTCCGGGAGCCGCGGCGTGCGGGCGGAGCGGCTGGCGGATCGCGCAGGGCAGGTGGCGCCGGCGCGGCGGACGAACCAGGATGCCACGATCGCGTTTACGCCGAATCTGGACTACCGGCCCGTCAGGGCCGAGACCTTCTGGAGCTACTACCGCGGCATGAACCCGCTGTTCGACGACCTCTTCGCGGGTCGCGGCGTCTTCGTGCTGCAGGAGACGGCGGCGGAGGGCTCGGCGGCGCGCGCCGGGCGGTTCTGGTCGGGAGTCTGGAATGGCGTGCTCAAGGTGTTTGGGCTCTGAGTCGTGCGGTCCGCCTGTGCTCCCCAGTTGCGCCGCGCGCGGGACCGGGTTTTCGTGGCGGGATGCTCTTCAAGCTCAGCTCCGAGTACCAGCCGACGGGCGACCAGCCGCAGGCCATCGACAAGCTCGTGGCTTCGGTGCGCGCGGGCAACCGGCACCAGACGCTGCTCGGCGTGACGGGGTCGGGCAAGACGTTCACCATGGCGAACGTCATCGCGCAGCTCCAGCGGCCGACGCTCATCATCTCGCACAACAAGACCCTCGCGGCCCAGCTCTACTCGGAGTTCAAGAACTTCTTCCCGGAGAACGCGGTCGAGTACTTCGTCAGCTACTACGACTACTACCAGCCCGAGGCCTACATCCCTTCGAGCGACACGTTCATCGAGAAGGATTCCTCGATCAACGAGGAGATCGAGCGTCTCCGGATTTCAAGTACGAGTTCGCTCGTGTCGCGCCGGGACGTCATCGTGGTGGCGAGCGTGTCGTGCATCTACGGCCTGGGATCGCCGCAGGAGTTCACGGAGATGCGGATTCCGCTCCGGCGCGGCGCGATGCTCGGCCGGCAGACGCTGCTGGAGCGGCTGGTCGACAATATCTATGAGCGCAACGACTACGAGCTGAAGCCGGGGCGGTTCCGGGTGCGCGGCGACGTGGTCGACGTGATGCCGGCGTACCTCGAGCACGGGCTGCGGGTGGAGTTCTTCGGCGACGAGATCGAGGCGTTGAGCGAGTTCGATCCCCTGACCGGATCCGTCCTGCGCACCCTCGACCAGTTCGACCTATATCCGGCGAACCAATACGTCACGAGCCGCGGCCGACTGGAGCCCGCGATCGCCGCGATCCGGCGCGAGCTGGACGAGCGCGTGGCGTGGTTCGAGGGGCAGGGAAGGTACCTCGAGGCGCAGCGGATCCGGATGCGGACGAACTACGACCTCGAGATGCTGCAGGAGATGGGATTCTGCAACGGCATCGAGAACTACTCGCGCCACCTCACCGCCCGGAAGCCGGGAGAGCGGCCGTTCTGCCTGATCGATTTCTTTCCGCCGGACTTCCTGCTGATGATCGACGAGAGCCATGCGACCGTGCCGCAGGTGGGCGGCATGTACAACGGCGACCGGGCGCGGAAGCAGACGCTGGTGGAGTTTGGTTTCCGCCTGCCCTCGGCGCTCGACAACCGGCCGCAGTCGTTTGCCGAATTCGAGTCGGTGACGGGGCAGACGCTCTACGTCTCGGCGACGCCGGCGGAGTACGAACTGAAGCGCTCGGCCGTGATCGCAGAACAGCTGGTGCGGCCGACCGGATTGCTCGATCCGGAAATCACGATTCGTCCGACCAAGGGACAGGTGGAGAACCTGATCAGCGAAGTGAAGGCCGCCACCGCCGCGGGCGAGCGCGTGCTGGTGACGACGCTGACGAAACGGCTCTCGGAAGACCTCACCAGCTTCCTGCGGGAAGCGAAGATCCGGGTCGAGTACCTGCACTCCGACATCGACGCCATCGAGCGGGTTGAGATCCTGCGGAATCTCCGCCTGGGCAACTTCGACGTCCTGGTCGGCATCAACCTGCTGCGGGAGGGACTCGACCTGCCCGAGGTTGCGCTGGTGGCGATCCTCGACGCGGACAAGGAGGGCTTCCTGCGCAGCGAGACGTCGCTCATCCAGACGGCGGGCCGGGCGGCGCGACACGAAAAGGGCCGCGTGATCTTCTATGCGGACACGATTACCGAATCGATCCGGCGCACGATGGATGCGGTGAGTTATCGCCGGGAACGGCAGATGGCCTACAACCAGGAACACGGCATCACGCCGCGGAGCGTTCGTCGGTCGGCGCAGTCCAGTCTTCACGTCTATGACGGCACGGGCGTGCGGGACGAGGAACCGGCGGTGGCGGAAAGTGCGGACGACGTCGCGAAGGTCATCGCCGAACTGGAGGAGGAGATGACCGCGGCCGCCGGGCGGCTGGAGTTCGAGCGGGCGGCGGTGTTGCGCGACCAGATCAACGCCCTGCGTTCGGGGAACTACCGGAAGGCGGCGGCGGCTCCGGGGGGAGACTACCCGCGGGCGAAGCGCGCGGCTGCGGCGGTCCGGGGGAAATCGCGGCGGGGCTGAAGCGGCGGAGCGGTGGCCCGCTTCCACGCGTGCCGGCTTGCGGTGGAACCCTCCCGAGGGTCAATGCGATGCAGTGAAACGTGGCGATGACGCGAGGACGCGGCGAAGAGGCTGAACCGGTCCTGGGTGCCTCGTCACCTTGTGAGCTGCAGTGTGGCTTCTCGCTCGACGGCACGATGGCGGCGGGGCCGGTCGAACAATACCGTTGACAGGGGTAGGGACGGACTATGCTTTGGCGCCTTTTATGAAAGTTGTTTCCTCCATCAAGTCGGCCAAGAAGCGTCACCCGGCGTGCCAGGTGGTCCGCCGCAAGGGCAAGATCTACGTCATCAACAAGGTCGAGCCGCGTTACAAAGCGCGCCAAGGCTAATTTTTACCCTCTAACGCGATGAAAGCTGAAGGCCATCCCAAGCTCAACAACGTCTGCTTCCTCGATATCGGAACCGGCCGTCGTTTTCTCACCAAGTCCACCATGAAGTCTGCCCGTACGGAGCAGATCGACGGCCAGGACTTCTTCGTTGTCGTTCGCGACGTGACGATGGATTCGCACCCCGCCTACACGGGCGAGAAGCGCCTCGTCGATACCGCGGGTCGCGTGGAAAAGTTCACGTCGAAGTTCAAGCGCGGTTCGGGCGCGAAGAAGTAAACGGCAACCGTTTCCCCCTCTCCAGCCCTCCGGTTTTTCCGGAGGGCTTTTTTGTGCCCGCGTGTCGTGGGTACGAAAAAGCGCCGGCTCAATCGAGCCGGCGCAGGGGGAGCACGGAGTGGGCGGACGGGTCAGTTCCGGTCGAGTTTGCCCGGCTTCCGGGCCTTGCTCTCGACGAACTCGCGGATGACGGCCATGCGCTCGCGCGCACGGCGATCCTGGTCGATTTCGTCCATGGTACGGACGGCCTCATTCTTGGCCATGGCCTTCCGCATCTTCGTCAAGGCGAGGTACTCGAGCTGGCGAATGCGCTCGCGGGTGACGTGGAACTTCTTCCCGACTTCCTCGAGCGTGAGTTCCTCGCGGCCTTCGAGCCCGAACCGGAGCTTGATGATCTCGGCCTCGCGCTTGTCGAGCGAGTTGACCATCGCGGAGAGGTCGCTGTTGAGGTTCTTCTCGCGGAGGCCGTCGTACGGGCTGACCGCATTGTCGTCGCCGACGATCTCGCCGAACGTGGTCGAGTCACCGTCTTCGCCGATCGGCGCGTCCAAGGACGCCGGGCGAACGCTGACCGACTTCAGGTGCGCGACCTTCGACGTCGGGATCTGCAGTTCGACCGCCAACTCTTCGTCCGTGGGCTCGCGGCCCAGCTGCTCGGTGAGCTGCATGGCCATGCGCCGCATCTTGGAGATCTTGTCGACCAAGTGTACGGGGAGCCTGATGGTCTTACTCTGGTTGGCCAGCGCCCGCTTGATGGACTGTTTGATCCACCAGGCCGCGTAGGTGGAGAGTTTGCCACCCTTGCGCGGGTCGAAGCGTTCGACGGCCTTGATGAGGCCGATGTTGCCCTCGCTGATCAGGTCGAGCAGCGGGAGGCCGAAGTCCTTGTAATCCATCGCGATCTTAACCACCAACCGGAGGTTGGCCTGGATCATGTGATCGCGGGCGGCCTTGTCGCCGCGGCGGATGCGCTTCGCGAGGGCGATTTCCTCGTCGATGGTGAGCAGGGCGGTCTTGCCGATTTCCTGCAGGTACAGCTGAAGATTGCTGCGTTCGCCATGGGCGATCTGCTCGGGCGCGGCGGGCTCGGATTTCTCCAAGAACGACGGCGGAGCGTCCATGGGCGCCGCGGTGAGAGTGGCGGTCGGAGCCTCCGAGGCGACCGATTCGTCAGCTACGGTGAGGGGACGGAGCGACTTGGCTTTCGCAGGCATAATTGAGTTCTCGTTGAATTTAGAGGAACTGGTGGTAACGTTGTTCCCTTCCGGGAGCGGAAATCGTTCCACCTCCTGCTACGTGTCACTACGAGGGAAGGTTGCAGGGCCGGTGCAAAATCGCGCGCAATTATGGCGCTTTTTGCGGGCATGTGCCTGCCAAACCGGCACACGATGGGACGGTTTCCCAGGCTTGTAGGCGGGGTGCCCTCACCCCGCGAACGGCAGCCGGACGCGTACAAGAGCAGCGCGGGGTGAGGGCATCCCGCCTACCTCAATCCTTCGTTCAGGTGGGCACGAGATCGCTAATCTGGCCTAGAACTGCTCGGCCATGGCGACCGCCTTGAAGAGGGCCGACGCTTTGCTGACAGTCTCCTGATACTCGGACGCGGGCACCGAGTCGGCCACGACGCCGGCGCCGGCTTGGATATGGATCTGGCCGTTCTTCAAGAGCGCGGTGCGCAGCATGATGCAAGTGTCCATGTTGCCGTCGTATCCCACATACCCCAGAGCTCCTGCGTAAAAGCCGCGCTGGGATGGTTCGTAGTGGGCGATGATCTGCATGGCCCGGATCTTCGGTGCTCCACTGACGGTGCCGGCCGGGAAGGTTGCCCGCATCAGGTCGTACGCGGTCTTGTCCGGGGCGATCTGGCCCTCGACCTGGGACACGATGTGCATCACGTGCGAGTAGCGTTCGATCACCATCATCTCGGGCACCTTCACGCTGCCGAAACGGCAGACGCGGCCGATGTCGTTGCGGGCAAGGTCGACCAGCATCAGGTGCTCGGCCCGTTCCTTCTCGTCCGCGAGCAGCTCCTTTTCCAGCGCCAGGTCCTCGGCGTGCGTGGCGCCGCGCTTCCGGGTGCCGGCGATGGGCCGGATCTCCACCAGGCCGTCCGTCAGGCGCACATGCACTTCGGGTGAGGCGCCGACAATGGAGAAGTCTCCCGCCTCGAGAATAAACATATACGGCGACGGATTCACGGTCCGCAGGGCGCGATAAAGGTCGAGCGGGCTCTTGCTGAAGGCGCGGGTGAAGCGCTGCGACGGCACGAACTGGATGATGTCGCCCGCGCGAATGTACTCCTTGCCGTCGATCACGACCTGTTCAAAGGCCGGCGGCGTGAAGTTGCCCGGTGGCACCGTCAGCTTGGGCGTGTCCACCAGCGGAGCGGGTGCGAGGGTGCTCGGATGCCGCAGGAGAGCGTAGAGCTCGTGCAACTCCGCCACGGCGGCCTGGTAGGCGGCGGCGGGGGCGGCGGTGACATGGGCGTTGACGCAGAGACGAAGCGTCTGCTTGGCCCGGTCGAAGATCAGCAGGGAGTCCGAGAGCAGGAAGTAAAGTAGCGGCACCCCGAGTTCGTCCTTGGGCGCGGCCGGCACGCTCGGCTCGATCCGGGTGACGTATTCGTACGCGATGAAGCCGACTGCGCCGCCAGTGAACCGCGGGAGGCCGGGGATGGCCACGGGGCGATGCGCCCGCATCTCCGCCTCGATGAGCTGGAGGGGATCCGGCGGGGTCGGAACCGTTTGCGTGGGTCGACCGGGAACCCGGATCTCCGTGGTCTGGGCCCCGCAGACGAATACCTTCCGCGGCCGGCAGCCGATGAAGCTGTAGCGGGAGAGATTCTCTCCACCTTCGACCGACTCCAGCAGGTACGACGGACCGGCATCCTTCAGCTTCGCGTATGCTGAAACCGGCGTCTCAAAATCCGCCATCAGATCGGTATAGACCGGAATGACATTCCCCTGGGTGGCCAGGCGGGCGAATTCTTCCGGAGTCGGGTGGATATTCATCGTCGAAGCGAGGGCTTATGCGTCGCGCGCCAGAGTGTCGCAAGGCGGAATGCCGGGCGAGAGGGCACAGTTCGTGCCCGCACGCGGCCGCCGGTGCGCATCCCTCCGGGTTACGGGGCTTTCGGCCTCATGCTTCAGGTCGGGGCTACGGTCCGGGCCGGCCGTCCGGGCGATCCGCTGGAACGGGAAAAAACGAAGCCGGAAGCTCCGTCCACGCTACTGCACCTTGCGGGCCACCTTGACGGTGTAGTTGCCCATGCCGGACTTGCGGTTGAAGTGCCGGATTTGGACGAAATACCGCCCCGGCAGCAGGCTGCGGGCGATCCGGGCATTGCTTTCGAGGCCGCTGTCGTCGTCCTCGGCGATCAACGCGGTTTCACGGTCGGGACCGAACAATTTCATCACGGTGTCGGTGGGCCCCCGGGTATCGATGGTGTAGGTGCCCGTGCGGTCCGCGGTGAAGACGAACAGATCCTCCTCGCCGACTTTGCCTATGGCGGCGGAGGTCCGCTTCGTCGCGTTGACCTTCAGCTCGGTCGCGGTCGCGGTGGTGCCGGCGTTCTTGGGATACATCTGGGCGCCGGCTACAAAGGCCTTGTCCATGGCGGAGAGCACTTCGTTCGCCTGGGTCGCGATGCCGTTCTTCGTCCAAGTGGCGGGGAAGAAATAGAGCATGATCGACTCCGGATCGAACTTCGTGGCCTTGATCTGGTTCGCCTCGTACTTCTTCAGCACATTGTGCCGGGCGGTGGCTTCGTCCCAGAAGTTCGGGCTTTGGGACAACTCGCGGATCACGACCTCCTCGTTCCATTCGATGCCGCCCTGCGGGTTCTGATGCTCGTGGGCGAGTCCGATCGCGTGCCCGAATTCGTGCGCCGCCGTGCCGCCGTCGAGAAAGCCGAGGTTCATCGTCGGCTGGTTGGCCGGGATGCTGCGACAGTCCGTGCCGACGTACGACCAGGCGCCATCATCCGGATCGAACGAGATGCGGATCTCCGCGTTCGGGGCGTCGTCGAACACGAACGTGAGGTTCGCGACCGTCGACCACCAGCCGGCCTGTTCCTGGGCGATGGCCCGCTGCCGGGCGGTGCCGCCGATGAACCGGACATGCAGCGTGCTGCCGTTCATCCACGCCTTGCCGATCGGGCTCATGGCCCGCCGGCCGCCCCCGGAGCGACGCGTGGACTGCGGACGGTGCAGTTCCTGCGGCAGAATACGGTCGATGCAGACTTTGGCTCTTTGGGTCATGGGATGGATCTCCTGAGGTTGCGGACGAAAAGAATCGGGCCGGTGTGGCGATCAGGACGCTTCCGCGCCGTGAAACAGCCCCAGCAGCGTGTCGAGCGCCGGCAGATCGTCCGGTGCCGACTTCCGCAGGTGCCGGCGGCAATCGGGGTCGAATTTCAACTGCTCGATGAGTCGCTCGTAGAGCCGCTCGGGATTGTAGAAGAGCGGACAGTGCGGGTCGCCTTTCTCGTGGTAGTCCGAATCCGACAGCACGGCGGCGAGTGCGCCCACGAGGGCGTTGGCGATCGCGCGTTCCGTGACCGGACCGCTGGGCGGCAACGGATAACCCTTGGTCGAAAACAGCATCACGCGGGTCTCGGTGTCCCACCAGGCATAGATGTCCTTTTCCGCCTCGGAATGGAGCCGGTGCTGCGTGACGCAGGCGAGGAAGTCGACGCCGAGCTCCGGGACTTTGTTGCGGAGCTTGGCCGCGACCTGGTCGGCATGGAGAAACGTGCGTTGCTTGCCGGCGGCGCCCGCCAGCTGCCAGGTGCCGAGCGGGGCCGAGAGGTCGACCGGCAGGAAGCCGAAACGCGTCTGCGCGGCGCTCATCCGATCAAGCGTCGGCTCGAGTTCCGGGAAGAGATGGTCGACGTCCCAGACGGCAACGCGGCGCGCGTGATCGGCGGTGGCACGGCGCGCGCGCCGGGTGGTCTGCGGCAGCACCGACGGCCCCCGTTGGGCAGGCGGAGGGGCGCACACCCGCAGTCCGGGATCGCGGGCATAGACGACCGGCACGGCCCAGTCGATCGACTCGCCGGCGAGGGAATAATTGACGGCGATGCGGGACTCGCGGGCGGCCTTGCCGACCGACATGCCCTGGGCGAGCGCCCAATACAGGTGCTGGGCAAACGTCGTCGCGGACAGGTCGAGCACCTTGTACTGGTTCGCCACCACCACCGGCACACCGCCCGCCACGAGCGCGGGTGCCACGCCGCG
>JAEUHA010000234.1 GCA_016793535.1 Opitutaceae bacterium | reverse complement strand
TGGAGCTTCAAGGCCAACGCCGCCAAGCAGGAATCGACCGAGTCCAACATCGGCACCGAGTGGTTCGAGTGGATGGCCGCGCGGCTGCCGGTGTGGCAGTCGCTCAGCGTGCCGGAAGGCGGCAAGACCACGCCCCGCGATGTCGACGGCAACGGCACCATCGGCACGTGGACGTGGACCACCGCACCCTTTGACGGAAACAATCCCGCCGCCAAGACCTTCGAGCGCTACTTCAACGAGGACGTCGGTTCGGCCGTAGCCTTCATCAAGGCCGTCGACGGCCGCGGCCGCAGCCAGGGCCGCGGGCTGCGCTGGAATTTCATCGCCGACTACAAGTTCACCGAAGGCCGTCTCCGCGGACTGGGCACCAACATTGCCTTCCGCTACCGCTCGGCGCCCAATCTCGGTTACGGCCTGAAGACGCTGCCGGACGGCACCGTGAGCTTCGATCTCGCCCAGCCGCTCGAAGGCAAGAACGAGTTCTACACCGACGTCGGCGTGAACTACCGCGGCACCGCGAAGTATTTCGGCGGCGTGAAGTACCGCGTGCAACTCAACGTGCGCAACCTGCTCGAGCCGGACCGGATCGTGCCCAACCGCGTGCTTTCCACGGGCCAGTACGTCGCCTGGGCCCGTGTCGAGCCGCGGCTCTTTGTGTTCACGGTCGGGTTCGACCTCTGACGCCGAGCGGAGTCGACCAGCGCCGGAGCGCCGGCGCTCCGCCACGGCGTGATCTGCCCGGGTGTCTCTCGCGCGCGCACGCGACGGCAAGTGTCGCCACGCGGTGATTATTCCGATCCGCTCGACCGCAACCCCAACACCCCATGCGCTGTGTCCTGACCCAGCGGCCGTGCGCCGTAGTCCTATCCCTCCTGCCGGCGACTTTTTTCGCGCAAGCGCTCGCCCCCGCCTCCTCCACCCCGGCTCCCGCCAAGAACGAAACCGTCGTCCTCTCGCCCTTCCAGGTCGGCGCCGACACCGAACGCGGCTACATGTCGACCGCCGTGCTCCAAGGCGGGCGCGGCCGCATCGATCTCGCCGATGTCGCGGGGCAGGTGCAGGTGTTCACCAAGGAATTCCTCGACGACATCGGTGCGACCACGACCGAGGAGGCGTTCCTCTTCTCCGCCACCACCCAGAGCTACTACGAGAACGTCAACGGCAACGGCGACTCCCGCCCCGGCTCGCGCAACATCGCCGACGACTCCAGCAACTCGCGCGGCCTCGGCAACGTGGACCGCACGCGGAATTATTTCCGCACCACGATCGAGCCCGACTCCTACAACACGGAACGCTTCTCGCTCGTGAGCGGCGCCAATGCGGTGCAGTTCGGCCTCGGCGGCGCGGCCGGCACCGCCGAGAGCACGTCCGCCCGCGCCCACCTCGCGCGCAACCGCCAGAAGCTGTCCGTCCGCGCCGACAGCTACGGCTCCCAGCGCGGCGTGTTCGACGTCAGCCAAGTCATCGTGCCGCAGAAGCTCGCCGTGCGCGCGATCGGATTGCGCGAGAAGAAGGAATACTTCATCACGCCCGGCTACGACGACAGCCGCCGCGGCTTCGTCACCGCGACCTGGCAGCCGTTCCAGCGCACGACGATCCGCGTCGAGGGCGAATACCACCATCGGCGTGACGCCCGGCCGCCGACGACCATGGCGCGCGACAACGGCTATATGCACTGGCTGGCCACCCAGCGCGCCGGCACCCCGCAGGAGTACGTCAACCGCGCCGCCACCGCGCCTACCGCCGGCCGCCCGCCCGCGCCAACCTTCACGCTCGGCGACGGCACCACGCGCGCCTACGGGTTCAACGCCAAGACCGCGCTCTTCGTTTTCCCGCAAAACACCGTGCCGTCCTTCGTGAATTTCCAGGACGTGCGAAATACCGTCACCGTGAACATCGCCGACGGCGCCGGCAGCGCGGGCACCACGCAGACGCTCATGGATCCCGGACTGCCCTGGGACACCAATCCCGCCGGCTGGTCGCGCTACAATTTTCGCCGCAGCCGCAACGTCACCGCCACGCTGGAGCAGCGGCTCGCGCGCGCGACGTTCGCCGAGATCGGGTACTCGTACGAGTTCTACCGCAATCAGACTGCCCAGCTCTTCGCCAACAACGCGTACGACATCCATGTCGACATCAACCGTTACCTGCCCGACGGCGTGACGCCGAATCCGCTCTACGGCCGGCCGTTCATGGAGTCCAACAACTCCACCGGCCAGGGCAACTGGGCCGACTTCACCGTGCACCAGGCGCGCGCCGTCGCCACCCACGAGCAGGACCTCACGCGCAACGCCGGGTGGACGCGCCACCTCGGCCTGCACCGGCTCGGGTTCTTCGCCAGCTACGAGGACTCCGTCACCTACACGCTCGCGCAGCTCCGCAATCTCATCATTGGCCAGCCGAGTTTCCTCTCTCCCGCCGCGCGCGCCAATCCACTCCACGTCGAGCGCGCGATCCACATGCGGCAGTACCTCCCGCCGTTCGGCAGCTCGAAGAACCCGCACGACTACGGTCTCGCGGCGCCCACCGCTTACGGCGACCTGATGGAGACGCTCTGGCTCACGACCGCGAGCGGCGAACGCTTCGGCGTCACGTCCTTCGAGAATCCGGTCGGCGGGGTCGGCACCGCGCCCTCCGCGAATCACCTCCAGCGCGGCTCGCTCGCGGCGAGCACGTCGAGCGTCTTCTTCAAAAACCACCTGGTGGCGAATGTGGGTGTCCGCTACGACCGCGTGCGCAACTCCAACTTTGGCGCGTTCCAGCCGATCCTCACCGACGGCCCGATCACACCGCAGAATCCGCTCGGCACCGGTTTCCGGGCCTACGCGGATTTTCGCGAAAAGGAGCCGGCGTCGGTGTGGACGCCGTATCGCTCCGCCACGCGCGCGAACTACGGCTTCATCGTGCGTCCGCCGCGCCTGTCACGGTGGCTCTCTTTCGGCTACGACTACTCCCGCAACTCGTCGCTCAACGAAGTCGCGGTCGTGCGCGACGTCGCCGGTAACATCGTCGAACCGCCTTACGGTGAATCGCGCGAGTACTCCGTCCGCGTCCGCTTGTTCTCCGACAAGCTCAATTTCAAGGTGAACTATTTCGAGACGCTCAACCGCAACATCACCCTCGCCGACTCCGGCCTGCGCCAGAACCTGATCAACTTCGAACAGCGCCTCGCCGAGATCGACCCCGCCTACCCGATCAACCCACTGTTCGAGATCACGCGCGCGCCGGCCGTCGGCAATTTCCGGCTGCCTGGTGACCGCAGCAGTCAGGGCATTGAAATGGACCTCACCTGGAATCCCACGCGCGCGTGGCGCTTCTTCTGGAACGCGGGCCGCACGGACACCGAGATCGACGACCTCTCCACGCAACCCTGGTGGGACTACCTCGACGGCAAACTCGCCGTCTGGCGCACGTTCGGCGGCAACTGGTCGACGACCGCGTACGATCCCACCCGCACCGTGGAGGAGACCTGGAATGCACTCATCCTGAATCCGATCGAGGACATCCGCGCGAGCCTCGGCAATGCGGCCAACAACTCACAGACCTGGCGCTCCAATCTCGTCGCGACGCACAGCTTCAACGAGGGCCGGCTCAAGGGTGCCACGGCGTCCGTCAATCTCCGCTATCGCGGCCCGAGCATCGTCGGCTTTCCCAACAAGACCGACGCCCGCGGCCGCACGCGCGTCGACCGGGACAATCCGTATTACTCCGACCGATACGTGATCACCGGGCTGATGGCCAACTATCGTTTCCGCGCGGTCGGCTCCGCGTGGCGCGTGCAGCTCAATGTGAACAACGTTTTCAACACGTCGCGGGTCTTCGTCACGCGTACGTTCGCCAACGGCGCCCCGCGCAACTACGGTCGGCAGGCCGGACGGGAGTTCGTGTTGACGCTGGACGTCGAACGTTGAGCCGGGATCACGCCGTCTGATTCGGCTCCTTCCGCTTTCAACCTTCAACGTTCAACGGCCTGCCTTCGGCTAGACGGTCCTTGCGCGCTTGCGCCGCCGGCGCGCGGTCGCGACGCGGATGTAGAGATAGACGGGCGGCATCATCAGGTAATTGTAGAAAAGCCGCAGCAGCGTCGCGCCGAGACCCGGGCGATGCCGCCCTTCGTCCGCGTCCCACATGGCCGCGAACGGCGCGTTGATCCGGCGGAATCTCCGGCTCCACTGCTGAACTTCCTCGGCCGAGCGGCCACTGTCAGCCAGAAGGCGCGCCGCCACAGCGTCGTCATCTTCCAGCGCGCGCAGCAGGGCCAGCACCCGCTCCTCATCGGTCCGCAGGAACCGGAAAAGCATGCCGTCGGCGTAATCGAAGTCGCCGAAGCAGTATCCATTCATCAGGTCGGCTGCCTGGCGTTCGCCCTCGAGGACGCGGCGGCCCTTCTCGATCATGCGCGGCAGGAACACGCAGCCGCGTAATTCGCGGTTCCAAGGTCCCGGCATCCATCCGGCCGCCGCGCCGGCGGCCGGGACAGAGGGGGATGGGAACGAGCTCATGGCTGGAATTTCGTCACGAGAGGATTTCCGACCGGATCAGTTCGCGCTCTGCCATGTTGAATGCCTGCCCCGTCGGTCCCCGCTCGCGAGGGACATCGCAACCAAAAGACAGACCCCATGGCTACGCCGCAAGAATTACATGACTCGACGCTTGCCGTTGGTTCCGGCGGATTCTTCCCTCCTCGCCCATGCGTCCCAGACCCACCGGCGGCCGCCCCGGTGAGTCAGCCGACGAAGCCCGTCAGGGTGGCGGATTTGATGGCCTGCCTCTCGATCGCCACCGACTTGGGCATGGGCCAGCCAGTCGACTATGCCATGACGTCGTGCGTAGTCGGGATGCGTCTGGGGGAGGCTCTCGGATTCGACACCGCCACGCTGCACGACGTGTAGTACGAGACGCTGCTGCGCTACGTCGGCTGCAACGCCGACACGCGGTGGTTCGCTTCGCTCTTCGGTGCCGAGATCGCGATCCGGGCCGAGTATGCCGCGGTCGATACCGCGGACATGCCGCGCACGGTGGAGTTGCTGCGCCAGTCGATCCGGCGCTCGACGGCCGTGACCAGTGCGGTCGGCGTCGAGCAGGCAATCGTGCGCGCGCTCGCCGAGCTGCCCGTCGTCCTGGTCCGTTTCTTTCCCGGCCATTGTGAGGTGGCGCGGCGGCTGGGGGCACGGATGGGGTTTCCCGCTTCGTTCATCAACACCGTCGGCCAGATTTACGCGCGCTGGGACGGACACGGGGTGCCCTCGCTGGCAGGCGACGACGTTTCCCCCGCCCACCTGTGCGCTTCGCTGGCCCACGACGCCGTGACCTTTCACCGGCTGGGCGGCGTGACTGCTGCCGTCACCATGGCGCGTGAACGCAGCGCCGGCGCGACCCTGTGGGCGGTCGAACACGGACTGACCTGACGCCCGCCGGGAGAATCCTCTCTTCGCAGCAGAACGGGGAGTACTTCCGATGCGGGAAGATTCGGACTCCGCTTGGGTGCGCGACGCTGCGCTGGTGCAGCCTCAACCAAAACAAATGATGCTCCCCAACGCCGATATCGTCCGCCGTGCCAACCACGCGTTCAACACCACCGATCTGAAGACGCTCACCGCGCTCTTCGATCCGAATGCTTCCTGGCAAAAGCCGGGAAACAGTTCCACCGCCGGCCTCCGCATGGGTCAGCAGGAGGTCTTCAGCCAGTTCGGCCGCTACGGAGGAGAGACGAACGGCACGTTCAAAGCGGAACTCAAGGCCGTGTGCGCCGATGAGGCGGGCCGGGTGGTCGGCGTGCACCACAACAGCGGCCAGCGGAACGGGAAGTTCCTGGCCAGCGATTACTGCATCGCGTTCGAGGTCAGGAACGGTCGGATCGTCAGCGGCAGGGAACACTTCTTCGACGTGGCCAACTGGGAAGCGTTTCGGGCGTAGCCGGAACCCTGGAAAGACCACCGCACGGCCGGCTCGCTTCGCGAGCCTTTCGAGGCTCCGTCGGCGGCGTGCGATCCAGAGCCACCAAAAAAGGCGCAGCGCTGCCCGGAGGGCTGCGCTTCGTCACCGCCGCGGCGCTCACGAAGCGGCGCCCTCCGATCCATCGCGACGCCTTTGCTGCAACGGCCCTAGCGCGGGAAGAAGCGCACGGAGAGGCGATCGTAGGCCAGCCGGCGGCGATAGCTGGACTCGTTCTCGTACTTGTCCACGGCCGCGAGCGTTTCGATGCGGGCCACCCGCTCACACAGGACCGCGATCAGGGTGCGCACGATGAGGCGGGCATGCGCGGCTCCGAGGCAGAGGTGGGGGCCGAAGCCGAAGGCCACGTGCGGATTCGGCCGCCGGTCCAGCTGCACTTCCTCCGGACGCTCGAAAACCGTCTCGTCGTAGTTGGCGGCGGCGAAATTGAGCGACACGAACTGACCGGGCTCCACCGTCACGCCGTGCAGCTCCGTCCGCACCTGGCACCGCCGGGCCAGGTGCGTCGCGGGCGAAAGCACGCGGAAGAACTCCTCGCTGGCGCCGACGATCCGTTTCGGATCCTCGCGCAGGAAAGCGAAATCGTCCGGCTTGGCCGACAGGTGGCCGATCACGCCGGAAATCGAATTGATGATCGTGTCGCGACCGCCCGCGAAAACGATGCTGCAGAACCCAAGCATCTCCTCCCGCGTGAGCGGCCGGCCCTGGAACTTTGCCCGGGTGAGCGCGCTGAAGAAATCGTCCCCCGGCGCGGCGGCGGCCCGATCCAGGAGACGGTTGGTGTAGGCTTCGAGGGCGGCGCCCTTGCTCGTGCCGTCGCCCTCCCGGAAAACGTGCGTGCCCCAGCCGATCCAGATCTCCGCCTCCGCCGCCGGCATCGCCAGCAGCAGCGCGAGCGCGCGCGATTGGAGCGGAATGGCGAACTCGCGCACGATCTCGATCGACTCGCGGCCCAGCGCATCTGCGACGAGGGCCTGGATGAGATCGTGCACCGCCGTGATCATTTCCGGGAGCTTCGCCCGGTTGAAGAACGGCTCGACGAGGTCGCGGTAGTCCTGCTGCGCGGGCGGAT
>JAEUHA010000164.1 GCA_016793535.1 Opitutaceae bacterium | reverse complement strand
GTGTGCTCTTCCGATCTGATCCCGGCGGACGAGGGCGTCCGCGCTCCCAGGGGGGGAAATGGGAACCCCTTCACCCCCGCCGGCGCTGCAGAAGCGTTACCACCAGCAACAGGGCGAACGACAGGCCCAGCAGCGTCGCGGCAAACGCGTGCGCCTGTGGGTACGCGAGGGCCTGCACGTCGTCGTAGAGCGCGATGCTCGCCACCTTGGTCACGCCGGGGATCGAACCACCGATCATGAGCACAACGCCGAACTCGCCGAGTGTGTGCGCGAAACCCAGCGTGAGTCCGGCCGCGATCCCGCGCCAGGCCAGCGGCGCATGCAGCCGCAGGAAAACCCGCACCGGCCGCGCTCCCAGGGCCGTGCCTGCGTCGAGCAATTCGCGCGGCACGCCGCGCAGCGCCGCCTGAAACGGCTGCACGGCGAAGGGCAGGGAATAGAACACCGACGCGATCACGAGTCCGGTGAACGAAAATGCCAGCGGCGCCCCGGTGAGTTCCCGCCACCAACTGCCCGGCGGATGGTTCGGCGAGAAAGCCACGAGCAGATAGAAACCAATCACCGTCGGCGGTAGCACGATCGGCAGCGCCACCAGCGACTCGATTGCCGGTGCGAGCCGCCAGCGCGTCGTGTTCAACCAGTGCGCCAGCGGCAGGCCGACGGCACCGAGGATCAGCGTGGTGATCGCCGCAAGACGGACGGTGAGCCAGAGCGACTGCCAGAGCGGGGCCGGCAGGCCGAGGATAGTGGAGGCGGAGTCGGGCAAGGCGAGAGGCAGCACTGATGCACCCTCCTCCGCCCGGATTCAATCCATGGAATTGGGTGGAGCCGCCGGTCCCCCGGCCGCTTGCCGCCCGCGGACCTTCCGCGGCTCACTTCGTCGCCGCGGGCACGACCTTCACCTCGTACAGCCGCCACTCGCCGGCCTCGCGGGTCATCAGTGCCGTGATCGCGTCGCCGGCCTTGACCGCCTTCAGCGTCGCGGCGTCGACCTTGAACAACATGGTCATCGCGCGCATCACGCCCGGGATCTCCTCGTGTTTCACGCGCAGGGCGGAGAGATTGGCGTCGACGCCGGTCACCACGCCTTTCAGCGGGTGGCGTTGCGAGGCGACATCGGCCTTCTTGGCGGGCGGGTTCGCCGTCGACTTTGAGTCGGCGGCGCCGCAACCGGCGGCCACCAAAGAAACGAACGCAGCCATCAGGGCGAGTCGGGGGAGGGAGTTTTTCATGGATGTTGGGAAATTGTAGTAAGGGGAGCGGCGCAGAGTTCGAGCACGACCGGCGGGCCGCGGCGCACGGGTTCGGGACTCGCAAGCGCCGTATACTCCAGCCGGATGCCCGGCGGACCACCGCCCTTTGGCGCGAAACTGATGGCGTTCGTTGCGGCACGCGGCAGCGCGGCGGGGTCGAAGGCGAGCGTTTTGACGGAGTTGGCGGGACTGGTCTGCGTCCACGACATCACGACGCGGCCGTCTGGGCGCAGGGCCGCACGCGGAAAGCCGCTGGTGCGGGCCTGCGTCGAGGAGGCCACGAGGCGAGGAGCGGAGAGCGTTCCGTCGGGCCAGAGTCGCCGCGCGTAGATGCCGGCGGCGTTTTCCGCCGTGCCGGTCTCCATCCAGAGGAAAACCGCGCTCCGGTCGGCGAGCATGACGGTTTCGATCCGCCCCATTGGCCGGCCGAGGTCGACCCGCACGGCCGCACCGAGCGTCCGGCCGCCGTCGGAGGAGCTGCGCGCCTGCACTTTCGCCACGCCGTTGGCGGCGGTGAACCAGGCGACGGCGAGCGATTCCCCGTGCGCGTCGGCGGCCGGTCCGTTGACGGGGCACGCGGCGATCTTCCAGCCGTCGTCCTGCAGCGTCTGACTTGCCGACCACCGGCCGTCGGCGAACAGCGCGTAGCGGTTGTCGCGGATTTCGTCCGCCGTATGACCGCGGTACGCGACGAAGACGCGGTCGCCGGGCAGCGTCGCGACCGTGTTCTGGCAACATGTGCAGACATCGGGATCGACGGTCCATTCGCCGAGACTGCGGCCGTCGGGCGCAAGCAGGCGGGCGAGCAGCTTCATCGACGGCGCATACGGGGCGTTCGGATCGCGGGCCGGCCGGGGCGCCTTGGGGTCGCGCTTCGCCCGCGGGACGGCGTTCGGGTCGCGCTGCCGGGCGCTTTCCAGCCAGACGGCCAGGGTGCGTCCGCCGCTCAGTGGAGCAAGCGCGACGAACTCATGGCCGAGTCGCGCAGGCTGGCTCCAGGTCGCGCCGCGGTCGCTCGAGCGGGCAAACCAGCCCTCGTAGCCGTGTCCATCGGGGGCGGAACGCTGAAACCACTGCGCCGTCAGCGCGCCATCCGTCCCTACCACGAGCGACGCGAAGTCGGCCCAGTTCTCCATCAACAGGGGCGTGCGGACGATCGTACGCGGCGCGGACCACGCGGCGGCGCCCGGTGACAGGGTGGCGAGGCGGAGCATTTTTTCGCCCTCGACGGCGCCGGGTTCGCTCCACGTCAGGTAGACCGTGCCGTCGGCGCCGGTCGTAAGGTTGGAACACTGCGAGCCGGTCGCGGCGGGAGTGGGAAGCGCGGTTGTCGCAAGCGCGGCGGCTTCGGTGACCGGGCCTGACTGGGCGGAAACGATCGCGGCCCCGGGCATGAGGGCGGCGAAGGCGAGAAGCAGAGGGCTCGATTTCATGAGGAGGACGGAGGAGATGAAGCCGCGTCCGGGCTTCGGGAAAATGACCCGGGTCGGACGGAGCGTCGAGTGGGTATCGGTGGAGAGAAGGGTGGGGCCGGACTGGTAGGCGGGGTGCCCCCACCCCTCGGGCTGGAACGGGCGATTCCTGTAACCCGCGGGGGGGGCACCCTGCCGACAATCGAATCCGACCTGCTGTAACTAGAACGACACGCGGGTGCTGAACTCCGCCGTACGCGGGTCGGCCAGGCGGCGGATCGTGGTGCCGGCGACCGATTCATAGTCTTCGTCCAGCAGGTTGCGACCACGCAGGGTGAAGTGCCACTTCCGCCACGAGTAGGTGGCGGCGGCGTCGAGCGTGACGTACCCTTCCGCGACCACCGAGTTGTTGTTATTGCCGAAACGGTCGCTCACGTAGCGCGGGCCGCCGCTGAGGGCGAAACCGTTGGCGAACCGTTTCGCGACGAAGAAATTTGCGACCCACTGCGGCACGTTGCTGGGGCGTTTGCCGGCGCGGGAGATGATGCTCGCCCCGAGGTTCTCGTTGAAGTCGGCGAACGCGGAGTCGGTGTGGGCACCGTTGAGTTCGACCCGCCAGCCCTGGCCGGGGGAGATCGCGATCGCCACTTCGGCTCCCTTGGATTTCTGGGCGCCGATTTGCTGGCTCACCCGCAGTCCGGTCGCGGGGTCGAGCGTGCTGGTCAGCAGGTCCTTCTTGAGCAGATCGTACACCGCCACCGTGGCGTCGAGCTTCCCGCGGAGAAACGTGCCCTTTATGCCCGCTTCATACTGCCGGCCCTTCTGCAGCGAGTAATCGGCGTTTGCGGCGGTGAGGCCGACGAGCTGCGTGACGGGCTCGGCGGCGCGACTGAAGGACGCGTAGGCGTTGATCTCCTTGGAGAGAATCCACACCGCGCCCACGCGGCCGGTGTAGGTGCGGTAGCCTTTCTTGAACGTGCTGAACGGCGTCGGGATCGCGACCGTGTTGTTGAAGAGCGTGTCGCGCTGGAGCGAGATGTGATCGTAGCGGACGCCCGCGACCGCGCGCAGATTCGACGCGACGTCGAACACATTCTGCACGTGAAAGGCGTGGGTCTCGACGTTGATGCGCGAGGTCTTTTGGAAGCGGGCCGCGGGACCGAAGCCGACATTGGGATTGTACAGGCTGACGGCCGGGGTGGTCAGCACGATGTTGCCGGGCGCGCCGCCGCGAATCTGGTCGTTGTGCTCGAAGACGCCGCCGACGACGAGGCGGTTGGCGTGGCCGGCGATGGGTTTCCGCACCGTGAGATCGAGGCGGTTGCCGAGCAGCACGTCGTCGCGATAGATGAGCGTGAGGCCACCGCGGGTGATGTTGCGCGCGACGGGATTCCACGTGTTGCTCTCGATGTTGCGCCACTTGAGGAGCTGGGTCTCCACGTAGGACTCGTTGCGCAGTTCGATCTCCGGCGTGAGCCGGAACTCGGCACG
>JAEUHA010000146.1 GCA_016793535.1 Opitutaceae bacterium | reverse complement strand
GAAAGGGCGGTGGCCGTCGCAAGGCCCGCCTGTAAAAAAAGCATCCCCATCTGGGAGCACGGACGGCCCCGTCCGCATCGCGCGAACCTGCGGACGGGGACGTCCGCGCTCCCGGGGTTGAACTGCCGCATCTTCACCGTGGCCTATTCATCGACGGTTTTCTCCGCCAATGAAAACAGAAAGCCCCGCTCCCGTTGATCTCGGGGGGCGGGGCTTCATGAGGCGACGGTTGGTCGTCGTTTTTTTACGGCGTCACACCGCTCGGAGCGGTGGGTGGCGTCTTTTGTTTGAAGATAAGCTTGTCGCCCTCGCGTGCAACCACAACCGGCTCGCCGTCCTTGACGTCGCCCTTGAGCAACGCCTCGGCCAGCGGATCCTCGAGGTAGTGCTCGACGGCCCGGCGCAGCGGACGCGCGCCGTATTTCTCGTCGTAGCCCTTCTCGATCAGCAGGTCCTTGGCCTCCTGCGTGAACTCGAGGGTGATCTTGCGCTCGTGGAGCCGCTTCGCGAAGTGCGTCGTCTCGAGTTCGACGATCTTCACCAGGTCGTTCTTGTCGAGCGGCCGGAAGAAGATGATGTCCGAGATGCGGTTCAGGAACTCCGGCTTGAAGACGCGCTTGGCCTCCTCGAGCACCTTCTCGCGCATCTTCTCGGCGTCGTTGAAATTCGACGTCGCGGCGGCGAAGCCCATCGAGGTCTGGCGCTGCAGGAGCTGCGCGCCGACGTTCGAGGTCATGATGATGATCGTATTCCGGAAATCGACCGTGCGACCGAGCGAGTCGGTCAGCCGGCCGTCCTCCAGAATCTGGAGCAGCAGCTGGATCACGTCCGGATGCGCCTTCTCGACTTCATCGAAGAGCACCACGGCGTACGGCTTGCGGCGCACGGCCTCGGTGAGCTGGCCGCCTTCCTCGTAGCCGACGTAGCCCGGAGGCGAGCCGACGAGGCGGGAGACGGCGAACTTCTCCATGTATTCGGACATGTCGATCTGGATGATCGCGTCCTGGTTGCCGAACATCTGCGCGGCGAGGGTCTTCGCGAGCATCGTCTTGCCGACGCCGGTCGGGCCGACGAACATGAACGAGCCGATCGGGCGGCGCGGGTCCTTGAGGTCGGCACGCGAGCGGCGGAGGGCGCGCGCGATGGCGAGCGACGCGATGTCCTGGCCGATGACGGCCTTCTGCAGCTCGTTCTCGAGCGAGAGCAGCTTTTCGCTCTCCTTCTTTTCCATCCGGGAGAGCGGAATGCCGGTCCAGTCGGCGACGACCTGCATCATGAGGTCCTCGTCGATCAGCACGCGCTTTTCGTCGCGCTGCTTCTTCCACTGCTCGGTGATCTGGTCCTGCTTGGCCCGCAGCTGCTTCTCCTGGTCGCGGAACTTGGCCGCCTCCTCGAAGTGCTGTTCGCTGATGGCCTTTTCCTTCTGGGCGCAGACGGACTCGATCTCCTTCGTCAGGCTTTCCACGTCGGGCGGACGGCTGAGGGCGCCGATGCGCGCGCGCGAACCGGCCTCGTCCATGACGTCGATCGCCTTGTCGGGCAGGAAGCGGCCGGTGATGTAGCGGTCGGAAAGCTTGGCGGCGGACTCGAGCGACTTGTCGGTGAACGTCGCCTTGTGGTGGTCCTCATACTTGCCGCGAATGCCCTTGAGGATGAGGATCGTGTCGTCGACCGACGGCGCCTCGACCTTCACGGACTGGAAGCGGCGGTCGAGCGCGGAGTCCTTCTCGATGTACTTGCGGTACTCGTTCAGGGTGGTCGCGCCGACGCACTGGAGCTCACCGCGCGAGAGCGCGGGCTTGAAGATGTTGGAGGCGTCCATCGCGCCTTCGGCGGCGCCGGCACCGACGATCGTGTGCAGCTCGTCGATGAACAGGATGATGTTCTTGGCGCGCTTGATCTCGTCCATCACCGCCTTGATCCGCTCCTCGAACTGGCCGCGGTACTTGGTGCCCGCGACCATGAGGGCGAGGTCGAGCGTGATGACCTTTTTCTCGAGCAGGATCTCGGGCACGAGGCCGCCCGCGATTTCCTGGGCGAGGCCTTCGACGATGGCGGTCTTGCCCACGCCGGCCTCGCCGATGAGGACCGGGTTGTTCTTGGTGCGGCGGCAGAGGATCTGGATGACGCGGCGGATTTCGTTCTTCCGTCCGACGACCGGATCCATCTCACCCTTGCGGGCGAGCTCGGTGAGATCGCGGCCGAACGCCTTCAGCGCGGGGGTCTTCACTTCCTTCTTGTCCTCGGGCTGCGCGCCGGAGCGCGGGTTCCCGCCGGCGGCGGCCTCTTCGCCGCCCTCGCCGCCCTGGCTGCCCGAGAACTGCGGGTCGAGCTCGCGGAGAATCTCGTTCCGGGTGCGCTCGATGTCGATGTCGAGGGACTTGAGCACGCGCGCCGCGACGCCCTCACCTTCCCGGAGCAGGCCGAGCAGAATGTGCTCGGTGCCGACGTAGGAGTGGTTGAGCGTCTTGGCCTCCTTGCCGGCGAGGGCGAGGACCTTCTTCACGCGGGGCGTGTAGGGAATGCTGTTCTGGGTCTTCGTCTCCTGGCCGGTTCCCACCTGCTTCTCGACGGCGGACCGCACGGTCTCGAGGTCGAGGCCCATCTTCTGCAGCACGCTGACGGCCACACCCTGGCCGAGCTTGATCAGGCCGAGGAGAATGTGCTCGGTCCCGACGTAGTTGTGGTGAAACCGGTCCGCCTCCTTGCGAGCCAGCGCGAGCACCTGTTGCGCGCGCGGCGTGAAATTGTTCATCGGTTCTTGGGACATGTCGGTAAAGCGTTCGCGCGGGTCGCGCTGGGTTAGTTCTTCTCGGGTTGGTTGAAACTGAAGTCCGGGCGGGTGAAATTGGCAAACTCGGCCCGGAGCCGTTCGGCGCGGAGCATGTCGCGCTGCCCCGGCTCGAATTCGCCCTTTTGTGCGTACTGCAGATGGCCGGGCTGGGCCTCGATGAAGAGCCGGTCGATCACCGAGCGGTTGCCGTCGGCGAAGGCGCCGAGGTCGACGCCGAGGCGGATCAGCGAGAGCAGGTTCATCGCCTCGCTGGAGCTCAGCAGGTGGCTGTTCTGCAGGATGCCGTAGGCGCGGCCGATCTTGTCGAAGAGCTTGCCGGCGTCGGCCTCGAGCAGCTTGGCGCGGGCATTGAGTTCGTGTTCGACGATCGACTGCAGGACCGAGCCGAGGCGCTTGATGATCTCCTCCTCGGACTCACCGAGCGTCGTCTGGTTGGAAATCTGGAAGATGCTCCCGCTGGCGTCCGAGCCTTCGCCGAAGAGTCCGCGCACCACCATGCCGAGCTGGTTCACGGCGCGCACGACCTTCTCCATCTGATTCGAGATCACCAGGGCCGGCAGGTGCATCATCGCCGAGGCGCGCATCGCGGTGCCGAGGTTGGTGGGACACGCGGTCAGGTAGCCGAGCGTGGGCGAAAACGCGAAGTCGAGGTGATCCTCGAGCGTGGAATCGAGGTCGTTGATCGTGCTCCAGGCCTTCTTCAGGTTGAAGCCCGCCCGCAGCACCTGGATGCGGAGGTGATCCTCCTCGTTCATCATCACCGAGAACGCCTGGTCCTTGCTGATGATCACGCCCGCCCCGCCCTTGGCGCCGCTGAGTTCGCGGCTGATCAGGTGGCGCTCGACGAGCACCTGGCGCTCGAGGTCGCTGAGTTCGCCGATGGCGACGTTGAAGCAGCGCTTCATCTGCGGCGCGGCCGCGACGGCGTCCCGGCACTTGGCGAAGACCTCCTCGCGCTGCGGCGCCTTGGCCCAGCCGGGAAACGAAAAGCCCGCGAGGTTGCGCGCCAGGCGGACGCGCGTCATCAGCACGATCGCGGTCTTGCTGCTCGCGGAATCCGTGAGCTCGGACGGCGTCTCGAGGAGCGAGGAAATCGTCATGGCCCTACCGCGTGGCTTGCTGGTTGAACGCTTGTTTGACTTGGTTGATTTCATCGCGAGTGCGGGCCGCGTCTTCGTAGCGCTCGGACTTGATCGCTTCGGTCAGATCGAGTTCGAGCTTGGTGAGCCGGTCGTAGAGGGACTTCCGCTCGAGGGCGCGGGTCGGGACCTTGCCGGCGTGCGTGGTACCGCTGTGCATGTTCTCCAGCATCGGCTCGAGCACGCTGCGAAACGTATCGTAGCAGGCCGGGCAGCCGAAGCGGCCGAGTTTCTTGAAGTCGTTTTGGGTGAAGCCGCATTGCTCGCAGCGCACCCCGGTCGCCGCCGGCTCCGGATTCAACGACGCCTTCAGCAGCAGGTCGGCCAGCGAGAAACCGCTCGGGTCCGTCACGCCCTTGGCCTGCGCGCACGCCTCACACAGGTCCACCTTGTGAACCTTGTTGTTCACGATCTGCGTCAGGTGCACCGTCGCAGGCTTCGAACAGAGATCGCATTTGAGCGGGTTGGCCATGAAGGAGGAAAAGGGATTGCACGGAACATGCCACAGTGACCCCCGCTGGCAAGTGCAGGCGTGTGTCACTGAATCGCGTGCCGTACAGGCGCACGGAGATGCGCCAAGGGTGCAATCGTGACGCTCGGCGGGAAACTTGAGCGCCCGGGCGGACGGCGGGGAATTCGCTCAATTCCGCGCCGTTTGCGCCGATCATAACCGTTGCGCGGATCAGATCCGCGTGCCTTCGACCAGCACGCGCTTCCGGAACGCCGCCAGCACGCGCTGCGTGATCGGTCCCGGCTTGCCGTCGCCGATGACGCGGCCGTCGAGCTTCACCGCTGGAATGACCTCGGCCCCGGAGCCGGTGAGGAAGCACTCGTCGGCGACCCAGATGTCGTACCGGGTCATGTCACACTCGCGAATCGGGATGTTCAGGTCCTGCGCGATGTCGAAGATGGTCGAGCGGGTCACCCCCTTGAGCGCGCCCTGGGAGGCGGCCGGGGTGATGAGGGCGCCCTTGTGGACGATGAACACATTGTCGGCCGTGCACTCGGCGACGTAGCCCTGGTCGTTCAGCATGATCGCCTCCAGCGCCCCGAACTGCCGGGCCTCGATCTTGCCGAGGATGTTGTTCATGTAGTTCAGCGACTTGATCGTCGGCGGCAGCGCGGCCGGATTGATCCGGCGCGTCGGAACCGTGACGATGGCGAGGCCGTTCTCGTAGTGCTCCTGCGGATAGAGCGCGATCTTGCTGGCGATGATGAAGAGCGACGGCTTCGGGCAGAGCCAGGGGGCCAGACCCAGGTCGCCCACGCCGCGGGTCACCACGAGCCGGATAGAGGCGTCGGTCAGCCCGTTTTGCCGGCACGTCTCGCAGGTCGCCTCCGCCAGCTCCGCCCGGCTGAGCGGGATCTGCAACATGATGGCTTTGGCGGAATATTCGAGCCGCTCCAGGTGCTCCTCGAGCCGGAAGATGTTACCCCCATAGAGCCGGATGCCCTCGAAAACCCCGTCACCATAGAGGAGGCCGTGATCGAACACGGACACCTTGGCGTCGGCGCTGTCGACGAACTTTCCATCGAGATAAATCTTCATTCTGCCAGCGTAGGTGTCCGAAAAAAGTTTTGTCCAGCCCGCCGGGGGGAAATTCTGCTTGTGCCCGCGATTTTTCGCCGAAACTGTCCCACCGGTTCCGCGTCTTTCCCCTCCGCCAGCCCCTTTTTGCCACATGCGACTCCTACCTCGTTCCCACGGCACAGGCCGTGCGCCGCGTCGAGCTTCCCGCGCTGCGTTCACCCTGATTGAGCTTCTGACCGTCATCGCGATCATCGGCATCCTCGCCGCCATCGTGATCCCGACGGTCGGCACGGTGCGCGAGAAGGCGCAACGCGCGGTCGACGCGAACAGCATCCGCGAAATCCTGAAGGCCGCCCAGATCTATGCCGGTGAGAACCAGGACCGGTTGCCCGATCCGCAGCCGACAGGCATTCCGAACAGCGTGCTGAACGCGCCGCAGCTGGCGTGGAAGTGGCCGGGGATCCTCGCGAAGAACAACATTCTCACGGACCCGACGTTCTACTTCGCGAAGAACGATCCGGCGTTCAGCGGCACGTACCCGACCTTCATCATCCAGCCGACCGCCCAGCGGAACTCCCTCCACAATAGCTTCACGCAGGGCCGCTCGCCTTCGTGGGAATTCGTGGGTGGCGTGAAGATGAGCGACTCGGCCCGCACGCCGGTCATCTACACCCGCGGCCTGCAGGCCAACGGTACGTGGAGCGCGACGAGCGGCGTCTACAAGGACACCGGCGGCTTCATCGCCTTCCTCGGCGGCAACGTGGCGTTCTACAGCAATGTCCAGACGCCGAACTCGCCCTTCTACTCCAACAACCCGACGAGCACGAGCCAGACGCAGCCCACCGACATCCGGCAGGCGGTCCCGTTCAACACCGCCAACACCGCCCAAAGCGCCCGCCTTTACGGAATCCCGCCCGCTGCCGGCGCCGGCGGCATGGTGGGCTCGGCCAACGGCACGCTCGCGACGCGCGGACCCTGAAGTCGCACGGAGCGCGAAGGGAAAGAAGCCGGACGATCGAGCTTAATTTCTTCGCTTAAAGAATCTTATACCCAAGCCCGACGG
>JAEUHA010000126.1 GCA_016793535.1 Opitutaceae bacterium | reverse complement strand
CTCCGGCGCCAGCAGTCCGGCAAGCCGCGCTTTCTCGTCCGCCTGCACCGCCTTGGCCGCCAGCGCCTCGAGGAAACGCCGCGTCGGCTTCGCCAGCGCCAGCTTGTCGGTCAGCACACTCCGCAACGAGACGGGCGCAGGCAACTTCAGCGCCGCCGGCGAAACGAGTTCGCTGCCGGTGGCACCGAGGCGATGGAGCAGTTCATCGACTTCCGACGCACGATTCGACGGAAAGATGCCCAGCGAATCACCCGCCTTGTAACGCAGGCCGCTCCCGCGGAGGTCGACCACGAAGTGGCGGGTTTCCTTGGCCGAGCCCGGCTTGTTCAGCAGGCGGTTTTCGGAAATCCGGGCGGGGAACGGCCGATCCTTGTGGTAAGCGGCCTCGGGGCCGTCGACGGGTGCAGACATGGGATTGACTCGGATGAAGGTTGGCCCGCCGAACGCAGGCAAGCCGGTTTGCAGCGGACAGGCACGGACCCGCCCATGTCCCCTGCCCCGTTCGATCCGGAACACCGCGGCCCAAGACCGCTCCGCGCCGCGTCTGCCCGCGCGACCGCCGCCGCGTTCGATCCAAGCCGATCCCGCCCCCGCACCGACGCCGCGCGACGCCGGGATCAACCGGTGCCCGTCGCGGCCGCACCCACACGATGACCCTTGCTCACGCGTCACGAGCGAGCTTTTCCGGTGGCCGTGCGGGGCCGGATCTTGACGCGACGGGCGAGTTGCAAAGCAATGAGGTCACCGTGATCGCCCTGCTTCCCTTCCCCGCGGCGCTCGGATTGCCGGTTGCCGCAGGCTGCTGGATCCTGGCAATCGCCGCGTCAGCGTTGCACGCATCGGAAGCGAAGAATGCCCCCGCGCCCGGAGCGATCCGGGCGCTGGCGCCCGATCACGTGGTCTTCGATGAATCGCCGGGCGTACCGTCGCCGCTGAACACGCCGTCGATCGTTCGCCTCGCCGGGGGCCGCCTCGTGGCAGCCAGCGAACGAGGCGGCGTGACGAGTGAATGGCGCAAGCAAGGCCATCCCTGGGCGCGCATCTGCACCTCGGACGATGGCGGCCTGACGTGGACCGTGCGGGCCACTCCCAACATCTCCCAAGCGCGGCTCTTTCAGAGTGGCGGGGCACTCTACTACCTCGGACACGACAACGATCTGAAGATCATGCGATCGGATGACCGCGGCGAACAGTGGTCCGCTCCGGCTGATCTCGGGACGAAGAAACCAAACTGGTACGCGACCGCATGCAACGTCTGGCACGCCAAGGGAAACGTCTATCTCGTGATGGAGCGGCGCGTCTATGAGGACAACAAGTCGGGCTGGACGATCGGCAACCTTGCCCCGGTCCTGCTGCGCGCCCGCGAACACGACGACCTCACGCAGCCCTCGAGCTGGACGTACGCCTCCGAACTGGCGTTTGCCGACCTCATTCCCGGCTACCGCCAGAACGACCTCGCCCTCGAGTTTTTCGGCGTCCCTTTTTTCCCGCAGAACTTTCCGCTGGCCAAGCCCGTCGCGCCGGGCCGGCCCATGCATCCCATGGGCTGGCTGGAGACCAACGTCGTCCAGATCACGGATCCGAATCACCTGTGGTTCGATCCCCGGCAGCGTACCCTCCACCTCTTCATGCGGGCACACACCGGCGGCACGGGCTATGCCGCTATCGCCCAGGTCGTCGAGAACGACGACGGCACCATGACGACGGGACTCGTGCGCGCTCCGTCAGGAAAAACCCAGCTCTTCCTGCCGTTTCCGGGGGGCCAGATGCGCTTCCACGTACTCTACGACGGCCTGACCCGGCTTTACTGGCTCCTGGGCACGCAAGCCACCGACTCCATGACTCGTCCCGACGCCCTCGCGCCGGATCGCTACCAGCTCCCCAACAACGAGCGGCAGCGGCTCGTCCTCCACTTCTCGAAGAACATGGTCGATTGGTGCTTCGCCGGCCTCGTCGCGGTCGGCCCGGGGAATCGCGGCGCGCGGCACTATGCCGCCATGGACATCGACGGCGAAGACCTGGTGATCCTGTCGCGCAGCGGCGACGAGCGGGCGCAGTCCGCGCACAATGGAAACCTGATCACGTTTCACCGGGTCAGGAATTTTCGCACGCTCGTCTACTGACTTCACCCCGCAACCCGCCTCGCGTGTCTCCTCCCCTCGCCGTCTCCACTCCCTCGATACACGGCCAGCCGCGACCGTGCGGCAGGGCTCGCTCCGCGGGAATTCTTCCCTCATCCCGCACCGATGCCAGTCCCCGGGCCGCCACGCGAATCCCACTGCCCATGACCACCCGGCTCGCCCCGCGCCCGCTGCTCGCCCTCCTGGCCGTCACGCTGCTGTCCGGCTGCCAGACGACCGGCCGGCTGGATACCGCCCCACACGCGCCCAGCTCCGCCGGCGGCATTCGCACCTCGGACGCGGCGCATGCGTGGCTCGAGATCGACGCTGCGGCCTTTGAAAGGAATCTGCGCACGCTCCAGGCCCTGGTGGGTGAAAAGGTGCAGGTCTGCGCCGTCCTGAAGGCCGACGCCTACGGCCACGGCATCGCGCTGCTGACGCCCTCACTTGTCGCCCTCGGCGTGCCATACGCGGGCATCACGAGCAACGACGAGGCCGCGGCCCTGCGCACGCACGGTTTCAAGGGCAAGATCATGCGGCTGCGGGCGGCCACGCTGGGCGAGGTGGAGGCGGCGCTGCCCCTCGAGGTCGAGGAGCTGGTCGGGAATCGCGCGGTCGCGGAAGCCATGGCCGGGCTGGCCCGGCGGCACGGACGCCGAATCCGCTACCACCTCGCGCTCAACTCCGCCGGGATGAGCCGCAACGGCATCGAGCTGAAAACACCCGAGGGCCGCCGCGACGCGCTCGCGCTCCTGCAACTGACCGACCTTGAGGTGGTCGGAATCATGACCCACTTCCCGGTCGAGGACGCGGCCGAGATGCGCCAGGGACTCGCCGTCTTCAACCGCGACGTGGCGTGGGTCGTGCGCGAGGGCGGCCTGAACCGCGCCGCGCTGCGGGTGCACGCCGCCAACTCCTTCGCGACCCTCGAGGTGCCGGAGTCGCGCCTCGATCTCGTGCGGGTCGGCGGTGCACTCTACGGCGATACGATTCCGGAACGGACCGAATACGTGCGCGTCATGGCGTTCAAGTCGCGCGTCGCCGCGGTCAACGCCTATCCCGCGGGCAACACGGTGAGCTACGACCGCACGTTTACGCTCACGCGCGACTCGCGCCTCGCCAACCTGCCCGTGGGCTACTCCGACGGCTATCGCCGGGTCTTTTCCAACCAGGGCCACGTGCTGATCCGCGGCCGCCGCTGCCCGATCGTGGGCCGCGTGACGATGAACACGATCATGGTCGATGTCACCGACGTCCCTGACGTCACCGCCGGCGATGAAGCCGTGCTGTTCGGGCGACAGGGCGACCACGCGATCACACAGGCCGAACTGGAAAAAAGCGCCGGCACGATCCTCGTCGACCTTTACACCGTGTGGGGCAATTCGAACCCGAAGATCGTGGTCCGCCCGTAGGTTCACGCCGGCGCGGAACCGTCGCCGTTGTTCGCGCGCTGCGCCGCCGCGTGCTCCGATGACGAGCTACACCGTTCCGAAAACGGCTCTAACCGGCCCGCTCCTGCAAGGTCGGTTGCTCGCGGTGAAAACCCAGGACGTCCTGACACGCCTTGCCCAACGCGATCACTTCGCTGTCGGCGAAAGGCCGGCCATAAACGGTAATGCTCGTCGGAGTGCCGCCCTCGTTCAATCCGTTCGGAACCGCGAGCGCCGGATAACACGCGAGATTGGCCATCTCGCTGTGCCGCTGCGTCGGCGTTTCGTCCTCGGCGATGGCGCCGCCCTTCGAATGCGTGCCGATCGACAGCCACACGTCCACGCCCGCGGTCGCCTCGGCCAGCTGCATCATCAGCATCGTCCGCACGCGCTGTGAAACGAGGTAGTCGACGGCACTGATCGTGCGCGGCGAACGAAACCCGGCCGCCAGATCGGGCCGGCTGATCTGGCGGGCCCGGTCCGTGCGAAACAGCCGGTCGTGGAAGACCGCCTTCTCGACGCCCAACGCCGCCGTGTAGTGGGAAAACCGCGGCACCGTCACCGGCACCGGCGTCACGCCCAGCGTGCGGACGAGAGCGAGGAACTTGTCCGCGTTCTCCCGCGTGCGTCCGGTCGCGTTCTCGAAGCCGTCAGCCAGAATGCCCACGCGCAGTTTCCGGACGTCGACGCGCGCGTCCCAATTGAAGGGAATGTCGACCACGCTCAGGTCGCGTCCATCCGGCCGCGCCACCGCGTGCATGACCAGCGCACAATCCTCCGCATAGCGGCACATCGGACCGAGCCGATCCTGCGTCCAGGAAAGCGCCATCACGCCGTGCCGGCTGATCCGGCCGAACGTGGGGCGCAGCGTGGTCACGCCGCACACCAGCGCCGGACTGAGCAGTGAACCGGCGGTCTCCGTGCCGATCGCGAAGGCCACGCCGCCCGCGGACGTCGCAGACGCCGAACCGGCGGACGATCCGCTGGAGCCAAGCGCGGGATTCCAGGGATTCTTGGTCTGGCCCAGCAGATGCCGGTCACCGTGCGCGAACTCGCCCGTGGTCAGTTTCGCGATCAGCACCGCCCCGGCCTCGCGCAACAGTTCGACCACCGCCGCATCGACGTCGATGACCCGATCGCGGTACACGGCGGAGCCCCACGTGGTCGGGTGTCCCTTGACGGCGATGATGTCCTTGGCTCCCCACGGAATCCCGTGCAGCGGCCCGCGGTAATTGCCCGCGGCAATCTCGCGGTCGGCCTGCGCCGCCTGCTGCAGGCCGAGCGCGTCGAGGAAGGTGACGACGCAGTTGAGCTTCGCATTGAGCCGGTGCAGGCGCGCGAGGTACATCTGCGTGAGCTCGACCGACGACACCTGCTTCGTGCGCACGAGCTCCGCGAGGTGGCGCACCGGCCAGAAGGCGACGTCCTCGAGATTCGCCGGCCGCTTCAGTCCACGCACCGTGCTCGGACGAAACGGCCGCCGGGTCCGGTCAACCGTCATACCGGGCACCAGCGCGGAGAAATGAAACGGCGGTCCGACATCATCCGGGATGTCCACGTCGCGGAGCTTTTCGTACCGCTCGAGGTTCTGGTTGACGCCCCGCAGCATCGCCTGGCGAGCCTCGGCGTCGAACTCGAGGCCCGAGAGCGCCAGGGCCGCTTTCAACATCTCCGCGGTGACGCGGCCCTGGCCGGCTTGGTTCACCTGCGCCCACAGCACGCCGGGCAACAGGGTCGAGCCGAGACCGAGTCCGGCGAAGTGGGCCATGAAGCGACGGCGGGAGGCGGGACTGTTCTTCATAACGAGGAGCGCGCGCAGCAGCAGGGGGAAACCGGGAAACCCGGCGAGACGACTAGGCACGCCGCCCCGCCCGTTGACAAGGTTGCGGTGAACGATCGCAGGGCAACGGGTGAAACGTTGGCCTGCGCTGTGGAAGCGACGTCACGCCGCGAGCGAACGATCGGGCTCAGGTTTAATCGCGGCACCAAGCCGCACCGCCCGCCGGCAGGTTGAGCGGCCGCGGATCCTCGACCCATTCCACAGGCTTGCAGCGGCCGGCGATTTGCCGCCCAGTTGCGGGATGGCTTCCGCCGAACCGATCCGCCTGCAAAAATTCATCGCCGACGCCGGCATGTGCTCGCGTCGCGCGGCGGAGGCGCTGATCAGCCAGGGCGAGGTCTGGGTCAACGGCGCCGTCGCCGCCCTCGGTCAGAAGATCGTGCCCGGCATCGACAAGGTCACCGTCAGCGGCAAGACCGTCCGCACCAGCGCGCAGCCGAAGATCACGGTGGCCGTGCACAAGCCGCGGGGGCTCGTCTGCTCCAACGAAGACCCCCACCACGCCGCGACCGTGTTCGACCTGTTGCCCCGCGAGTTCTCGAAGTTCCGCTTCTTCTGCGCCGGGCGCCTCGATCTCGACAGCGAGGGTCTCGTGATCCTCACCACCGACGGCGACCTCGCCAACCGGCTCATGCACCCGTCCAACGTGGTCGTGAAGCGCTACCACGTGATCCTCAAGCAGCCGTTTCCCGCCGGCCGGCTCGCGCAACTTGTCCGCGGCGTCGTGGTCGAAGGTGAACGGCTCAAGGTCGAGCGGGCCGCGCTCATCAACGCGGACCGGAGCGAGGCCTCGACCGACCTCGACGTCCACATGCACCACGGCAAGAAGCGCGAAATCCGCCAGGTCTTCACCACCCTGGGCTACGATGTGAAGCGCCTGCGCCGCTACCAGATCGGCGCGCTGCAGCTGAAGGGAATCCCATTGCGAGGCGGAAAGGTGCTCCCTACGAAGGATATCGAAGCCCTGTTCCGCAACCCACGCACGCCGCGCGCCACCTTCGAAGCCACGTCCCACGCGCTCCGTCCCACTTCCGCCGACCATGCCGTCCATGAAGACTAAGCCCTGCCTCGCCGCCCTCCGCCTCCTGGCCGTCGTGGCCGTTGTCGCCACGACCCGCCTGCTCGGCGCCCCGCTCGCCGCGCCCGCCGCCGTCCACACCAAGCCGGACGCCAGCTCCCCCGCCATCTCGTTCCTCAAGGCCGGAGCGGAACCATCCGCCGCCCTGAACGCTCCCGCCGATCTCCCGGCCGGCTGGATCGCCATCGAGCTGGCCGGTCCGTTCGAGTGCTACGTGGAGAACAAGGACCTGACCAAGGCCCTCGACGTGAAACCGGGCACCCCCCTCCGGCTGGCGCCCAAGGCCGACGCCGCCGTGCTGACGATCGCCGAGAAGGGCGACAAGACGAGTATCTCCGGGCTCAAGGGCAAGTGGACGCAGCTCTCCCTCGAGAAAAAACTCACCGGTTACGTGCGCGTCGGGGCCGAACCGGCGTTCCCCGCCGCGGCCGCAACTCAGGCCGGCGCTCCGACCGGCTCCACTCCCGCCGCACCCGCCCCGGCCACGTCCACCACGGCGGGCCAGGCGGCTCAAACCACGGACGTCGGCGACGGCGGCAGCAGCGCGCTGCCGCGGCAGTTCGCGGGCCGCTTCGTCTCCACCCGCCGGGCACTCGCGCCGCGCCGGCCCTACGATTACGCACTCAATGACGACGCGGGCAAACGCTACGCGTACGTCGACACCTCGAAGCTGCTCCTCACCGAGCAGATCGAAAAGTACATCGATAAGAAGGTCGTCGTCTTCGGCGCCGCCAAGCCCGTCCCCGACACGAAAGACATCGTGATCATGGTCGAGACGCTGCGCTTGCAGTAGCGACTAGTGAGTAGCGAGTAGCGAGCATCCACGCTTCGCGCGCGGTGCTTGATTCCTACTCGCTACCCGCTACTCGCTACTCGCTACTTCATTCATGGACCTCATCGACGGAAACCAGATCGCCGCGGCGATCATCGCAGAACTCAAAGCGGAGGTCGCCTCCTTTCCGGGCCGCCGGCCCTGCATCGCACTGGTGCGCGTCGGCGACGATCCGGCGTCCGTCTCCTACGTGAAGAAGAAGGAGAAGACCGCGGCGGAGATTGGAATCACCAGCCGGATCATCCTGCCGCCCGTCACGATCTCCCAGGCGGAGTTGTTCGCCCTGCTCGACGAGCTCAACGGCGACGACACGGTCGACGGCATCCTGGTCCAGTCCCCGCTGCCGAAACACATCGACGAGGTCGCTGTGTTCCGCCGGGTCGCACCCGAGAAGGACGTCGACGGCTTCAACACGCTCAATCTCGGCAAGGTCGCGCAGGAGGACGGCACCGGTTTCGTCGCCTGCACCCCCGCGGGTATCATGGAATTGCTCGCCCGCAGCGGCGTGGACCTGAAGGGCAAACACGTCGTCGTACTCGGCCGCTCCCTCATCGTCGGCAAGCCTGTCGCGCTGCTCGCGCTGCAGAAGAAGGCCGGCGCCAACGCGACCGTCACCGTCTGCCACTCCGCCACGACCAACCTCCCGGCGATCACGCGCCAGGCGGACGTCCTGATCGCCGCGATCGGCCGGGCGGGGTTCGTCACCGCCGACATGGTCAAGCCGGGCGTCGTCGTGATCGATGTTGGCATCAACCGCGTGCCCGACGCGGCCAAGAAAACCGGTTACCGCCTCACGGGCGACGTCGACTTCGACGCCGTCGCGCCGCTCTGCGCCCGGATCACTCCCGTCCCCGGTGGCGTCGGCCCGATGACGGTCGCGATGCTGCTGCAGAACACGGTCAAGGCGTACCGGCAGCGCCGGCGCTGACCCGAGCCGCCCGCGCGCCCGGCCTCCGCCGGCTTGCGCCGCCGGCCCGGATTCACTTTCCTCGACCTCCATGCCCGCCCCCTCCGTCCTGGTCGTCGACGACCAGCCCATCAACGTCCAGTTGCTGAAACGCAAGCTGGAACGTGAAGGCATCCGTATCACCGCCGCTTATACGGGGCTCGAGGCGCTCGAGTTCGTCCAGAAGGAGAAACCGGACCTCATCCTGCTCGACGTCATGATGCCGGACATGGACGGCATCGAGGTCTGCCAGCGGCTGCAGGCGAACGAGGAGACGCGCGGCATCCCCGTCATCTTCATCACGGCCCGCACGAACAAGGAGAGCAAACTCGAGGGCCTGAATGTCGGCGCCGTCGACTATATCACGAAGCCCATCGATCTCGACGAGACGCTGGCGCGCGTGCAGACGCAGCTCCGTTTCGTGCAGATCAACCGCCAGCTCGTCGAGCTGACGCGGCGGCTCGAGGAGTCGCGCAAGGCCGCGACGATCGGCGCCGTCACGCAGGGCATCGCGCACAACCTGAACAATCTGCTCGGCGTCGTCATCGGCTACCTCGACCTGGTCAAGGCCTACTACGACAAGCCCGAGCAGGTGCGGAAAAACGTGCAGCACGTCGAGGACGCGGTCGGCCGGATCGTCTCGATCATCAAGCAGCTCAGCACGCTCGTCGTGAAGTCGCGGCCGCCGTTCATCAAGGCCGGCCTGCAGCGCCTGCTCGAGGGTGGCGTCGCCCGCTTTCACCATGACTACCGCCTGACCGCGCCAGTGACGATCGACAACCCGCTGGGCGACCTGATGATCGACACCAACTAAGAGATCGTCGAGGAGGTGCTCGCCAAGGTCCTGATCAACGCCTGGGAATCGTACTCCAACCGGATCACCGATCCGCGCCCGGTCTCGATGCACACGCATATCGTGGAGAAGCCCGACGAGGGAAAATTCGTCGAAATCCGGATCGTCGACCACGGCCGCGGACTCGACGCGGATATCCGCGACAAGATCTTCGAACCCTTCGTCAGCACGAAGAACACCGTGGGCGTCGGCATGGGCCTCACGGTCGCCCGCCACGCCCTGCGGAATCTCG
>JAEUHA010000123.1 GCA_016793535.1 Opitutaceae bacterium | reverse complement strand
TTGCGCACCTGGGCGATTCGTTACTTCGTCAGCGGGTGCAGCTCGATCAGGCGAAAGAAGATTTCCGCGCCTTCCGATTGAAACAGCAGCTTGCCCCAGGTGAAGGAGCCGCGGCGGCCTTCCATGACCTTCACGCCATTGAGGAAGTAGTCGACGTCGCCTTCCCGGCAGATGGCCTCGATGCGGTTCCACTCGCCGACGGGCTTCTCGACGTCCTTGGCGCCGCGGAAACCGAGCACGTCCTTCCAGCCGAGGTCGCGGTACTGCCAGTCGATGCGTCCACGGGTGAACTCCTTTTCGGTGCCGTTCGGGTCCCAGTTCTTGCCATTGGCGGCCACCTTGGCGAACAGGCGCGGGACGATCGCGTTGCCGGAGCCGCGCTCGACTCCGTTGACGAGGATGATGTCGCCCGTGCCGCCCTCGATGATCTGGTACTCGACGGATGCCATCCACGGCGAATTGAAGAACTTGGAGGCGTTGCCGTCCTCACCCTGGCAATGCAGAAGGATGCCGGAGTCACGCGTCCGGTTTGCGCGCGGCTCCCAGGTGGCGAGGCCCCAGCGGAATTCGACGACGAGCTTGTAGTTGGTGAAATTGTTTTTCGTGACGATGCCGCCGTAGTGCTGGCCGCTCGAGCGGATCGCGGGCGCACCGTCGACCTGGTCCACCACGGTGAAGACCTTGTCGGGATCATGCCGGCCAAACTTCGCCAGCCAGGTGTAGAACTCCGAAAGGTCTTTCTTGGTTTTCCCGTCGAAGAGCACGATCGTCTGCTTCGGCGTGATGGGGGCGCTCGCGCCTTGGGCGGCGGCGGGAGTGGTGGTGACGGCGAATCCCGTCAGGAAGGCGAGGGAAGCGAGAAGCAGGCGGCAGCGGTCGGGGAGGGGAATTTTTTTCATCAGTGGAGGAGCGCGAGGTTGCATCCCGCGACCCCGGTGTTCAAGTATGATTGTTAATGTTCATTTGTGACCATTCCCCAGGTCGGCTTTTTTTCCGGCGCGCCGCGCTCGCGGTGTTCGTCGTGCTTGGCACCGGTGTGACCGCGGCGGCCGAGGCCGGGCGCTATCCCGCCCGTTCGCCGGAGGAAGCACTGCGAACGTTCAAGCTCGAACCGGGCCTGCGCATCGAACTCGTGGCGGCGGAGCCGCTCGTGGTCGATCCGGTGGCCTTCGTATTCGACGGGCCGGGCCGGCTCTTCGTCGCCGAGAACCGCGGTTATCCCGACCCGGTCGAGGGGGGCGAGCGGACCACCCTGGGGCGCATTGCCCTGCTCGAGGACGCCGATGGCGACGGGCGGTTTGAGAAGCGCAAGGAGTTCGCGACCGGGCTGGGCCTCGTGAACGGCCTGATGCTCTGGCGGGGCGGGCTCATCGTCACCGCCGCTCCGGACATTCTGTATCTGAAAGACAACGACGGCGACGGTCTCGCCGACGAGAAGAAGGTCGTGCTCACGGGCTTCGAGGACACGAAGACCGCGCAGATTCGCGTGAGTCATCCGACGCTCGGGCTCGACGGCCGGGTTTACGTCACGAGCGGACTCAACGGCGGCAAGGTGACCTCGCCGCTCCATCCCGAGCGTCCCGCGGTCACCTTCCCTGTGCGCGACGGCCGTTTCGATCCGGACTCCTTTCTCTACGAGAATGTCAGCGGGCGGGCCCAGTTCGGCCTGGCCTTCGATGCGTTCGGCCGGCGGTTCTACTGCTCCAACCGGCATCCGGTGATGCAGGTCATGCTCGAGCCCTGGCACCTCAGCCGTAATCCGCATCTTTCGTTCACCGACTTTGCGCAGGAAGTTTCGAAGGTCGAAGCGGAGGCGAAAGTCTGGCCGATCAGCCGGGCCACGATCTCCGCCGATTTCATTCCGCGCCTGATGGGCACGCCGCATACCGGCACGTTTACGTCCGCGAGCGGCGTCTTCGTTTTCGGCGGCACCGGGCTCACGCCCGAGCACCAGGGCAACGTCTTCATCTGCGAGTCGGCGCAGAATCTCATCCAGCGGCAGGCGATCCGCGCGGAGGGTTCTTCGCTGCGGTCGGATCTCGTTTATCGCGACCGGGAGTTTCTCTCGACGACCGATGTCTGGTTTCGCCCGGTCTATCTGGGTTCCGGGCCCGACGGTGCCCTCTATCTCGCCGACATGTACCGTCGGGAAATCGACCATCCGCGTTACGTGCCCGAGGAATCGCGCGGGCTCCTCGATTTCGAAAGCGGCAAGGATCGCGGCCGCATCTATCGGATCGTGAAGGATGCGCCGCGCGCCACCCGCGCGCCGAAGGTGGATGATTCCACGGCCGGCCTGGTCGCCAGTCTCGAGTCTCCGGATGAATGGTGGCGGGCGCGGTCCCACCGGCTTCTCATCGAGCGCGCCGATCGGGCGGCGGTTCCGCTGCTGGCGAAGGTGGCCGCCGGTTCCGCCCGGCCCGAAGCCAAGGTCCGGGCCTTGTGGGTGCTGCGTTCGCTCCAGGCTCTCACCGAGCCCATGGTGCTCGCCGCACTGCGTGATGGGCATGCGGGCGTGCGCGAGCAGGGCCTGCAGTTCGCGGCTGAAATGACCGGCAACGGCAAGCTCGGCGGACTGCTTCCGGCGGTGCTGGCGACCGCGCAGGATGGCGACGCGCGGGTACGTTTTTGCAGCGCGCTGACCCTGGCTGGCGTGAGTGACGCCACC
>JAEUHA010000119.1 GCA_016793535.1 Opitutaceae bacterium | reverse complement strand
CAGGCTTCGATCGCCCGCTGGCCCGGCGTCGTGCCCGCCGGTCGCGTGGCGGACGGTCCGTGGGCGTTCTGGGATTTTCTGCCGACGGCGGTCGAGCTCGCGGGGGCGAAATATCCCGCCGGCTTCAAACCGGACGGACATTCCCTGGTGTCGTATCTGCGCGGTGGAGACGCGCCTGCGCGGGACTACTTCTATTGGGAACTGCACGAGCAGCGTCCGATCCAGGCCGTGCGCTTCGGCCAGTGGAAGGCCGTGCGCAACGGCCACGATCGCCCCCTCGAGCTCTACGACCTCGCAGCCGATGCCGGTGAAACGCGCGACGTGGCGGCGGCCAAACCTGATCTCGTCGCGCGGGCGGAGGCGATCATGAAGGCCGCGCACACTCCCGACCCGAACTGGCCGCTCACTGGCCGCGCCGCGCACCGCACGTCGGGCGCAGCGAAGAAAAAGGCGGGCAAGAAGCAGCAGTGATGGCGGCAGGTCCCGGATGAGCACGATGCAGCAGACCATGCTTCCGATCCGGATCGTCGTATTGCTGCTCGGACTAGTCGCGGCGCCCGGCGCCGTCCGGGGTGCGGAAGCGGCGTCGCTGCGCGTGAAGGTGGCGGCGATTTCGTTCGTGCCGGAAAAGGGCAACCTCACGGCCAACGCCGACCGGCTTGAAGCCGCATTTCGCGAAGCGGCCGGCAGTGGCGCCCGGCTGGCGGTGGCCCCGGAGGGGATTCTCGAGGGCTACGTGATCAATCCGATGCTGGCGGCCGAGATGCCGGTGGCGCGGATGCACGAACTCGCCCTGCCGCTCGATGCGCCGCTCATCCAGCGGTTCAGGAATCTCTCCCGCGATCTCCAGCTCTGCGTCGTCTTCGGCTTCGCGGAGAAAGTGGGCCGCGACGTGTTCAATACGGCGGTGTTCATCGACCACACGGGGGAGATTCGCGGCAAGTATCACAAGATGCAGTTCGAGGAGGGCTATCATCCTTCGTGGTGGTTCAACCGGCTGGGCGAGCGCAGCCGGACCTTCGACACGCCGTTTGGGCGCTGCGGCATCCTGATCTGCAACGACCGATGGACGCCGGCGCTGGCGCGGATCCCTGCGCTCGATGGCGCCCAGTTCCTCGTGATTCCCGCCTACGGCTCGACTTCAGCCCGGCAGGATGACGCCGTCATCGCGCGCGCCCGTGAAACCGGTCTGCCCGTCATCGAAGCGAATGTCGGCGTGAGCCTCGTGGTCGACAACGGCGCGGTGGCGGCGGTCCGCCGGGCGCCCACGGCGGTGACGCTGGCCGAGATCACGGTGCCGCCGCCGATCGCGGCACGACCGGAGGAACGCGACGCCGTCGAACGCGAGTTCCTTGCCTGGCGTGCCACCGAAATGGCCCAGCGCTACGAAAAAAAACGCCACCGGCTCCCGCCGGAGGCGGTGACGGCGGCGTCGCGCTGAGGGCCGGGGGCGCCGGCGCACCCGGGCTTACTTCTTGAGCGCCTTGCGCAGGAACTTGAGCCCGTTGAGCGCGATGTCGTCGCGCTTCGGCTCGATCTTGCGCCAGATGGCGGCGGCGCGGGCAATGACCTTCACGTCGGTGGTGAAGGACTCGATCACCACGTCGCCCTTGTACTTCACGGCGGCGAGGGCCTTCACGATTTCCGGCCAGGCGATGTGGTCGCCACCCGGCGTGCCGCGGTCGCTGCCGCAGGCGTGGAAGTGACCGAGGAGCTTGCCGGCCTTCCGGATCGCGGCGGCCTGGTTCTTCTCCTCGATGTTCATGTGGAACGTGTCGAGGTGCAGCTTGAGCGCGGGCGAGCCGACGGCCTTGATCAGGCGCAGGCCCTGGTCACACGTGTTGAGGAAATCGGTTTCGAAGCGATTGAGCGGCTCGACGCAGATCGTGACGCCGCGGGACTGCGCGTACTGGGCGAGTTCCTTGAGGTTCTTCACGACCAGGGCCCATTCGACCTTCTGCTGCTCCGGCGGGACCGCGTCGGCCTTGCCAACGACGGAATAGACCGGGCCGATGAGCGACGGGCAGCCCATCGCCGCCGCCTGGTCGATGATCGCCTTGCAGTACGTCATCGCGGTCGCCTGCTCCTCGGGCGTGCCGCGGAAATCGCGGCCCGGGCCCATGCACGCACATACGCTGCCGATGGCGATGCCGGCCTTCTCGGCGGCGGCGCGGACCTTGGCCGGATCGATGTGCGACGGATCCTCGATCGGGATCTCCACCGTGTCGAAGCCCCAGCGCTTGAACTGGGAAAACAGCCGCGTGCTCGCGGTCGTGAAGGGGGACGTGTACAGGAATGTATTGATGCCGATTCTCATTGGGGGAATTCGAGAGAGGCTGATGGTCCGCGCGGTGGCAAGTCGTCCGATGCCGCCACGCGCGAATTGTGACGTAGGCGGGGTCAGCCCTTTTTTTTCTTCGCGCCACCGGCTCCCGCCGGCTTCGCCTCCGGATGGCGGGCCAGGATTCGCCTCAGTTCACCCACCACCGCCGGCTGCTCCCCAGCGAGGTTGCGGGATTCACCCGGATCCGCGACGTAGTCGTAGAGTTCGAACTCCGCGGTGTCTGCAGGCGCGCCCGGTCGCTTCCATTCCACCAGACGATACCGCTCCGTGCGAATCGCGCGGCCCAGCCGTTCGTTGCGCGGATAGGTGTGATAGGCGTGATCGCGCACGGTGCGCGCCGGGTCGCGGAGCACCGGTACCAGGCTGACGCCGTCGATCGGCTGGGGGCCGCGCGGCGCCGGCAGGCCCGCGAGTTCGGCCAGGGTCGGAAACACATCCACGGTCTCGGCGAGCTGGCGCGTGGCGCTGCCGGGCCGCGTCACTCCCGGGGCGACGATCACCAGCGGGATGCGGTTGGCCTGCTCGTAGTTGGTGTGCTTCGTCCAGTAGCCGTGGTCGCCAAGGTGCCAGCCGTGGTCGCCCCAGAGCACGATGATCGTCTCGGCGGTGAGCGTGAGCCGGTCGAGTTCGTCGAGCACGCGCCCGACCTGCGCGTCCATGTAGCTGACGCACGCATAGTAGGCGTGGAGCAACCGGCGCTGGGTGTCCTCGTCGCGCAGGTTCTCCACGGTGAGCGGATCGTACGCCACGATCTCGCCGCCCACCTTGCCGGCGTACACGGGCGCGTTTTCCGGATCGCGCTGGCGCGGGGCGAGCGGAAAGGCGCGTGGATCGTGCAGGTCCCAGTATTTTTTCGGCGCGGTGAGCGGCAGGTGCGGCTTGACGAAGCCCAGAGCGAGGAAGAACGGCGTGTCCCGCCGCTCCCGCGCCGCCCGCAGCCGGCGGATGCCCTCGTCGGCAATGCGGCCGTCGGCGTAGGCGTTGTCGGGTACGTCCATGATCTCCCATGCGGCGCCGCGCGGGAGGCTGCGGATCTCGCTGAGTTTCTGGTTGGTGAACAGCGCCTCTTCACGCGTGAGCTGGCCGCCGGCGGAGTTCCGCGGGTCGAGGTACTCGACCACTTTGTCCTTCAGCGTCGGCACGCTCCAGGACGCGTCGTCGTCGTGGTTGCCGTGACCGGAATGCAGCACCTTGCCCACCGCCTCGGCCCGCCAGCCGTGCCGCATGAAGTGCTGCGTCATCGTCACGGCGTCGGGCACCGCCGTGCGAAAGTTCTGCTGCAGCCCGTAGATCCCAAGCGAAGTCGAGCGCGAGCCGAGCAGGAGGTTGTTGCGGGATGGCGCGCAGACGGACTGGTTGCAGTAGGCGAGATCGAAGCGGAGCCCCCGCGCCGCGAGCCGGTCGAGGTTCGGCGTCTTCGCGAGCGGATCACCGTAGCAGCCGAGCAGCGGCTTCAGGTCGTCGACGCAGAGCAGCAGGACGTTCGGGCGCGCGGTCGCGGCATGGACCGCGGTGGCGAAGGAGAGCAAGAGCAGCAGAACAGCAGCGACGCGCATGGGGAGGAGGCGAGGGGTTAGGCCATGAAGCTGCCGCGGGGGCACGGCCAAGGAAAGGCCGCCGCGCACACATCGACCGACGAATTTGCACGTCCGACCCAGGCCCCGCGGCCTGTCCCGACGGATCATCGGGGCTGCGATGCCGCCACGAGCGCGCGGATCCGGGCGAGGTCGGCGCTGCCGTTTGCCGGATAGGGTAGGGCATGCAGCCACCAATGCTCCGTGAACGCGGCGCTGGCCCCGGGCGCGATGCGCTCGAGCGGGCCGATCGGCTCGATCTCGGTCACGTCGTTGCCCTTGTACCAGATCGAGACGTTGTTGGCCGCCGGCTCGCCGTACACGCGATCTGGATACACGGCGAAGGTCTTCACGAACAACAGGCCCCGGCGGGTCAGGTACGCGAGCCAGCCGGGGTCGACATCGAGCGCGAACTTGGGGCGGGTCGGCGGAGCGGAAATCTCCAGGATCCCGTCGCGCACCCGCGTGCCGGCTTCGTCCGCCGGCATGAAATCGATCACCCGTCCCGGACCGTAGAGCACATAACCCTTGGGAAACCGTGCCCCCGGGGCAATCGGAGCCAGGCAGATGCCGCCGCCCTCCGCAAAGGTGCGGCTCCAATGAAACGTCCGCAGCGTCTCGCGGCCGCGGTTGTGGATCGTCTGCGTCACGCGCAGGTGCGACGAGTCGGCCGCGAGCGCGAAATCCCGCACCAGCTGGACGCCATGCGCCACGGCGCTCGTGAGCCGCGCGGCCCGCGGCCCCGTGATCTCCGCCGTCCAGCGTCCCTCCCAGAACGCGTCGCGGGAAAACGTCCGGCCGTGCTCCGGACCGATGTCGAGGCGGCCGGCCGGGAGTCCGCCCGGCAGCCGCGGCGAACCCGCGGTCCAGCCGTCGTGCGCCGGATCCTGATACAGGACCTCGACGCCGTTGAGCTGGTAGTGCAGGACGCGGCCGCCGGCGTTGGGTTCGAGCACGACGCGAGTGGTCGCGTTGCTCAGTTCGACGCAGCCGGGATACTTGTTCGCGGTGACGAAGCGGGCGTCCGCCGCGGCCGCAGACGCGGCCAGGGCGACCGCGATGAGGCTCCCGAGCACCACGCGCTGGAGCGAATTCGACCGGGCGTTCATTGCTTCGCTTTCTTGCCGGACTTGGCCTTCGTCGCCGCCGGCGGATATTCCCCGTTGGGTCCATGGCCGGCCGGCCAGCGGAACTCCGCCCGCTGCGCCTCCGCGGCATAGACCGCCTCGAGCCGCGACCGCAGCGCGGCGTCGCCTGCGAGGTTGTTGATCTCATGCGGGTCGGCCTTGAGGTCGAACACCTCCGTCCAGTCCTTGCGCCCTGGATACGTCACCAGCTTGTGCGTGGTCGTGCGGACCGCGAGCACGGTGGGCGCCGGATACTGGGCCTCCCGGAAATACGCGTAGAAAAACGCCGTCCGCCAGTCGGCCGGACGTTCCCCGGCGAGCAGCGGACGCAGGCTGCGTCCCTGCGCCGCGGGCAGCGGCGCCGCGCCGGCGAAGTCCAGCAGCGTCGGCGCATGATCGAGATTGAGCGTCAGCGCATCGTTCACAGTTCCGCGCGCCGCGTTGCTCCCGGGCAGCCGGATGAGCAGCGGCACGCGCAGGCTCTCGTCGTAGGCGCTGCGCTTGTCCCCCAGGCCGTGCTCACCGAGGTAGTAGCCGTTGTCGCTGGTGAAGATCACCACGGTGTTCTCGAGCTGGCCGGTGCGCGCAAGCGTGTCCAGCAGGGTGCCCACGCAGGAGTCGATGGCCGTGACATGGCGGAAGTAGTCGCGATGACCTTCCAGGTTCGGCGCCGCCACGCCCTGCTTCGAGGTGTCGTAGTCCGCGGCCTGGAAAATCGCGCGGCGGCTCGTGTTCGGCGTCGGCCGTGACACGGCGTCGCGGTAGAGGGACTTGACGCGGGCCGGCAGGTTGTCTCCCCCGCGCGGACCATGCGGGCTCTTGAAGCCGAGCCAGAGGAAAAAGGGCCGGTCGCGCGGCTGCGCGGCGACGAAGCGGGCGGCGTAGTCGGTCGTGACATCGTCCACCCAGCCCTGCGTCGGCGTCTCGACGCCGTTCACGAGCAGCGGGCAGTCGAAGTAGCGTCCCTGGCCGACGAAACTCGCAAACTGGTCGTAGTGGGGCCGGTCCCGCTGGTCCCGCATATGCCACTTGCCGAAATATCCCGTGGTGTAGCCGGCGGCCCGCAGGTGCTGCGCGAAGGTGACCACATTGGCGGGGAGGTGCGCCTGATTACCCACCACGCCGGTCAGGTGACCGTGCCGCGACGTCATCACGTTGGCGCGCCCGGGCGAACAGAGTGACGTGACGACAAACGACTCGCGGAACCGGACGCTCTCGGCGGCGAGCTGATCCAGCCGCGGAGTCTGGATCCAGGGAAACCGGCCGGCCGCGCCTTGCTCGCGCTGCACCACACCCAGCGCGTCCCAGCGCAGGTCATCGCAGTAGATGAAAACGAGATTGGGCCGGGCGGAGGCCGCGGCGAACAGGGGCGACGCAACGCCGCTCAGCAGGGAAAGCGCGACGAGCGCGGCGCGGGCGGGGAGGGGAAACCGGAGGTTCATGGACGGGAAAGCGGCAGGGAACACGGCAGACGCTGGAGAACGCTGGACCGGACGGCGACGACGATATTGGCTCCATTGCACTTTCCGCTGCCGGGTCCCGCCAGGGTCCGGCCTCGCCCATGCCGTACCTCCGCTGCCTCCCGTTGCTCGTTTTCGCGTCGTTCGTGCCGCCGGCGGCCGGCGCGGACCCGGGGCCGCTCCAGATTTTTCCCGCCGTCCCGCCGGAGGCCGTCGGGCGGACGTTTCGCGTGCAGGACGGATTCACGATGGACCTGCTCGCGGCCGAGCCGCTGGTGGCGAGTCCGGTCGCACTCGCCTATGACGAGGACGGCGGCGCGTTCGTCGCGGAAATGCGCGACTATCCGTACACCGACAAGCGCACGCATCAACCGTGGGTCGAGAACACCACCGACGCGTCGCTCGGTCGCATCCGGCGACTGGTCGACGACGACGGCGACGGCCGCTTCGACCGGAGCGTGATTTTCGCCGAGGGCCTTTCCTGGCCCACCGGCATCGCCTGCTGGCAGGGCGGCATCTATGTCACCGCCACGCCCGACATCTGGTACCTGAAGGATACCGACGGCGATCACCGCGCCGACGTGCGCATCAAGGTCTTCACGGGGTTCCGGAAGTACAATATCCAGACTGCGGTCAACAGTCCGCTCTGGGGGATCGACAACCGCATCACCATCGCCGTGTCGAGCAACGGCGGGACGCTTACGCGGCCGGGCCAACCTGCGTTTGCGCCGCTCAAGCTGGGCGGACGCGACCTGCGGATCGACCCGCGTGATCACACGCTCGAACTCATCACCGGCGGCACCGCCCGCTTCGGGCAGAGTTATGATGACTGGGGCAACCGCTTCCTCTGCAGCGCGAGCAATCCGGCGTTTCATGTCGTGTCGGACGGCACCCGGGCCGCGCGCAATCCCTACCTGAGCGCGCCCAATCCCGTCCACGACGTGCGCGGCGCCGGCGGCACGCTGCCCGTGCACCGCATCAGCCCGCTCGAGCCCTGGCGCGTGATCCAGTCCGGCCGCTGGCAGGCGGCGCGCGAGACCAGTCCGCGCAAGGAACTGACGCCCGGTGGCACCGTGACGTCCGCGACGGGCATCACGATCTACCGCGGCAGCGCGTATCCAGAAAAGTATCACGGCCAGGCGTTCGTGGGCGAGGTTGCGAACAATGTCGTGCACCGGCAGACGGTCGCGGCCGACGGGGTGACCTTCCGGTTCGCGGCGGCCGATCAGGAGGCGGAGTTCGTGGCCTCGAACGACACCTGGTTCCGCCCGGTCAACTTCGTCAACGCTCCCGACGGCACGTTGCACATCGTCGACATGTACCGCGAGACCGTCGAGCACCCGTGGTCGGTGCCCGACGACCTGCACGCGAAGCTCGACCTGACCAGCGGCCGCGAGCGCGGCCGCCTCTATCGGCTGGCCCCGCCCGGGTTTCGTCCGCCACCCCCGCCACGGCTGGGCCGCGCCTCCACCGCGGCCCTCGTGGCCACGTTGGAGCACCGGGACGCCTGGTGGCGGGAAACGGCGCAGCGGCTGCTCTTCGAACGCCGGGACGCCGCGGCCGTCGCGCCGCTGCGCACGCTGCTGGCGGCAAGCCCGCACGCCCTCGCCCGGGTGCACGCGCTCTGGACGCTCGATGGGCTGGCCGCGCTGCGGGAAGACGATCTCGTTCGCGCGCTCAACGACCCGTCCGCCGGCGTGCGCGAACACGCCGTGCGGCTCGCCGCCGCGCGCATCGACGCGGCGCCGGCTCTTCGCACCCGCGTCGTCGCCCTCGCCGGCGACGATGCCATCCGGGTTCGCTACCAGGTGGCGTTGGCCGCTGCTGGTGGGACCGCCGACTCCGCCACCGACGTTGCGCTCGCCCTGCTCGCCCGCGACGCCGACGACCGTTGGGTGCGGGCCGCCGCGCTGGGTGGACCGCCGGAGCACGCCGTGCGGCTGGCGGAGCGGGTGTTGCGAGAACCGTCACGCTGGTCCGGGCCCGGAGGCCGCGAGGTCGTGCGCCAATTGCTGTTCAGCGTCGGCGCGCAGTCGCAACGGGACGCGCTGGACCGGGTGTGGAATGCGTTCGCGGCCACGCCCGCCGCGCCGGAACGGGAACGTCTCTTCTGGTCGGGCCTCGGGGAGGGACTGCGGCAGGGGAACCGGACCTTGCGCAGCGCGTTTCCCGTCGGGAGCTCCCCGGCGGCCGCCCGGGTAGCGGCGCTCCTCGACCAGGCGCAGCGCGACGCGCGCGCGACGACGCTGCCGGTCGCCGATCGTCTCGAGGCGGTGCGACTCCTCGCGCAGGATGAGTTCGCCCGCGTGCACCCGGTGCTGTCAGCTCTGCTGTCACCTGGCGAAGTGCAACCGGTGCAGCTCGCCGCGGTTCGCACGCTGGCGGGGTTCACCGGGCCGGCCGTGGGCCCGCTGCTGTTGCGATCCTGGTCCGGGTACACGCCGGCGGTGCGCGATGAAGTGGTGACGGCCCTCATGAACCGGCGCGAACGGACGGGCGAATTGCTGGCGGCGCTGGAGCAGCAGGTGATCGGCCTCGGCCAGTTGAGTCCGGCCCGACGGGCGCAGTTGCTCGGCCATCCTGATCCGGCACTCAAGGCGCGGGCCGCGAAGATCTTTGGCCAGGGTCCGGCGGGTTCGCGTGCGGCGGCGGTGGAAAACTACCGCGCGGCGCTTGCGTTGCCCGGTGATGCCGCGCGGGGCCGGGTCATCTTTGAGCAGGCTTGCGCCGCCTGTCACCGGCTGGGAGGCCGCGGCGCCGACCTGGGACCGGCCCTCGAAACGGTGCGCGGGTGGGATCGCCCGAAACTCGTGTTGCACATCCTTGATCCGAATCGCGAAGTCGCGCCCGGTTATCTCGTCTACACGCTCGAGCTCAAGGACGGCAGCTCGCTGTCGGGCATGATCAGCGAAGAGTCGGCCGGAAGCATCACGCTGCGGCGCATGGGCGCGCCGGCGGAAACGATCCTGCGGCAAAACCTCGTGCGCGTCACCAGTTCGTCCGCGTCCCTCATGCCCGAAGGGTTGGAAGGCGCGCTTTCCGTGCCGGACATGGCGGACCTGCTGGCCTGCCTGACGGCGCCGTGAAGCGAATCCCATCGCGTCGTTCGCTGCCGAATGTCCAGGCTGCAATACCCCCCCGTGCGACTTACCCCTGCGTATCCCCTTTCCATGCTGAAACTCTCCCCCTTTTCGGTACTGGCATTTTGGAGTCTGCTGTTCGTGACGGCGGGTGCGGCGGCCGATGCCGGGGTGACGCTGCGCGCGGGCGCCGCGCGGGAGGACATCACGCCTGATCCCGCCGTGCTCAACTGGATCACGGGCAAGCCCTATGGCCGGGTGATCGATCCGCTCCTGTTGCAGGCCCTCGTGCTCGACGACGGACAGAGCAAGGCGGTCCTGATTCGCTGGGACCTTGTCGACGTGAGTGAATCGGCGCGCGACGAAGTGCGCCGCGCGGTGGGCGATGCCTTGCAGGTGCCGGCGGACAACATCCTCGTGCACGCGAGCCACAATCACTCGGCGCCGTGGGCCCCGACCTACCGCGAAGGCTATCGCGGCCGGGAGCGCGATACGTGGTGGTCGATCCGCTACATGCCGGTCCAGGACGGTCACGCGCCTTACGCGGCGTGGAAACAGCGCCTGATCACCGCGGCCGTGGCGGCGGCGCAGCGGGCGGTGCAGGACGCCCAGCCGGTGACGTTGTCGGTCGGCCGAATCTCGGTCGCCGAGTTTCTCTACAACCGGCGTCGTCGCCCCGCGGCCTGGGGCCAGGCGGATCCCGGCGAGAAGTCGATCCTCACCAATGGCCGCGGCGAATGGATTCCGGAAGTGCTGCTCGCCGGCGCGACCTTTGGACCGCTGGATCGGACGCTCTCGCTCGTCCTCTTCCGTGACGCCGCCGACCGGCCCATTGCGTCGCTCTACCATCTTTCTCTGCATCCGGTCGCAATCTACCCGGAGAACGCCGACCGGATTTCCGCCGACTGGCCCGGCGCGGCCACCCGGGAAATCACGGCCCTCCTGGGCGGGGAGAATCTGTTCCTGCAGGGTTGCGGCGGTGACATCACGCCGTCGTGGCCGCGGGGCGTCGAAGCCACCGCCACCGC
>JAEUHA010000090.1 GCA_016793535.1 Opitutaceae bacterium | reverse complement strand
TTGTCGTTGGCGGCAAACGTGGCGGCGCCGCGGAAAACGGTGAGCACGGGGTCCGCCAACACGCCGCCGACCCCGAAGCCGGACAGGGTCGGCCCGACGGCACGCACCAGGACGCGCCGCGCGTTCGTGCCGCCGATCACGAGCCCCGGAATCAGCACGCTGTCACCCGTGCCGACCAGCGCGCGCGTGGAGAGATTGATAAACGGTCCGCCGGCCGCCGCTCCCCCGGCCGCGTTCGCGGCCACGAGTTCCTGCGGCAGCGCCGACACGTCCAGATCCGGCTTCGTGGTCCAGGCCGCCACGAAGTTCGCCGGCTTCGGCACCGTCGTCCGGAAAATCACCGTGTTGTCCACCAGCAGATCGCGGGTCCAGATGAACCGCGCGTTCGTGAAACTGGCGGCGTCGTAGTCTCCGTCCGGACCCACCCGCTCCGCCGCGTACTCGGTGGCGAACTCCCACGTCGAGTCGTCGAACTCGGGCGCATACCAGCGTTCCGGGAGCGGGAGATGCTCGACCACGGGTCGCGTGAGGTCGGTGTTGAGCGGGCCGCGGAAAAACGCCTTCGCCTTCCAGGCGGCACTCGTAACGGTGCCATCGCCCAGCTTCAGGATGAAGCCGCCGTCGCCCAACCGATTGCCGTACTCCAGGCCTGTCGCCGGCTCCGCGTTGTCCTTGGCGAGCACCGCGATCGTCATCGGATACTCGGGCAGGATGCGAACCGAGATCTGGTTGTGCGGCAGGAAGTCGATCGAATCCGTCGCCACCATCTTCCCGTTGATGAAGATCGTGCACCAGTTGTCGGCGTACGCGTGCAGCGTGATCGTGTGCGCGAGGGTCGGCTTGACCGTCCCGGCTGGCTGGGCGGAGACGGTCGTGGCAGCAAGCAGGGCGAGCGCCGGCACCATGCGAAGATCGAGTTTCATGGCGGCACGGAGTCAGGGAACCGCGTAGAGCTCCACGAGCGCGGTGCCGGAGGTGCCGGCGCCGCTGACGATGGCGGTGTAGGCGCCCGGGCTCAGGGTCGTGAGGATGACGGCGTCGCGACTGCCCGCCGGCAGCGCAAACGCCCCCACGGCGGCGCCCGCCACCGGAATCTCCGCCGCGTTGGCGTTCGTCGACCAGTCGTCATTGGCGGCAATCGCGGTGCCGGCCCGGTACAGCGTGATGACGGGATTCGCGAGCGCCCCCGTGACCCCAAACGTTGCCAGCGTGGGACCGACGGCGCGCAGCAGCACGCGCAGCGCCCCTTCGCCACCGACGACAAAGCCCGGGATCAGAACGTTCTCGCCCGCGCCCACGAACGCGCGCGTCGAGGCGTTGACGAGCCGGGCGTTCGTCGCGGGCGCGAGATCGTAGATCTCGAGGAGGGCGGTGCCGGCCGCGGTCCCGCTGGCGTCGAGCGGCACGGTGTAGGCCCCGGCGGGCACGGAGGTCACGAGCGCGGCGTCCCGGCTGCCCGCGGCGAGCGCGAACGCCCCGGCGCCGGCCATCGCGGCCGCGTCGGCCGCGAGCCAGTTGTCATTGCTCGCGAGGGTCGCGCCACTGGCACCGACCAGCGCGAGACGGGGATCGATCACTGGTCCCGCAACTCCAAAACCGGCGAGCGCCGGTCCCACGCCGCGCAGCAGCACGGCCTTGGCTCCGGTGCCCGCGACGACGAACCCCGTGATCGGCACGCCGGCCTCGCCTCCGAGGATCACGCGCGTGGCCAGATTGACCAGCCGCGCAGTGCCCGTCGTGCCGGGCTCCGAGGCTCGGGTGACGGGGCCGCGAACGGCAAACACGCGGTGGCTCGAGGTCATGAGTTCGTAGCTGACGATCCCCTGGGCGGCGCGGTTGGGGCCGCTGGCGGCGGGCACGGCGTTGTTGTAGCCGAATTCGATCAGCCAGGCGCTGGTCGGCACCGCATTGCCCCCGCCACGCAGCGCCGTCGACGACCAGTAGGCGGCGGCGGGCGTCGTGGCGGTGGGAAACAGGACGCGATTGAGCGGCGCAAGGGCGGTGGCGGCGGACGTGGCCGTGGCCAGCGTGTAGTCGGTGAGCGACTGCAGCTCCTTGATGTTCGGCAGCCGCCAGTCGGTGTAGCCAGCGAACGCTAGGTTCTCCGCATAACGCAGCGCCTCGGTCCACGTCATCGCCGCCGCTGGCACCTGCGTCCACATCAGGCCCGTGTCGAGGTCGGTGATCGTGCCGTCGAGGTGGTTGACGTAGTTGTGCCCATTGCCCGGCCGGGCACCGCGAACGTAGCGGGCGTGGTAGCGCAGCGTGCCGCCCGCGCTGAGCGTCTCCGCCTTCGGCTTCGGCCCGAGGCCGCCGCCGGCATTGACGCACCACACGCGCGTCGCGTCGGCGCCGTAGGTGTCGCTCGTCCACCAGTACTCGGCGGCGCCTGCGGGATGGTTCGCAAAGAACGCCGCGGGCGCCGCGGCCGGATTGCCCGGGTTGAAGTGCGCGAGGCTGAGCAGCTCGGTGGGCGTGGGGAGCCGCCAGTCGGTGTACCCGCCCGTCGTGATGCCGGCGGCGCGGGCGACGGCCTCGTCCCAGGTCGATTCACCGGCGTCGGTTTTCTGCCACATCAGTCCCGTGACGCGATCAGTGACCGTGCCGTCGCCGTGATCGGTGTACGCAGGCGGGTTGATGGTGTAGTCGGAATCCTCGCCGAACACCGCCGTGGCATCGATCGTCTGGCCGGTGTCCGGCAGCGAGAGCAGGCTCGGCGAACCCATGGCGTAGGCGGTGAGCCGGTTGTTGTTATTGTTGTACGTGGTCGTCGTGGGCGTGATGTCGGGCAGCCGCCACGTGATGGTCAGCGTCCGCGGGTTGGCGCTCCGGTTGATGCGCCAGCATTGGTCGTAGGTGGCGTTGCCGATGGCGACGCGCAGGAGAAACTGGTCCGGCGACGGCGTGCCGGTGGCGGACTCGACCAGGTGGCCGCCGGCGTCGGTCTCGAGGGCGACGGGATGCTTGAACGCGACGATGCGCGCGCCCGGCACCGCCCTCGCGGTGTAGCCGCCGGTGTTGTTGGCGCGGATGGCCTGCACTTCCGGCTGGCCATCGACCTGGCCGCCGAAATTCACGACCGTGCCCCGGAACGCCGTGGGCAGGTAGGGGTTCTGTGGTCCGGTCGCGGCGCTGCCGATCGCGTGATAGTGATAGGCCCACGGACCGTGCTCATGGCCGCCGTTCGCGTCGAGGGCCTGACGCGGCGAGCCGTCCGGCTCGGTGTAACCGTAGATCGGATACCCATCGAGCGCCCACGCGACCGGCTGGCCGGTTCCGACCACCGCCTGCAGGTGCACGGGCGCGAGGTGGTAATGGTAATCGTCCGCGAGCCCGCAATGGCCGCCGTAGAGGTCCAGTTCGCCGATCTCGTAGGAGTAACGGCCGCCGTTGTTGCGCGGATTGAAGATCGCGATGCCGTCGGCCCCCACGCCGATGGCACCGCGCAGGAAATTGGCCGCATTGATCGGCAGCGGGCTGGCCGCCGGCGTCGGCACGAGGGGCAGCCGCCAGACATTGGGCTTGCCGAAGCCGATCGAGCCCGGATCGCGCTCGGGGTTGGTGGTGGCGGCGAAGTACGACGTCGGCAGCGGGACCTGCTGCTGCCAGGACGTGATGCCGACCATGAGATTCGGCATGCGGACGGGATCCGGCATGTTGTCCGACTCGACGTAGAACGTCGTGGCATCCCAGTAGGAACGCACCCGCGGCCGGAACGCCCCGAACGACGCCGCCAGCACCGGGCCGTAGCCGGGAGGCGGGGCGGAAAGCGCCGCGCGCCGGGGCGTGCCGGGTGCGGGGGCCGCGGCGGCGGCGGCTGTGAGCGCGGCCCGCTGCTCCGCGACCAATTGCGCCCTCAGCTCTGCCCGCGCCGCCGCGATGGCCGGGCTGACGGGCCCGTCGTCGTGCCAGGAATGAGCCACCACCGAACCGGCGCCAGCCAGGAACAAGGCGAGCGCGGCAAGGCACCGCCCGCGCCCGGGCGGAGCGGAGCTCCGCCAATCAGGAGGTAGGTACTTCATAAATCTCCACCAGCGCCACCCCGGTGGCGTTGCCCACGCCGCTGGTTTGCACCGTGTAGCTGCCGGGCTCCAGGGTGACGAGGAGCGCGGCATCGCGGGAATTCGGCGGGAGCGCGAATGCCCCGACCTGGCCCGCCGCAAGCCCGACCTGCGCGGCATTGGGCGCGGCGAGCCAGTTGTCGTTTTGCTGGATCGCCGTGTCGCTGCCGGCGCGGAAGAGGGCGAGCTGCGGATCAGCGAGCACGCCCGCCACGCCGAACGGCGCCAGACTGGGACCCACGGCGCGGATGAGCAGTTGCTTCGGCGCATCGCCCTGGATGGCGAATCCCGCGATGAGGATCGCGCCACCGGTGCCGACGACGGTGCGGGCCGACAGATTGACCAAGCGCGCCGAGGATGTCGCGGTCGCGGCATCGTACGCTTCAAGCAGCGCCACGCCGGTCGCCGCCGCCGGGCCGGTGATGGCCGCCGAGTAGCTGCCCGGCGTGAGATTGGCCACGAGCGCCGCATCGAGCCCGGTCGGGGGCAGCGCGAACGCCCCCACCCGCGAAGCCACCGCGGCGGTTTGGTTCGAGTTGGTCCCGGACGACCAGTTGTCGTTCGCCGCCACGGTCGCGCCCCGCGCGTCGGTGAGCGTGAGCACGGGATCCGCCAGCACACCCGTCACGCCGAAGCCCGTCAGCGCCGGACCGACCGCCCGCAGGAGCACCGGCACGGGATCTCCCGGCCCGACCACGCAGCCCACGATGAGCGTGTCGGCGCCGGTCCCCGCGGTGGAGCGCACGGACAGGTTGACCAGCCGGCTGGCCCCGATGGTCAGCGCCGCGGGTTCGGAGAGGATCGCGCCCGCGGGCGTCGACACGCGCACCGTGTACGCGCCCGCGTCCGCCGCCTGCACGCGCGCGAGACCGAGCACGGCCGTGGTGGCGCCCGGGAGGTCGACGCCGTTGCGCTGCCACTGGTAGGAAAGCGGGAGCGCGCTGGTCGCGCTGACCGTAAACGTCACCGCCGACCCGGCCGCAACCGCCTGCGCGCGCGGCTGGGCCATGATGACCGGCAGCGGGGTCAGTTCCGCCGCCGTGCCGACAAGATACGAGAAAGCGACCTCCCCGCTCGTGCGGCCGGGACCCTCGTCGGCCGGCAGGTAGGTGCGGACATACTCCACGCGCACGCCGGACGGCGCGACCGTGACGCGCGTGTAACCGCTGTCCGGATACCGTTCGCCGGTGGCGTACGCATCGGAGTTGAACAGCGAGTAGTTCGGGTTCGCGGGGGAGCCGAGCGACTGGTACGTCACGCCGTCGAGCTGCTGCCGGACCCAGATATGGTCGTGACCCTGGAAGAAGATCGTGACCTTGTTCGCGGCCATGAGCTGGTGGATCGGCAGCGCCCAGCCGGGTCGGCGGGCCGCGAAGCCCGGCGTGCCGTTGTTGTTCTGCCCGCCCCACTCGTACTTCAGCGCCACGTCGATGCCTCCGCGCTGGGTGCCCATGACGTGGTGGGCGAAGACGAACTTGTACCGGGCCCGGCTGTTCTCGAGGGTGGACTTGAGCCACTGGTACTGCGCCTCGCCGTGTGTGATCGCCCACGGATCGCTCGTCTTCGGGCCGCCGTAGAAATCGTTGTCCACGACGACGGGTGAAGCCCAGTAGGGATCCAGCGTGACGAACAGCGCGTCGCCCCAGGTCCACGCGAAGTAATTTCGCAGCAGGCCGATGTGCTCCACGACCTCGGCGTTGCCGGAGTAGAAGCCGTCCGGCGCCGGCTGCGCGTAGTACGCATTGCGCGCCCGCTGAGCCCAGACCGCGACGTTGTCCGGCGTGCCGTCGAGCAGGTAGCGCGCGGCCTGCTCGTGGTTGCCATTCACGAGGAACACCGGCGCACTGCGGCCGATGATGCCGAGGTAGGGCCGCTGGATCGTGTACCGCTGCACGACCTGCGGCTGCGTCACCGCCCGCGGATTCGCCTGGTTGATCGTGTCGACGCTGAAGTCGTCGCCGCTAGTGAGATAGAAGTCCGGCTGGTCCGCGGCGGCCGTGTTCATCGTGCGGGTGTAGAGCGCAGCGTTGAACTGCGTGTTCACCCGCTCGGGATGCGAGTCCCCCTGCACGCCGAAGACGAACGTGCTGCCCGGCGCGCGCTGCGTCATGAAGGAGTACTCCGGACTCGCCTCAAACGCCGCGGACTCGGACGCGCGAAAGCGGATGCGGTAATAGTGCCGCGAGTTGCCGCGCAGTCCGGCCAGCACGATCTCCTGCGGGACGCCCGCCGCGAGGGCGACCGCG
>JAEUHA010000043.1 GCA_016793535.1 Opitutaceae bacterium | reverse complement strand
TCGGCACGTAATCCCGCTTCGTCGGCCCCATGTACACCTGGCGCGGACGATAGATGCGGCCCTTGGGCTGCGAGGCGACTTCCCGCCAGTTGGCGATGTAGCCGGGCGCCCGCCCGATCGCGAACATCGTCGTGAACATGTTCATCGGGATGCCCAGTGCGCGCATGATGATGCCGGAGTAGAAATCGACATTCGGGTACAGCTTGCGGGACACGAAGTACTCGTCGCGCAGCGCCGCCTGTTCGAGGTTCTTCGCGATGACGAGCAGCGGATCCTCGACGCCGAGCTTCTTCAGCACGGTGTCGCAGGCCTCGCCGATGATCTTCGCCCGCGGATCGAAGTTGCGGTACACCGCGTGGCCGAAGCCCATCAGCCGGTTGCTCTTCGAACCCGACTTGGCGGCCGCGATGAAGCGCGTGCCGTCGTCGCCTTCGTCGTGGATCGACTGCAGCATCTGCATCACGGCCACGTTGGCGCCGCCGTGCAGCGGGCCGGACAGCGCGCAGATGCCGGCCGAGATCGAGGTGAACAGATTCGCCGCGCTGGAACCCACCATCCGCACGGTCGAGGTCGAGCAATTCTGCTCGTGGTCGACGTGCAACAGGAGCACGAGGTTGAGCGCCTTCGCCACCTCGGGCATCGCGATGTAGTCCTTGTACGGCTCGGAAAACATCATGTGCAGGAAATTGTCGCAGAACGGCAGTTCCTGCTTCGGGAAGATGTAGGGCAGCCCCTTCTGGTAGCGATAGATCATCGCCACGAAGGTGCGAATCTTCGAGATCGCGATCGCCGCCGCCAGGTCGAAGGTGCGCAGGTCGCGCTCGAAATTGTTCGTCGCGAGGTCGGCGTGGTACGCGGGCAGCGCGCTGACCAGCGCCGACAACATCGCCATCGGCGAGGCGGTCGTCGGGAAGCCCTCGAGGATTTTCTGCATCTGCGTCTCGACTGCGGCGTTCTTGCGCAGGAGGAGCCCGAATTCCTTGCGCTGCACCTGCGTCGGCAGTTCGCCGTAGATCGCCAGGTAGGCCGTCTCGACGTAGTCGCTCTGCTGCGCGAGCTGTTCGATCGGATAACCGCGGTGCCGGAGGATGCCGTTGTCGCCGTCGAGGAAGGTGATCTTGCTCTCGCAGGAACCGGTGTTGCCGTAACCCTGATCGAAGGCGATGTAGCCGCTGACCGCGCGCAACGTGCGCGTATCGATCGCTTTTTCCCCTTCCGTGCCTTCGATGACCGGCAGGGGGTATTCTTTATCGTCAATTTTCAGCGACGCAGTCTTGGCCATATTGGGAGCAGCCAACCTAAAACCGTGCCGCTGGCAAAGGAAAGTTTAGCCCCCGGCGCGCCTCCGGCGCAGAATTAGCCGACGACACACCGGCGTTAAGGAGCGTTGCCGGTCGCTACTGTTTCGTTGGCCAACCGCAGTGCCGGTGCCCGAGGGGATCACCGCCGGTCGGCCGCCCGTCCCGTCACCCGCTGGAACGCCGGCAGGGTTCCGTCCAGCACCGCCTGCATCCGCGCGAGCGCCGCCGGCTCGCCGTCGACGACGTCGGTTTGCATCAGCACATACGCCCAGCGATCCACGCGCGCCCGCGCCACCCGGTTCCAGGCATCGAGTCCGAATCGGCCCCAGTGCGAGGCCGTCACCGTGTCGCCACTCACAAACCAGTACGCGACCAGCTGCGGCACCACGACCCGGCCCTGCGCGGACGGACGCTCGCGCCGCACCCGCAAGAGGGTGGCGTCAAACCCACCCGCGGCTCCGCCGTTCGGGTGCCGGAACGCGTGCCGCGTCGCGCCCTCGATGCTCCAGCCCTGTCCCACCAGGCACAGTTCCGGCCGGTGGATCGAGGTGCGGTCGCGGCCGCTCAACACGATGGACAGAAACACATCGCGGCTGCGGTCGGCCAGGTTGACGTACAGTCGCCGCGAGTAACCCGTATCGGGCGGCAGGATCTCGCGCTCGACCGCCGTCACCTCCACGCGCTGCCCAATCCAGTCGGTGCCGATGAACGCCGGCAGTTCCACCGGGTTCACGCCATCCGCCGCCAGCGCCACCCCGGCGCCCCCGCGCGCCGGCAGGTGCGCGAGCCGGTGGAGAAACGTCATCTCCACTCCCACGAGCCCCAGCATCGCCCCCGCGGCCAGCGTTGAGCCCACCGACCACGTGGAGCCGGCTGGGTCCCGTCGGCTGGGGACAGCCGGTTCCACCTCCCGGCCCGGCGGCGTGCTCTCCGGCCACCAGCGGCGCAGCGCGGCGATGGCGGCCAGCACGCCCCCGAGCACGATGACGAACACGCCGTAGCCCATCACCTCGTGGGCGCGCGCTCCCCAGACGGGGCCGGCCCACTGCGCGGCGAAGACAATGGCCACGATCCGGGCCACGTTGCCCAGGTAGACGAGCGGGAACGCCAGGGCGAAGACCAGCCCGCGCCGCCACGCGCTCCGGAAGTTGAGGTATCCGAAAAGCAACGACAGCGCCGTCAGCGCCATCAGCGAGCGCACACCCGAACACGGGGCCGCCACGTCGTAGTTGAAGCGACCGTCCGGGGACAGCAGTTGCGTGCCGCTGCGCAGGACCGGAATGCCCGCCGCCCGCGCGATCACCTCGCCGGCATCGGTGACCCAGAGCCGCAGCGGCAGCCCGACTTCGTCGAGCACGCCCACCGGCAGCGCAAAGCCCATGAACGCGAGCGGAAACACCGCGGCCGCGCCCCACCGCGGCCCGCCCGCCAGCCGGATCACGCCCCACGTGTACACCAGCAGCGCCACGATCGAAATCCGCGCCTGCTGCGCCGCGAAGCCGGCCGCATGCAGCAGCAGGGCGACCGCCAGCGCCGCCACCGCCGCGAGCGGAAAGCCGGCGTCGGGTTCAAGCGGCCGGCGCTGGCGCCACAGCAGCCACACGCTGACCGCCAGAATCACCCAGCCGTGCTCCGTCTCCGACGCCGGGTTCAGCCACTGGTAGCCCCACCAGTGGAAAAGCGAAGCCGTGTCGATGTAGCCGCGCCCCGCGTTGCCGAAAAACTGGAACAGCGCCGCCCCCGCCAGGGCACACGCGAGCGCGCTCCAAACGTGCGGCGCAGGCGGGAGGCGGGGAGTTGGCACGGGCGGAGTGAAGACAGGTCTCTCCCACGTTGGCAAAATCGTTTCCCCCGGGCGCGTCCGCGTCTGCGCCAGACGATCAATCCGGTGAACAGGAAAGCCGGGAAGATCGGAAGGCGCCGGGCCGGCCCACTTCCCGATCTTCCCGGCCTCCCCGTTCACGGACGCGGCCCGTCACGGCCCCCGCTTGCCACCTCCCCACTCGCCCCGTTATCGCTCCCCCCGCCCGCCGCGCCCCGCCTCGATGAAACTGCTCGTCTTCGCCCATCCACCGCCACCCGTCCACGGGCAGAGCGTGATGGTGCAGCAGTTGCTCGAGCGTCTGCCGCAGGTTGCCGGTTTCGAGATCCTGCACGTCAACGCGCGCCTTTCGCACGACAGCGCCGACATCGGCCGGGCCCGGATCGGGAAACTGCTGGCGCTGCTCGGCGCGTGCGTCCGCGCGTGGCGGCTGCGGGTCCGGCACGGGCCGGCCTATTTCTACTACATTCCCGCCCCGGGCAAACGCGCGGCCCTCTATCGTGACTTCGTCGCCTTGCTGCTCTGCCGGCCATTCTTCTCCGGCTTGATCCTGCACTGGCACGCGGTCGGCCTCGGCGAATGGCTCGAGACGCGCGCGAGCCCGATCGAACGCTGGCTCGCCCGCCGGCTGCTCGGCGGCGCCGCGCTGTCCGTGGTCCTCGCGCCGCAGGTCGCGGACGACGCCCGCCGCCTGCGGCCGCAGCGGGTCGCGGTCGTACCCAACGGCATTCCCGACCCTGCTTCCCCCGCGCCCGAACGCGTCCGCGATCCCGGCGCACCCTGCCGCGTGCTCTACCTCGGACTGTGCTCCCGGGAGAAAGGCACGTTCGACCTGGTGTCGGCCTTCGCCCGGCTGGCGGCGGACGCGCCCGGCCGCTTCCAGCTCACGCTGGCCGGGGCGGTGGCGACACCGGACGAGGCACGCGACCTCCGCGCCGCCCTGGCGCCGCTGCCCGCGGGCGCCGCGGAGTGGATCGGTTTCGCCGACGACGCGCGCAAACGCGCGCTGTTCGCGGCGGCCGACCTCTTCTGTTTTCCGACGCGCTACCCCCACGAGGGCCAGCCGCTCGTGCTCATCGAAGCCCTGGCGCACGACGTCCGCATCGTCACCACGCGCTGGCGCGCGATTCCCGGCATGCTGCCGGCGGCGCACGTGTGGTATGCGACCCCGGGCGATCCCGCCGCCCTGGCCACCGCACTGGCCCACGCCGCCCGCGCGCAACCCCCGCACGGGGATTTGCGGCGGCACTACCTGGAGCATTTCACCCCCGAGCGGCATGTCGCAGCGCTCGCCGCCGCGCTGCGGTCCGTCGACTAACGCGGGCGCGGACAAAACGCGGCGCGGCCCGAGCGGCGTGAGGCCGCGACGGAACAAGCGCCCGATCGTTCGGTCGCGGCAAGAGCCGTGCCGCCGCTCAGGCCGGCGTCCGCACCAGCCGCCGATAGATCGCAACGTGCTGCGCGGCGCTCGTCGCCGCGGTGAAACGCTGCAGCGCCGGCCGGTCGATCGCGACTCCGCCGCGCCCGACCGCCCCCGCGAGGTCGTCGATCATCCGCGCGAGGTCCGCCGCATCGCCGGTGCGAAACAGCCGGCCGTTGACCGGCGGCACGATCAGGTCCTGGGCCCCGCCGGAATCGGACGCGATCACGGGCACGCCGGCGAAAAGGGCCTCGAGCATCGCGACCGAGAAGGGCTCGCCCGCCGACGCCACGACCAGGGCGTCCGACTCGGCCAGCAGCGCCGCGGACGACGGCTGTTCCCCCCGCCATTCCACCACGGCGGAAAGTCCCAGCGCCGCCGTCTGCCGCTGCAACTCCGCCGCACACGCGCGGGACTCCGCACTGCCGTCGGGACCGCCGATGTGGCGAAACCCGACCCGGCCGCGGCGCGCCTCCGGCAACCGCGCCAACGCCTCGAGGACCAGGTCCCACCGCTTCCACTGCGTGAGCGTGCCGACGCCGGCCAGACGCAGCGTCGTACCCACGGACTCGATACGCGGATCCGCGCGCGCCCCGGGCACGCAGCCCGGCAGGCATCCGGACCAGGGGTCGCCCGGCTCCACCGGCAGGCCGTAGTGACGTTTCATCGCCGGACTGAGCCAGTGGAGCCGGTCCGCCAGCCGCCGCGCCGCCCGCCGGTAGTACCAGCGGTGCCGGCCGTAACAGTGCACGGTGGCCACCACCCGGCGTTCGCCCCGCGCCGCCAGCCTCAACGCCACCGCCAGCCCGGCACGCGAATGGCCGTGGAACACGCGGTTCGGGTCCGCGTCGAGCCAGGCTTGCACCGCCGCGGCAACGGTCCGCGCGCGCCACAGCGTCGCCACACCCAACCGTTCCGCGTTCACCCGCGGACACGCCAGCGTACGCAACGCGGGAAAGCGCCGGGACTGGTAGCCTGGGTTCACGCCGACGACGCAGGCAAACGCCGCGGTCTCCGCCAGCGCGCCGACGACCGACATGATTCCGCCGCGGTCATCGTCGTAACCGGTGTAGTGCAGAACCGTCGGCGGCACAGGCTCGGGCATCGGCCCGATGCAAAGCGCCCCGCTCGACGCGGGAAAGCTTCAAACGCACACGCGCCCCGATTCGGCTACGACACCTCCCGTCGCGGTGCGATCGGGGCCTCTTGCCGCGCCCCAGCTTGCGGAGTCTCCGCGATTGTGCCGGCATCCCCGCACCGCGCCTCACCCGGCGCGTCGCCTCCCGCATGCCGTCCACTCCGGCCCCTTCCCGGCTCCGTCTCATTCCCATCGCCCTCGCCCAGGCGTTCGGCGTCGGCTGCGGCGTGGCGGGCGTGAAGGTGAACTCGAGCCTCGTCCCGCCGGAGGTGCTCGGCGTGTACGGCGTGTTCCTGACCCTCGCGCCGGTCGGCATGTGGGTGGTGCACGCCGGGCTGATGAAGTTCACCGTGCGCCACTGGGCGGCCACGGCGTCGCGACCGGCCCTGCTCGCGGTGGTGACCCGGGCGTGGGCGCGCCGCCTGCCCTGGCTTGGACTGGCCGCGGCGATCGGCGCCGGGGCGTTGGCGGCGTTGAATCCGGGCCAATCGCTGGCGCTCGGCGCCGCGCTGTTTGCCGCGGCGGCGTTGTTGTCCGCCAGCGCGCTCGCGCAGGCCGCGCTGCAGGCGGAAGGCGCGCACTGGCGCGACAGCGTGGTGTCGATGGGGCTGTCGGTGTCGCGCACGTTTCTTCCCCCGTCACTGTATGTGCTGTCGGCGGGCGCGATCGGCGCGCTCTGGGGCGGTTTCGCGGTGCACGCGCTCCTGGGCGCGGGCCTGGGCGCGCTGGCGCTGCGGCGCTACTGGCAGAAGCCGGCGGAAACGAACCCCGCGCCGCCCGTGATCGCGGCGGCGTACGGCGGCCCGCTGTTCATCGCGCTGGCGGCGGCGGGCTGGGTTCTCGCGGGGCTCAACCGCTGGATCGTCGCGGGCTTCTTCGGTCCGGTCGAGGCGGGCTACTTCACCCTCGCGGGCGGCGCCGCGCTGGTGATCGCGTCGTCGCTCGGCGCGGTGTTCATGCAGTATTTCCAACCCGGCATCTTCGCCCTCGGCGACCACCCGACACCGGACCGCACGCAGCTCGCGGCGCGGGTCGACCGGATGGCGCTGGCGTATGGCGGCACAGCCCTGGCCGCGGTCGCGGGACTCGCGGCGCTCGCCCCCTGGCTCGTCGGTCCGCTGATCCATCCCGGTTATCGGGCCGCGCTGCCCTGGATCCTGCCCGCCGGTTGCTTCGGCGTGGCGCTGATCACGCTGCAGTTCTACCAGACCCTGCTGCTGGCCGGGAAACGCGAGCGCGCGTGCGGTCCCGTCGAGCTGACGACGGCGGCCGTGCTGGCCGGTGGCTGCCTCGCCGCCGCCAGCGCGGGCCCGACCTGGTTCACACGCTGGTTGCTCGTGACGCCGCTGGTGCCATGGGTGCTGACGCGGCCGATGGCGCGGGGGTACGTGCTGCGTGCAGAAGTGATGGGACGGCGGAGTTGAGAGTTGAGAGCTGAGAGCTGAGAGACCAATCCGGCACCGTCGATCTTCGGTCCGCGTCTCTACTCTCAACCCTCAACTCTCAACTCTCAACTGGCCGCGCTCTGCAGCCCCAGCGCCCGCACCGGACCGCTGAAGAACATCCGCCGCACCTGCGGCCGGTCCGCGGCCCCGGCGATGCGCCGGGCTGCGCGGAACAGCCGGAGCGCGTGCCACGCGCCGCGCGGCGAACGGTCGAGCGCGAAGGAACGCCGGGCCTGGTACGCGGCAAAGACGGGCGCCCTGTCCGCGAGGCACACCGCGGCCCCGCGCCGCCACGACCCGGCGGCGGTCGGCGCCGCGGTGGCCGCCTGCACCGCGGCGAGGTCCTCCGCGCGACCGGCCTGGCGGCGGCCGGTGATGATCTGGATCACCGCCCGGCTCTGCTCGATCGCGGCGGCCCGGGCCTGCGTGGTCTGGCCGGCGTGCCAGCGGTAGCGTAACAGGATTTCGGGTACGACCACGGTGTGCGCGCGCTCCACCATCCGGGCCTGGAAATCGAGGTCCGCCGCGAACGGAAACTCGGCCCGGTACGGCAGCGCGGCGAACAGTTCGCGCCGGCCCATCGCCGCCGGCGTGATCAGCGGCGCCGCGTACGGCGCGTAACGGCGGTGCTCGTCCGGATCGCGCAGACAGAACTCGTGACCGAGCTCGCGGCCCGCCGCGTCGATCCGCCGGGCGAGTCCGGAAACCAGTCCGAGGTTAGGATCAGCCT
>JAEUHA010000031.1 GCA_016793535.1 Opitutaceae bacterium | reverse complement strand
CCGGACCTGGGACGGCATTCGTGGTATCGACTATCTGGTGACACGGCCCGACGTGGATCCGCGCCGCATTGGCGTGACGGGCTGCTCGGGCGGCGGCACACTCACCACGTATATCGCCGCGCTCGATCCGCGCGTCGCGGCGGCGGCGCCATCCTGCTACATCACGAACTGGCGGGCGCTGCTGGAGAAGCTCGGGCCGCAGGACGGCGAGCAGTCGGTCGCGCACTTCCTCACGGAGGGGCTCGACATTCCCGATTACATCGCGCTCTTCGCGCCGAAACCGTACCTCATCGCGTCCACCACCGATGACTTCTTTCCCCTCGAGGGCGCGCGCCAGGCCTTCGAGGAGGCCAAGCGGTTTCACGGCCTCTTCGGCGCCGGCGACCGCGTCGAGTGGTTCGTCGGTCCCGGAGGTCACGGCATGCCGCGGGAGTCGCGCGAGGCGGTGTATGCGTTTTTCCTGAAACACCTGCGGGGCGGCCAGGGTGATCCGACGGAGGCGCCCGTCGTCCTGGATCCGCTGGAAAAGATTCTCTGCACCCCGACGGGTCAGGTCGCGGATTCACTCGGCAGCGAGACGGTCTACACGCTCAACCGCCGGCGGGCGGACTCGCTCACGCGCAAGCAGGCGCCGGCAGATCTGCCCGCCGCCGTCCGGAGGCTCGCCGGCATCACCGTGCAGCCGGGTGGCACGCCCCCGGTGGCAACCGTGCATCGGACGTGGAATCGGGCCGGTTACCGCGCCGACCTGATCTCCCTGGCGCTCCCGGGCAACGTGGCGCTGACCGGTTCGCTGCTCGTGCCGGCCGGCCCCGGTCCGCACCGTGCGGCCCTCATCGTGGACGGCCGGCCCAAGGACGTCGTGGCGGCGGCGGGCGGCGATGCCGACGTGCTGGCGCGCCAGGGTTTCCTGGTGCTGGCCCTGCAGCCGCGCGGCACGCGGGAGAAGCCGGCGACAGCGGCCGGGGGCTACGTGGGTGATTTCGACCTGGCGTTTCACGCCTACCTCGTAAGCAAGTCGCTCACCGGGCTGCGCGCCGAGGACGTGATGCACGCGGTGGATTTTCTGTTCGCCCGAGCGGACGTGCAGCGCGACGGGCTCGCCGCGATCGGTTACGGGGCGGCCGGGGTTTATGTGCTCCACGCCGCGGCGCTCGACGGGCGTATCGCCCGCGTCATGACGCAGCAGTCGCCGGCGCTGCTGCGGCTGGGCGTGGATCGGCCCATTCACCGGCACATCTACGAGGTGGCGGTGCCGGGTATGCTGACCGCGTACGATCTCGACGACTTGCTGCGCGCGATCGCGCCGCGTCCCGTCACCGTCATCAATCCCGTCGATCTGCTCGAGCGGCCGGTGCACACGCCGCAGTATCGCCAGCTGGTGTCCGCGCCGGGGGCGGTGGTGGTGCGCGGGCGGCGGGATCCGCTGCCGGACCTGAAGTAGGAACGGAGCCCTCCCGTGCTTCCGTCGCTGTAGCGGGGTGCCCTCACCCCGCGGGCTGCCGGGATCGCTCGCTCAATTCTGCGGGATGAGGGCACCGCGCCTACATGCGCCGGAACCTGGGAAAATAAATGCCCGCCCCAGGACGGGACGGGCATGTGCGGAGACCATCGGCCCGTTTGGGCCGGGGCGAATCAGAACCGGCCGGCGATGCCGACCGTGACCGTAACGAAGTTCTGGATATAGTCCTGGAACCGGTCCGGAGTGTATTGGTAGAACGACTGCGGCTCCTCGGTCAGGTTGCTGACGTCGAGCGTGACGCTCAGGGACTTCGAGATCTTCTGGGCGAAGCCGATGTCGTACGACGTGCGGGAATACCGGTAGAGGTTCGCGCCGGCGTTGGTGGCGTTGTACGTCGAGATGTAGGAGCTGTTGTAGTTGGCCAGCACACGGGTACGGAAACCCTTGTAGGTCCAGGTGAGCATCACATTGCCCACCTTCGGCACGAAGCCCGCGACTTGATCGGTCTTGAGCTTCACGCCGGTCAGGCTGCCGAAGTCACCCTCGGTCTCGATCGCCGTGTAATTGGCGGAGAAGCCGAGGCCCTTGAGCAGGCCGGGCAGGAAGGTGAACTGCTGCTGGTAGCCGATTTCCCAGCCGCTCACCGTGGCAGTGCCGGCGTTGAGCGAAGACAGGAGCCGGAAGCCGGCGTACTCGCCGTTGAATCCGTTGTCGTTGCCGGTCGGGACGACGCCGCGGTCCATGCCTGACACGATGTAGTCCGTGATCTTCTTGTGGAAGTAGCCGGCGGTCAGGCTGCCCATGGGCTCGAAGTAGTACTCGAGCGTGGCGTCCCAGTTGGAGGCCATCTGCGGCAGGAGGGACGGGTTGTTCACCGTGACGGTCTGGTTCGTCTCGTTGATCGACTCGTTGGGCATCAGGTTGCTCGGCGCCGCCCGACCGAAGCCGGTGGACCAGCTCAAGCGCGCCTTGAAATTCGGCGTGATGTCGTGGTTCAGGTGGATGCTGGGAAACGTCTTGGTGTAGCTGCCGGTGAGATTCCGCTTCGTGCCGTCGTAGTCGCGGAACGCGGAACCGACCGGGTCGGCCAACTGCTGCGCGGCGGTGCTGCCGAAGCGCTGGCGCACCCAGCCGTAGCTCCGGGTCTCCGTCTTTTCCTGGCGCACGCCGGCGAGGAAGCCCGTGCGAGCCAGCCAGCCCTGCGTGCCGAACCGCCCCTTGAACATGCCGTAGCCAGCCGTGATGTCCTCGACCACGCCGCGCGTGCCGGTGTACTTGAGCTGCTGGTTGTAGTAGATGTCCTCCGTCCATAGCGCGGCGTTCTTCGGCACCCGGTCGACCATGAAGTCCGAGACCTGCCATACCGGCATCCGCTTGCCCTGGGCGAACGTGCCGTAGAGCTGGACCGACGGATCGGTGGGCAGGGCCGACGTGCCCGTATAGCTCCAGCGCCGGCTCAGGTTCTGGATGTCGATGTCGAGGAAGCGCCAGGTGAACCCGGTCTTGAAGATGATCTTCGCCGGCGTGGGCAGCGTGTAGATCAGGTCGAAGTTGATGTGCTTGTTGATCTGGTCCTGGTTCTGCGGACCGGCCGTCAGACCGGTGGCGATGGGACGGTAGTTGTTCGGGTCGGCGATGTCGGGGCCCGCGGTCTGGATGAAGGTGGGGAATTCCCGCGAGCCAGCGGTGTCGATCGTCCAGCCGATGCCGGTGATGCGGTTCGTCAGCGCGTACTGGCCGCCCTTGCCGCCGCCGTTGTTCATGCCCGTCTTCAGGTTGTTGCGGCTGAAGCCGGCGTTGTAGTCGATCTTGACCGGACCGTAGGTGTGGTCACCGGCGAAGGAGGCGAGGCCCTGCCGGACGATGTAGCTGTTGGGGCCGGTCGTGTTGATGTCGATGACGGTGTTGTTGGCGACGTTCGTCAGGTAGTTCGCGGTGGAGAGCGGCCGCACGCGTGTGACGGTGTCGGTGAAACCGGGAATGACGCCCGTGACGGTCGAGGTCTCGCTGGGCACGGCCGTCGCGCTGCCGGTGTAGGCGCGCATGGTGTAACCGCGGCGCATGCGTTCGTGGTTCTGGTTGAGCACGGCGTTGAAGGTGAACTTCGAATTGAAGGAGTAGCGGTACTCCGTCTTGAGGTTCACGCTGCCCTGCTTCCGGTTGTTGAAATTATTGTTGTAGCTGTAATCCCAGATGTAGGCGGGTGAGTTGACCGTGTTCTGCCGGTTGGTGGTTACGCGGATGCCGCCGATCGCGTTTTCGCTGTAGAACGTGTTCACGTTCACGCCCAGGTTGCGCTCGCCGCCGAGGACGCTGAAGACCTCCTGGTAGGCGAGGGTGACCAGCGGATGATAGCGGTGTTTCTCGCGCAGCGGGATCTGGTCCGTGCCGGGCGGCGCGGCGCGCACGTTGGCGCTGAAGGTGACAAGCCGCTTTTCCCGCAGGTTCAACGTCGAGCGGCTCTTCATGTTGAGGTTGCCGCCGAGGGAGTCCGCGCTTGCGTCCGGCGTGAGGCCCTTGACCAGCTCCATCTGCTCGAAGAGGGAGCTCGAGATGCTCTGCAGTTCCAGCGCGCGGTTCGTGCCGATGCTGGGCATGCGCTGGCCGTCCATGGTGACGGTGTTCAGCGCGCCCGGCATGCCGCGCACCATGAAGGCGTAGTTGAGGCCCTCGACCTGCGTCACCGGCGCGACGCCCGGGAGCCGCATGACGACTTCGCCCACGCTCATGTTGGGCAGGTTGCCGAAGGAGTCCATGGCCACGACGTTCTTCACGTTGTCGGCGTTGCGCTGCATCGTGAGCGCGAGCGCGTTGCCCTCGCGCTCACCCGTCACCTTGAACGCATCCAATTTGTAGATACCAGCCGTCAGCTCGACATCGCGCGTGGTGCGCTGGCCTTCGCTCACCGTGATCTGGATGCGGGCCGGATCGAGGCCGATGTAGCTGACCTGGGCCTCGTAGGTTCCCGCCGGCAGCCCGGTGAGCACGAAGCGGCCGGAGTTGTCGGTCTGCGCCGTGAGCCCCAGCTGCGTGACGGTGACGATGGCGCCCTCGAGGTTGAGCTTGGTGGCGGCGTTGCTGACGAAGCCGACGACACTGCCCGTGCCTCGAGCGGCGGTCGCGGTGGTGGGGGCGGTTTGAGCGTTCGAGGCGGTCCCCAGGAGGAGGGAACCCGACGCGACTATTCCAGCGATGAGACGCAGTGGTTTCATGAGTGTAGGTAGGGCAAAAGACTGCCGTCCGGTCGGGCGGCGCAGGAACGCGGGGTCAAGTAACCGGATGGTGACCAGCGGGAGGAGTCAAACTCAAAGCCGAGGCGAGGCAGGGTGGAGGGGGCCGCCGAGGCCTCGGCGGACTGGAGGTGAAGCAGGCGCGATGCCGAGTCGGCGATCGTCGGAACGGAATCTCCGTGCGTCCGCCAGCGCCCGGCCGCGCTTGACGGGCGGGACCGGAGACCCACGCTTCGCGCCCCGTGACTTCCAACGACGGCCCGGCGCCGGGAAACCAGACTACTGCGGCCGGACTTTGGCTCGGTGGGGCCGCGGTGCTCTGCTGGTCGTTCGCGTCGACCTTGATTTTTCTCGGCGCGACTGCACTCGGACCGTGGCCGTTCGTCGGTCTGGCGTCGCTTCTCGGTGGCACGGTGCAACTGGGCGCGTGGCGATGGCATCGCGGGTCGTTCCGGACCGCGCTCCGGCTGCCCTGGCGGTTGTGGGCGCTGCCCGTGCCGTGCTTTGTCGCGTACGGGCTGTTGTGGCCGGCGGCGTTGGTCGGCGCGACGCCGCGCGAGGTCTTTGGCGTCAACCTCATCAATTACCTCTGGCCTGTCCTGACCGTGCTGCTGGGCGCGTGGTGGGTGCCGGGAGCGCGCCTGACGCCGCGGACGATCGGCGCGACGGCGTTGTCGCTCGTGGGCCTCGGCTGGGCCGGTCTTTCCGAGCTTCCCGCGACCGCAGTCCCGGCCGGTGCCGAGGGCGCAACGCCGCCGTTCCGGCTCCTGCCGTACGTCCTGGCCTTCGCCGCAGCGGTGAGCTGGGCCATGTACTCCGCGTCGCTCGCGCGGTGGCGAGCCTGGGCGGGTGACTATGCGACAAGCCCGCTTGGATTCCTGCTCACGGGACTGATCGCGGCCGGCCTGTCGGCGGGGGCGGGTGCCGCGTTCGGCCACGCCGGTGCGCGCGGTCTTTGGCTGACGTTTGCCTACGGAGTCGGGCCGCTGGCCGCCGGATATCTGCTCTGGGAAATCGCGCTCGCCCGGACCCGAATCCAGTCGCTGAGCCTGCTGGGAGCCGTGACGCCGTTGCTCTCCACGCTGGTGCTCTGTGGCGTGCTTCGAACCTGGCCGGGCGTCGGCGTCGTGGGTGGAGCGGTGCTTGTGAGTGCGGGCGTCGTGCTCAGCGTGCGCCGTTGATTGCGCGACGCCTCCGCCGGCTTTCCGCTTGAGGCCCGCGCGGCCGGGTGCTTCGAATCGCAGTGTGGCCCGTCCTGGTGTGCGCCCCGACCTTGCCGGTTTCCTTGTCCCCCCAACCGCCGGCTCATCTGGCGCTGGATGTGCTGTGCCCACCCCTCAGGCGTGTCGCGCCGAAAGAGCCATAGGAACGCCTTTGCCAACTGAATCCGTTCTTCATCCAAGTCCCACCATGGAAACGAGCCTCCCCCTCCTCGCCCTGCCTCGCCTGCTGCTGGCTGTCGTCCTTCTCTCCGTGCCTTTTCGGGCCGCCGCTCAGACTGGAGCGACGGTGACCGGTCAGGTCAGCAACGCCGCCACGCAGTACTTCCTCGATGGCGCGGTCGTGCTGCTGGCCGGGACCAATCGCGCCGTCACGACCGACCGCGAGGGCCGCTTCACGCTGACCGGCCTCACGGGCCCGACGGCGACGCTCGAGGTGAGCTTTCCCGGTCTTGATCCGCAGCAGGTCGTGGTGCCGGTGCAGCCCGGCCAGACCGTGGTGCGCAATGTCGAGCTGACGGCCGGGATCTACAAGATGGAGGCGCTTCGCATCGTCGGCGACCGCGAGGGCAGTGCGATGGCGGTGACGCGACAGCGGGCGGCGGCGAACGTGAAGAACATCGTGGCCACCGACGCCTTCGGCACGCAGACCGAGGACAACGTCGGCAGCTTCCTGCAGCGGCTGCCCGGTCTCTCCGCCGAGTTCTCCACCGGCAGCGTGCGCGAGGTGATGGTGCGCGGCATCGACTCGAACCTTAACACCGTCGAGCTCGACGGCGTCCAGCTCGCCAACAACAACTCGTCCGGCACGAACCGGTTCTTCGACTTCCTGCAGGCCTCGATCTCGATGGTGGAGAGCATCGAGGTGACGAAGGCGCCGACGCCGGACATGCCCGCGAGTTCGATCGGCGGCAGCATCAACATGGTCACGCGCACCGCCTTCGGCCGCAGCGTGCCGCGGCAGTTTTCGTACTCGGTCGGGTTCGTGCACGCGGTCGGCCGGATCGGTGGCCGCGCGGAAAAGGGCTACGAGGAACCGATCAAGGAGTACACGCCGTCCGTGAGCCTCACCTACACCGACCTGCTCGGCAAGAACCGCAACGTCGGCCTCTCGCTCTCGATTTCGCGCAACACCGCCTTCGGCAGTTCCGAGGACGTGCTCCTCAGCTACGAGGCGACGACGGCCCGTCCGGCCTTCATCCGCACCTTCGCCTCCCGCCCCGTCGCCGTCCAGGGCCCGCACACGCGGCAGAACGAAAGTGTGAAGCTCGAGTTCAAGCTCAGCGAGTCGACCGTCCTAACCCTGAACGCGACCCACAACCTCTACCTCGAGGTCAACGACACCCGCGCCTTCAACCTCCAGGCCGCCAACAGCCGGGCGAGCTACGCGCCCGGTTTCAACGAGCAGTACACCCAGGCGCTCCCGCTGCCGACGACCCTCGCCAACATGGCCGAGACGTCGTACGACAACGTCTCCCATAACTTCCGGTACTCCGGCAATGTGGTGTACAAGAAAGATTCCCTGGTGATCGACGCACTCGGTTCGGCCTCCTTCTCCAGCGGCATCCAGAACTGGGGCGGCGACTACGACCGGTATCTGAAGTGGAAGCGCAAGCCGAAGGCCGCCCTCACCATCTCGGGCCTCAACAACATCGGCTTCATCATCGACCGCCGGCAGGACGGGGCCTGGCCGACGGTGACTCAGACGGCCGGCGCGGACATGTACAATCTCGCCAACTACACGACGCTTTCGATCCAGAAGAACAACCGTATCGCCGACGCAAGCATCCTCGAGGCGCGGGTCAACGCACGGAAGAACTTCGCGCTGCCCGTTCCGACCTACCTGAAGGCCGGCCTGCAGTTCCAGCGGCAGGAGCGCGACCGCGATTACGACTACTACAGCTACACGTTCACCGGACCCGGCGGACTCGGGCAGTTCCTGGACAAGCGTTCCTGGGTCAACGAAACGATCAGCGGCGTGCGGCAGGGGCCGTGGGCCGACGTCCTCTACGTCGCTCAGCACCAGAAGGACAATCCCGGCCTGTGGAACGAGGACCACTATTACCACTACTCGCAAAAGATGCTGAACCAGGTCGATTTCACCGAGGAGATCGCCAGCGCCTACGTCATGGGCAACGTGCAGATCGACCGGCTCAACATCCTCGGTGGTCTCCGGTTTGAGGATACCAGCCTGCTCGCGAACGGCCCGATCCGCCGTGTGACCGCGGCGGAGCAGGCGCGACGCACCGCCTGGGTGGGGCCCGTCACGGAACCCGAGGCCCGCCGGCGCGCCGAGGCGGAGTTCGCCAACCGCAGCAGCAACAAGGGTGGATACGAAAACGTCTTTCCGGGCATCCACTTCAAGTACGCGGACCGCTCCGGGCTGGTCGCGCGCGCGAGCTACTCCACCAGCATCGGCCGCGCCCCGATCGCCTCGCTCATCCCGACGGTGAACGTCAGCGACTCCGCCCAGACGATCAGCCTCGCGAACACCGCGCTGAAGCCGCAGTTCTCCGACAACTTCGACCTCAACCTCGAATACTACTACGAGCCGGTCGGCCTGTTCTCGGTGAGCGCCTTCCTGAAGGAAGTGAGTGGCTTCATCTACACGGACAGCAGCCAGTTCGTTCCGGTCGGGCCCAACAACGGTTTCGAGGGACTCTACGGCAATTATCAGATCACGACCTCCGCCAACGGCGGCAGCGCCCGCTACCGTGGCATCGAGTTCAGCTATCAGCAGCAATTCACCTTCCTCCCGGGCTTCCTGCGCGGCCTCGGCGTGAACATGAATTACACCCGGCTGGAGACGAAGGGTGACTACGGTGGGACGGTGGCCACCACCCAGGTGGCGGGTTTCCGCCCCAAGACCGCGAATTTCGCGCTGAGCTACCAGTTGAACCGCTTCCGCTTCAGCGCGCAGGCCAACTGGGTCGACACGTACCTGATCTCGGTTTCCACCAACGCGGCGTCGATCACGTACGAGTCGCCCCGCACGTTCGTGTCCGCCAAGTTCAGCTACCGGGCCACGCCGCGGACCACCGTCTACCTGAATCTCGACAATCTCACGAAGGAGCCGGTCAACAACCGCTACACCGGGTACTCCGACCGCACGTCGATCACGCGTCAGCTGTATCCGTCGGTCGGATTCGGCGTGCAGGGCCGGTTCTGATCCTCGTGCAACCACCCCTCGCCGCGCGGTTTCATGCCGTGGCCACCGCCGGCCTGCTCGTCGGTGCGCTCGGCCTTTTCGCGGGCGGGAGCCGGGCGCAACCCGCGCCCGCCGCCCCGCCGCCGGGTCAGGACTTGCGGCTTTCCTACCGTTCGGAGATCGACGGTACCGACCAGCCGTACCGGCTCTACGTGCCGACGACGTATGATGGCAGCCGGCCGTTCCCGCTCGTCATCGCAATGCACGGCACGGGCGGCAACGAGAGCTCGCTCTTCGAGGACAAGCGGCTGCCGCCGCACGAACTCATGCGGGTCGGGGAGAAACACGCCGTCCTCCTGGCGACGCCGCACGGCCGCGGCACGACCGAGTACCGCGGCATCGGCGAGAACGACATCTTCTGCGTGCTCGCCGACCTGCAGCGGCGCTACCGGGTCGACCCGGACCGGATCTATCTCACCGGGCAGTCCATGGGGGGAACCGGCGCCGCGTATCTGGCGCTGCATCACCCCGACCTCTTCGCCGCGTCGGCTCCGCTCGCGGCGGCGTACAGCTTCCCCTGGCTCGCGGCCAACGGCCAGCACGTCCCGTTTTGGTGGATACAGGGAGCCAAGGACGCCGGCTTCTACCTCGAGGGCGTCGCGGAGGGCGTGGAAAGGATGCGGCGGCTCGGCCAGGATGTCCGCTACGATCGAATCCCCGACGAAGAGCACGCGGCGGGTCTGGTGCGGGTCGATGCAGCCGTCGGCTGGCTGGTGCGGCATCGGCGCGTGGCGCACCCGGCCGAGTACCTCTTCGAAGTCGATACCCCGCTGCATGGCCGGGCGTATTGGACCGACGTGACAGACCTGGTTCAGCCCGGCCGGGTCGCCGTCGTGCGGGCGCGGGCCGGCGGGCCGCGCCGTGTGGAGCTCCAGCTTGAGAATGTCGCCGCGCTGACCCTCTTCCCCGACGCGAAGGTCTTCGACCTCACCGGCCCGCTGGCGGTCACGGTGAACGGCGCCGCCGTTTTCGAAGGCGCCCTGCCCGGCGACCGGCAGCTGCGT
>JAEUHA010000583.1 GCA_016793535.1 Opitutaceae bacterium | reverse complement strand
GCACCTCGGAGGGCGCTGCTTCGCCAACGCCGCGGGTGGTGACGAAACGCACTCATCCGCGTTCGACTCCACCTTCGATTGATTTGCGTTAGGCGGGCCGCGCCAGCAGGACGTCGCTCCACTCTCCCATTACCCGCGAATCAAGCGTCCACCCAGGCGTGAGCGCGGCAAACGTCGCTTTCACGGTCGCGTTCTCCGTCGCAAGGATCCCGCTCAATACCAGGCAGCCGCCCGGCGCGACCGCCCCTACCAACGGCGCGGCGAATCGCATCAAGACGTCGGCCTGGATGTTCGCCAGCAACACGTCGACGGCATTTGCCTTGCCAGCCAGGCCGGTAACCAGGTCGCCAACCCGGAACTCAACCCGGCCCGCCAACCCGTTCAGGGCCGCATTCTCCTCACTGACCCGCACTGCTTCCGGGTCATTGTCGAAACCGGTGACGCGCCGACATCCCAGCAGCGCGGCCGACAACGCGAGAATTCCCGAGCCGCAGCCGGCGTCCACCACCCGCCAACTCGCGGGGTCCGGCCGCCGTTCCAGCAGCGCCACCATCCGTTCCACGCACAAGCGTGTCGTCTCGTGGTTGCCCGTGCCAAACGCGAGGCCAGGGTCAAGCCAGAGAACCGCATGGCCCGGCGGAAGCACGAACGTCGCCCGCTCCCAAACCGGCACCCAATGCAGTCGGCCGAATTGCCAGGCGTGAAAGTGCGCCTTGTAGCTGTCCCGCCAGTCCGCGTCGGCCAATACCCGCACCGTCGCTTCGCCAAGGCGAGTCACTCCGGCGGCCGTGAGCAACGGAAGCAATGCCGCCGTCTGACTCTCCACCTCCGCCTCGGTGGCGAAGATGCCCACGAGCCAGGCGCGCCGGACGATGACGTCTTCCACCACGCTCCACCCTGCTTCGCCCCACTCCAGCAATACGTCATTGGCCGCGTCGGCGGTCGCCGCGGGGATCTCGAACTTCGTTTCAACGAGTGGCATTCCCTCAACCAATCGGTGTCGGGGCGCCCGCCGCAACGGCAATCACGCGCGCAAACTCCGTGTCGGGGCGTTCTAGGGCGAGTTCATGCGCGCGCCGGAGCGCGAGATCGCTTCCACCCCTGGATTCCCCCCTGCGCCGGCGTACGCCTAGCAGCTACGAACTCAGAACGTCCCCTTGATACCCACCGTCCAAAGGGAGCCGGCATACTCCCGGCTGCGGAACTGTGCGTGCAGCGGCGTATTCGGCCCCTCGACTTCACGCTGATCCGGCGTGTCGCCGACGTTGCGGAGCGTGAAATAGACGCCAAGGCGCCCGGTGAAATAATACTCGCCGAGGATGTCGAGAAACAGCCGCTTAGACTGCCAGTTATAGACCCCCGGTTCGATGCTGTTGCCCGCGGCAATCGCGCCCAGCCGGTTCTTGCTCTGGTAGCTCCAATTCAGCCGGAAGTTGAACCGCTCGCGCACCACGCTGAACCCGAAACTCGCCTTGCGCGGAACGTACCCGTTGAAGTTGGCGGACGCATCGCCCTCCGTGCGCTGCGCCGCCGCGTTGGCGAACGCGTGCACCCCGCGGGCCCAGCGCGGCAGGAACGTGAGGGCCTGCCGGTAACTCACGTCGACTCCGCTCATCCGCACCGTGCTGCTGATATTGTGCTGGGTCGCCACTTCGAAGGGCCCATATGTCGCCGGGTCCAGTCCGTACAGGGCAAGGAACTCCGGCGTGGAGCGAAACGTCGTGTTGCCGAAGAAATTTTCGAACTCACGGACAAATCCGCCCACCGACACCTGCCCCACGCCTTCGAAATAATATTCGAGCCGCGCGTTGAGCGTCTGCGCGCTCCACGGCTTGATCGCCGCATTGTTCACCGCGATGCGATTGGTCGAGCTCGGCGGCTGTTCGTCGTCGGGCAGCGTGAGTCCGCCCGCGTACTGGTTGTGGTCCGGCCGGCCGATCGACGTGAAGTACGCCGCCCGGGCGATGAGCTTGTCGGTCACGTTGAAGCTCACGTTCAAGCTCGGGAACCAGCGCAGGTACTCCTTCTCCACCCGGGCCGCGCGATCCAGCACCGTGAGCTGGGAGACGCCCAGCGCATTGCTGGCCGGAACGATCAGCTGCGGGGCGCCATTGACGAAAATGACATTGCCACTCGCATCGCGCCGGTAGTTGAGGGTGCGATCCGTCAGCGGTCCCTGCGCCTCGATGTTGGTCTGCTCGGCGCGCACGCCGCCGATGAGCTTCAGTCGCCGGTCGAGCAGGTGCAGGTCCCCGCGGACATAAGCGGCGGAAACGAGTTCGTCGGCATGCTTCGAGTTGTTGACGAACGCGAGGTATTCGGCGTTCCGGTCGACGGTCCAGTGGGACGGATTGGACTGGTAGTGGGACCAGAGTTTGACGTTGTCGACGAACTGCACCTTCGGAAAGCCAAACGGCATGGAGCGCTGCGAGTAGCCGGGAGCAAAGAAGGGCGCCGCGCTGTCGTCGCTGCCGACCGGACTCGTGCTGGCGCGACCGTCGGCACCCACATACTGGAATGAGTAGTTTGCCGACCGCTGGTCCCGGGTGTCCTGCCGGAAATCGACCCCGGCCTTGAGGGTCAACGGCGTGGCGCCCCCGAGATCGCGGCGCACATTGGCGTAAAATCCCCGCTGCGTCGCGTAGTTGGTTACTGGATTCGACGTGGCCTGGGTCACCACGTAGTTGTTGATATTGTACGGATCGAGCGGGAGGCCGGCGGCGTCAGTGACCGTGATCCGGTTCGGCCGCAGGTAGAAAATGTCGTCGAACGCAATCGTCGCCCCGCTGCGCTGCGCCGTGGAATTGCTGAAGTAGCCCTTGTCGATCGCGCGAAAGGTGTTGTTCGCCAGGGAAAGCCCCGCCCCGGCCTCCAGGCGCCAGACCGGACCGTCGTGCCGCCACACGAGCGAGGGCGACTTTGTGGAGTTGCGGCGGTCACGGTAGACATTGCCGAGCTGGACGTTGCCCTGCCCCGGACTGCCACGAATCGAGAAGGGCGTGAAATTTCCCGCGGCGACGCTCGTGATGTTGTAGGTGATCGTGCGGTTCAGCACGAGGAAATCGATGTAGTAGTGCTGATACGAGAAGGACAGCCGGTCGTTGGGCGACAGCCGGTAGTCGACCGTCGCGCCGAACGACGTGCGCGCCGCCCGCTTCGTGCCGTCGCGCACCGCCGTGCTCGTCAGGTAGGGCCGGTCCGGCGTCGTGTGCGGAAACGCCGCCCCGTTCGTGGCCGCGCTCACGCCCCGCCAGGTGTTCTGGATGAACTCCTCTTTCGTGCCATTCTCCGAGTGTCCGCCCGAGAGCGTGAACCCAAAATTCTTCGTCACCGGCCGGATGTAGGAGAAATCGAAGCCGGGCTTGATCTTCCAGGTCTCGCCCTCGAACGGACCCGGCGTCTTCTCGAGCTCGTTCGCACTGTCGCGCCACATCAGATACGCATTGGCCTTGAACTCCGGGCGCGAGCGCTCGAACGCGCTGCGCGGAACCATGTTGACCGACCCGGCGAGCGCCGTGCCCTGCGACTCGGGCGTCGGAGAATACTCCACCTCGATCCGGGAGGTGCTCGTGATCGACGTCATGTCCATCTGCACGCCACGGGCCGTCCCGCTGTTGCCACCGGCGCTCGCCATCGTGAAGCCGTTGACCGTGATCGGGACGTTTTCGGACGGCACGCCGTTAATCGAAATCCCGCGCGCCAGGGCGCCCGCCTCGTACTCGATGGTGATGCCCGGAAGAAACTTCAGGAATTCGCCCACGCTTCCCTCGGCAACGTTGCCGAACTCATCCGTCGAGACCACGCTCTTGATATTGGGCGCGAATCGCTGCTCGTTGATTGCAATCGCCGCGCCGTCCATGTCACGCGACGTGCTCACCGTGAACTCCGCAAGCTTCACGACCTCGCCGTCGCGGGCGACTCCGGGCCGGCTGGATAGGAGCGTGAGCCCGAAGTCGAGCTGCGTGGTCTGCCCGCTCGTGACCGTAACGGGATTGGTCTGGGCCCCGAGCCCGGTGTAAAAGGCCCGCACCCGCACCGTGCCGGCGGGAACATTGGTCAGGCGATAAAATCCGGAGGTGTCGGAAAACGTCTCCAGCGACGTACCCTCAATGGTGATACGCGCCCGCTCGAGGACTTCACCATTGGCGGGATTGCTGACCCGGCCCTCGACCGTGCCGGCGCCCGCCGCGTCGGCCGCGGACAGGACCGACCAGGGAAGCAATACTACAATCAGCAGCACACGTAGCGCGACCGGGCGTGACGAAGTCTTCATGGTGGGGTTGGGGTGACCCCATGGTGCAATCTCCCGTCGCACCGGAACAGCAAAATATTCCCCGTCAACCTCTGTGCCGCAGCGGCGGCTCGGTCACCGGGGCCGCCCGGCCAATCCGAAGTCCCTTCACTGCCCGTACCATTGGGCCGGCTCGACCTTGACCGCGATGATTCCACCGCCCGTGGCGGGAGCCGCGCCCGCCCGCCCCTGGACCGGCGCGGGATCGGACGCCGGCAGAATCTCCGAGCGCAATCCTGTCGCACCTCGTCGGGGGCCGGGCACACCGGCTTCCCACGGCAGCAAGCCCTGCATCGCACACCACAACCGGGGCAGTCGCTTCGGTCGTGGGATCATGAGGTGGCCACTCCGGCATTCGCGTCCGCGTCCACGACCGCCGGCTGTTCATTGCGCCGGGTCGCATACATCACCGCCGCCAGCAGGGCGAACAGGGCGACCGTCCCCGCCAGCAGGGAAAGGTCCTCCATCTGCAGGACAAAAAACAGATAGCCATAGACGCCCCCCAGCATCCCGCTCACCAGCACCGCGCGCCACCCGCTGCGCAGCACACTCCAGCCGTACAATCCCACCAGCAGGAGCGACGCCGCGGCCGCCCCGACATACGCCGGCGCGAAACCGATGAATTCGGAGAGGGCGAGCAGACCGAGGTAGAAGAGACAAAGCGCGACGCCCACCAGCAGATAGTTCAGGGCGTTCAGTCGCACCGCGCTCACCGTCTCGAACAGGAAGAATGTCGCGAATACGAGCGCCAGAAACAGCACGCCATACTTGATCGCGCGTTCGATGGTGCGGTACGCAGTCACGGGTTCCACGAGGTTCACGCCGAAGACAGCCGCCTCGATTGCTTGCGGCGCAACGGCCGCGCCGACGCCTGGCGTCCACTGCTGCGGAAAATCCCGCCCGTAATAACTCACCCGCCACGTCGCGTTGAAGCCCGCCGCACTCACGTCGCGCGTCACCGGCAGAAACGCCCCCTGGAATCCCGGCGACGACCACTTCGAAGCCAGCGTCACCACCGTCTGCCGGCCCAGCGGCGCAAAGGCGAGGCCGCCGCTCCCGTTGAGCGTCACCTCGAGGGCGAAGTCGACCGCCCCGCCGTTCTCCGCCACCTTCACCGGTGCATGCAGCCCGGGACCGAAGCCCTCCAGCCGCGCACCCGGCTGGAGTCCCACGTCCGCCGCCCCCCATTTCAACACCAGCGCCTCGCGCGTGCCGCGCAGGTCGCTGATCGCGATTCCGACGCGGGCCTGGTTCCATTGCGGCTCCGGTGCCAGGGCGCTCGCAAACGCGAACGTCGGCGCGGCAAACCGCCCGCGAATCCGCAGGGTCGCGGCGTACACCTGCGTCGTGTAGATCCCAAGCCGGCGCGCAGACGGGTCGATTTCGCCTTCAACCTCGAGTTGCTCCGGCAGAAAGAACGCCTCGGCGGTCTGGGAGCGCGTGACCTTCTCCTTCCATCGGCGTCCGTCGGGCGCGGTCGTCCATTCCTCGATCTCGGTCCGATACGCGTACGGCACGACGAGCACCGGCCCGAGCAGGCGCTGGTTCTTTCCCCAGGTCTGCGTGATGGCCGCCACCGCCCCGTCGTGACGCTGGCGGCGCTCGCGCAGCGTCGACTCGACGAGCTGCAGCGGTCCCAGCAGCAGCACGACCAGAAAGCCGATGCCCAGGAGCTTGAGGACCGTGGCGTTGCGCCGGGCAAAGCGCTGCGTCAAGGGCAGCGCGGCAGGAAGGGGATTCATCCTCCCCATTCAACCTCACCCCCGCGAAGTCTTGATGAAACGGCGATGAAATCGGGATGAAGTCCGCCGCCGCGCCTCAGGCCGGCGGCAGGGTCAGGGTCGCCCGCGCGCCGCCCTCGGGGCGGTTCACGAGCTCGATCTCGCCGCCGTGCAGCCGCGCAATCTCCCGCACGATGCTGAGCCCCAGGCCGCTGCTCTTGCGTCCGGTGTCCGGGCGCGGGAGCGAGTAGAAGCGATCGAACACCCGCTCGAGCGCGAAGCCGGGCACGCCCGGTCCGTCGTCTGTCACCACCAAACGGATACCGCGGTCGGAGGCCGCGAGCTCGACCGCGACGACGCGTTCCGGCGGCGAGAACTCCAGCGCGTTCTGCACCAGGTTGCTCACCGCCTGCGCGAGGAGGAAACGCTCCCCGGCGACCTCGCTCCGCTCCGCGCCCGTCACCCGGATCGCGATCCCGCGCGGGGCGGCGGCCGTCCGCAGGCCGTTGCACACGTCGTCCACCACCGCCCGGAGGTCCACGCGCGTGAATTCGACGCGTCCATGCCGGGCCTCCAGCGCGGACAGCTCCAGCAGGCGATCGACCAGCCGCTGCATCCGTTCCGATTCCGCCCGCAGATTGGCGATGAAGTGCGCCCGCTCCTCCCGCGGCATCTCCTCGCCAAGCAGTTCCGCGGCACCGCGAATCGCCGAGAGCGGCGCCTTGAATTCATGCGCGAGCGCCTGCGTGTAGCGTTCCACGTGCGCTTTCCCCTCCAGTGTGACCCGCATCTCCTCGAACGCCTTGCCGAGGGCGGCGATCTCCGTCGCCCTCGAAAACGGCGGCGTCGCCCGCTTCCCGTCGCGCACCGCCTGGGCGTACTGCGTGAGCCGCTCCAGCGAGTGCGTGAGTTTCGAGGCGATCCACCAGCCCGCCGCGGTCATCACGCCGGCTATGACCAGCGCGATGATCACCAGCCGCAGCCGGGCCCGCAGGACCGCTTCAGTGATGGTGCTGAACGGGCGGGCGAGGCCGACGAACCCCACCGTCACGTCCCCGCGCCGCACCGGCGCCGTGACCCGCAGCTCCCCGTCGACCACCCCGGCGTCGCCGCGCGCCTCGTATGCCTGGGCAAAGTATCCCACCATCTCCGGCCGCAGCGTGTAGTCGCGTCCGACGTCGCGGCCGCCGTTGCCGTCGAAGACCACGAAGCCGCGCGCGTCCGTCACGTAGACGCGCAGCGTGCCCGCCGCCCGGGCCAGCGCGGGCAGGTTTCTCCGCCACGCCGCCCCCAGGTCGGCGTCGGCGGCCGGCGTCTCCGCCTCGAGCAGCGTTGCAAGCAGCGCCGCGGTGTCGCTGAGCGTCCGCCGCATCGATTCGACGTAGCGCAGGCGCACATCCCGCAGGATGAAGCCCATCAGAACCGCGAGACCCA